>NZ_JARDJH010000099.1:0-750 GCF_039907755.1 Pseudarthrobacter sp. CC12 | reverse complement strand
ATGAACTGCTCCCCGAAAGTTGGACTGAAAATTCAGTTTCGACTTCCGGGGAGCAGTTTTGCGTTCAAGTAGTTCTTTGTCGGCCCATCAGCGCGCGACGGCTGTAGCGTGGTTTGAGAAAGGCCTTGCATACACGGCGACAGCCACCATGCTGGGTGTGTCTCGTGAGTCTCGTGGGCCTGTTAAGAGGCTGTATCGGCGGTGGAGGATCCATGGTCAAGGTGCGCTGGTGACGAAGCCTGCTCAGTCGTACACGTTCGAATTCAAGCTCGCCCTGGTGCAACGGTTCCTTGCTGGCGAGACTGCACCGGCCTTGGCGGAAGAGGCCGGCTTATCTTCGGCCGTGCTACTCAAGTCGTGGGTGCGTACCTACCGCCGTGAAGGCGTGGACGCCTTACGCCCCAAGCCCAAAGGCAGACCCCGGAAGCCCGACTCCCCACCGCCTGCAGAAGTACCCGAGCTAGAACGGCTACGTCGGGAGAACGAACGCCTGCGGGCCGAAGTCGCATATTTGGGAAAATTGCGAGCCTTGAGGGCTCAAAAACAAAGGTGAAGGTCCAAGCCCTCATCGCCCTCAAGGCCGACTTCCCGCTTCCACTTCTTCTTCAGGTCTCGAGCCTGGCACGATCCACGTTTTTCTATCACCAGGCGCGCCTTCAAGCCCCTGACCCGCAAGAGGAGCTCAAGGCCTCCATCAGGGACATCTTCAAGAAGAACCATGGCCGATACGGGCACCGGCGTGTGCACAGT
>NZ_JARDJH010000098.1:0-807 GCF_039907755.1 Pseudarthrobacter sp. CC12 | reverse complement strand
GTCGGGGCCGCCGGTATCCCGGCGGCCTGGGGCGGCGCGGCAGTGGGCAAGCTGCTGGATCCGAACATCCTGATGCTTGCCTTCGCCGTGATCATGGTGGCCGCGGGCATCCGGATGCTCAGCAAGCCCCGCGAAAGCGAAGGTTCCTGCAGCACCGGGCCGAACCGGGCTTTCCGGTCCTGCGCCCCGAAAGCCGTGGGGGTGGGGCTGCTCGTCGGGTTCCTCACCGGGCTCCTCGGCGTGGGCGGCGGCTTCCTCATCACCCCCGCACTGACCATCTTCCTGGGCCTGCGGATGAAGCAGGCTGTTGGAACCTCTTTGGCGATCATCGTGGTCAATTCCGCCGCCGGGTTCAGTGCCCACGCGGCCGGCTACACCATCGACTGGGCCACCACCCTGGCGTTCGCCATCCCGGCCATCGTGGGATCGGTGGTTGCCGCCCGGTTTGCCCGCCACCTGCACGACAAGCACATCCGTATCTCGTTTGCGGTACTCATCTTCGCCGTCGCGGCGTGGGTCACCGCCGGCACCATCACCGCCTGACCCAACCCACCCCTGTTAAGCCCGAAGGAGAACCCCCATGGCTGA
Organism: Pseudarthrobacter sp. CC12; assembly: GCF_039907755.1. Lineage (NCBI taxonomy): Bacteria > Bacillati > Actinomycetota > Actinomycetes > Micrococcales > Micrococcaceae > Pseudarthrobacter > Pseudarthrobacter sp. CC12. The sequence goes on along the minus strand of NZ_JARDJH010000098.1, from coordinate 219 downwards.
AATCACCATCACCGAGACCGAGCAGCGCCGTTCCACCGCCCGGATCCTGGATGTCCGCGAGGACTTCGAGGTCGCCGAGGGCATGATTCCCGGCGCCCTGCATATCCCGATGGGGCAGCTGCAGGCCCGCCTGGGCGAGCTGGACCCGGCCGTCCCCGTGATCGCCGTCTGCCGCAGCGGCAACCGCAGCGCCGCCGTCGCCGATGCCCTCAACGGCGC
>NZ_JARDJH010000097.1:0-873 GCF_039907755.1 Pseudarthrobacter sp. CC12 | reverse complement strand
CGGGGTTTGATCAGGATGTGTTTGGCGCCCAGTGCAGCCAGTGCGTCCTGGAAATCTTTCGATAACCGGTAGGCGAACGCGTTGTCGGTCATGACCCGTCGGACGGGGGCCCCGTTGGCTGCCATGGCCGCTGCCGCACGGGTGAGGAACCCGGCGCAGGTCGGGCCTTTTTCGTCGGGCAGGACCTCGGCGTAGGCCAGACGAGTGTGGTCATCGACGGCCACGTGGACGTAGTCAAAACCGACCCGATTATGGCCTGCTGAGTGGTTGCGGGCGGATTGATTCGGGTCGGCCCGCCAACCTCCGCCGTCGGGAATCCGCCCTAGTTTCTTGACGTCGATATGGATCATGTCCCCGGGAGCGTCACGTTCGTAGCGGCGGTCCGTGGCACGGGATGCCCTGATCCGTTCACCGGTCACCGGGTCCAGGTCCCACAGCTTCGGCATACCCGCGCGGGCCAGGATCCGGGAGACCGTCCGGGCGCTGGTACCGCAGCGCAAGGCCAGGCCCGCTGGCCCTTCGCGGTGCTCAACGCGCTGGATCAGGACATCGGCAACAACTTCCGCGGAGGTCGCGTGCGGGCACGACCTTGGGCGGGAGCTGCGGTCCTCGAGGCCGGCCCAGCCGTGCGTCCTGTACCTGCTGATCCAGCGGTGGGCGCAGGTCCGCGAGACACCCATCTCTTTGGCCACATGGGCCACGGGACGGCCGGCGAGGACGCGCTCGATAAGGATCCGCCTACCGTTCGGAGTCAGGCGGGCATTACGGTGGGACATGAAGACCTCTTAGTCGTTGGCTGTGTGTGGTAACCACCAACCTAAGAGGTCTTCACCTATTCACGACGTAACCAACGTCCTGACTCAGTACACCTAG
>NZ_JARDJH010000096.1:0-929 GCF_039907755.1 Pseudarthrobacter sp. CC12 | reverse complement strand
CGGAGTGGGCGGGGCATCCGGCAGCGTGCGTCTAAGGGAGCGTCACGTCCGCTTAGCGGGCGTCTTCGCGACCGAGCACGCAGAGGATGTCCTGCCCGCTCCACCCCAGCCCGGCCACACCAAACGAACCACAGTTTCAGTAAGGATTTAGTTATGGCAGTTGGAGTCTTTGATCTTTTTTCGATCGGGATTGGCCCGTCGTCTTCGCATACTGTGGGGCCGATGCGGGCTGCTGCTGTGTTCGCTGAGGAGCTCAAGGCCTCGGGGAAGCTGGCTGGGGTGGCCGGGTTGCGGGTGGATTTGTATGGGTCGTTGGCCGCGACGGGGCACGGGCATGGGACGATGACGGCGGTCCTGCTGGGCTTGGAGGGGTTCCATCCGGAGTTGATCCTGCCCGAAGAGGTCGAGGAGCGGCTGGCCTCGATCGCGGAGACCGGGGTCCTGAACCTGGCCGGGTCGGTGGCGCTGCCGTATGGGGTGAAGGACATGGTGTTGCGGCCGTTGACGGTGCTGCCGCGGCACACGAACGGGATGACGTTCACGGTCACCGACGCGCAGGGTTCGGTGGTGCACGCGGCGACGTTCTTCTCGGTCGGTGGCGGGTTCATCGTCCGGGAGGGGGAGGAGGACGCGGCGCAGCAGGAACTGGACGCGTCCAAGGAGGGGCTGCCGCTGCCGTTCCGGACCGCGGCGGAGTTGTTGGCGCACTGCGCGGTGACCGGGCTGGGCATCGCCGACGTGATGTCCACGAACGAGTTGGCCTCCCGCTCCGGGGAGGAGATCCGTGCGGGGCTGCTGCACATCTGGTCCGTGATGGAGAACTGCGTGCAGACCTCGCTCAAACGCGAAGGGGTGCTGCCGGGCGGGTTGAAGGTCCGCCGCCGCGCCCCTGACTGGTACGAGCGGTTGAAGAAGGAAACCGCCCGCCC
>NZ_JARDJH010000095.1:0-938 GCF_039907755.1 Pseudarthrobacter sp. CC12 | reverse complement strand
GGGCAGAACTACCTGTCGGTGGACCGGGACCTGGTCCTGGCCTACAAGGAATCCCCCGCCGGGCAGCTGATCCACCCCGGCATCAACGAAGCCGGCGCCGTGGCAGCCTTCACCGCCGCCGGAACCTCCTACGCCACCCATGGCGCCCCCCTGGTCCCGGTCTACGTGTTCTACTCCATGTTCGGCTTCCAACGCACCGGCGACGCCTTCTGGGCCGCCGGCGACCAAATGACCCGCGGCTTCATCATCGGCGCCACCGCAGGACGGACCACGCTCACCGGCGAAGGCCTCCAGCACGCCGACGGCCACTCCCCCCTCCTGGCCTCTACCAACCCCGCCGTCCTCACCTACGACCCCGCCTATGGCTACGAAATCGGACACATCGTCCGCTCCGGCCTGGAACGGATGTACGGGCCGGACTCCACGGACAAAAACGTCATGTACTACCTCACCGTGTACAACGAACCCATCATCCAGCCCGCAGAACCCGAGAACCTCGACGTCGAAGGCGTCATCAAGGGCATCTACCTCCTCGCCCCGGCCAAGATCGACGGTCCCCGCACCCAGATCCTCGCCTCCGGCGTCTCCGTGCCCTGGGCCATCGAAGCCCAACGCGTCCTCGCCGACGACTGGAACGTCTCCGCCGACGTCTGGTCCGTGACCTCCTGGAACGAACTGCGCCGCGACGGCCTCGCCGCCGAAGAAGAAGCCTTCCTCAACCCCGGCCAACCCGCCCGCGTCCCCTTCGTCACCCAGCAACTCGAAGGCGCCACCGGCCCCATCGTCGCCGTCTCGGACTACATGAAAGCCGTCCCCGACCAGATCCGGCAATTCATCCCCAACGAATACGCCACCCTCGGCGCCGACGGCTTCGGCTTCTCCGACACCCGCGCAGCAGCCCGCCGCTACTTCAAAAACGACACCCACTCCATCGTGGT
>NZ_JARDJH010000094.1:0-1002 GCF_039907755.1 Pseudarthrobacter sp. CC12 | reverse complement strand
TGGCACCTGAAGGCCGGAAGATGCTGCGGATCGAGCAGCGCAACGCTGCGGTCCCGGTGGAGCGCAAGCCGGAGTGGATCAAGGCCAAGGTCCAGATGGGCCCCGAGTTCGTCGGGCTGAAGAACCTGGTCAAAAAAGAAGGCCTGCACACCGTCTGCGAAGAAGCCGGCTGCCCCAACATCTTCGAATGCTGGGAAGACAAGGAAGCGACCTTCCTGATCGGCGGCTCCGAATGCACCCGCCGCTGCGACTTCTGCCAGATCGACACCGGCAAACCCTCCCCCGTGGACATGTTCGAACCCACCAAGGTGGCCCGCTCCGTCCACTCCATGCAGCTGCGCTACGCCACCGTCACCGGCGTGGCCCGCGACGACCTCGAAGACGAAGGCGTCTGGCTCTACGCCGAAACCGTCCGCAAGATCCACGAACTGAACCCCGGCACCGGCGTCGAACTGCTCATCCCCGACTTCTCCGGCAACCCCGACCACATCAAGGCGATCTGCGACTCCGCCCCCGAAGTCTTCGCCCACAACGTCGAAACCGTCCCCCGGATCTTCAAACGGATCCGCCCCGCGTTCCGCTACGAACGCTCCCTGGACGTCATCACCCAGGGCCGGAACCTGGGCATGGTCACCAAATCCAACCTCATCCTGGGCATGGGCGAAACCCGCGAAGAAATCAGCGAAGCCCTCCGCGACCTCCACCAGGCCGGCTGCGACCTGATCACCATCACCCAGTACCTCCGCCCCTCCGAACGGCACCTGCCCGTGGACCGCTGGGTCAAACCCCAGGAATTCGTGGACCTCCAGCACGAAGCCGAAGAAATCGGCTTCCTCGGCGTCATGTCCGGACCCCTGGTCCGCTCCTCCTACCGCGCCGGCCGCCTCTGGGCCACCGCCATGCGCAAAAAAGGCCGCGACATCCCCGCCGAACTCGCCCACATCGCAGAAGGCATCCAGGACTCCGGCACCACCCGCCAGGAAGCCGCCACCCTCCTCGCCG
>NZ_JARDJH010000093.1:0-1031 GCF_039907755.1 Pseudarthrobacter sp. CC12 | reverse complement strand
GACCTCTTAGGTTGGTGGTTACCACACACAGCCAACGACTAAGAGGTCTTCATGTCCCACCGTAATGCCCGCCTGACGCCGAACGGTAGGCGGATCCTTATCGAGCGCGTCCTTGCAGGCCGTCCCGTGGCCCATGTGGCCAAAGAGATGGGCGTCTCGCGGACCTGCGCCCACCGCTGGATCAGCCGGTACAGGACGCACGGCTGGGCCGGTCTTGAGGACCGCAGCTCCCGCCCAAGGTCGTGCCCGCACGCGACCTCCGCGGAAGTCGTTGCCGATGTCCTGACCCAGCGCATTGAGCACCGCGAAGGGCCAGCGGGCCTGGCAGCCCGGTGCGGGACGAGCGCCCGGACGGTCTCCCGGATCCTGACCCGCGCGGGCATGCCCAGACTGTGGGACCTGGACCCGGTGACCGGGGTACGGATCCGCGCGTCCCGTGCCACGGACCGCCGCTACGAACGCGACGCTCCAGGCGACATGATCCACATCGACGTCAAGAAACTAGGCCGGATCCCGGACGGCGGAGGTTGGCGGGCTGACCCGAATCAATCCGCCCGCAACCACTCCACAGGCCATAATCGGGTCGGTTTTGACTACGTCCACGTCGCCGTCGATGACCACACCCGTCTGGCCTACGCCGAGGTCCTACCCGACGAAAAAGGCCCGACCTGCGCAGGGTTCCTCACCCGTGCGGCAGCGGCCATGGCAGCCAACGGCGCACCCGTCCGCAGAGTCATGACCGACAACGCCTTCGCCTACCGGTTATCGAAAGATTTCCAGGACGCACTGGCTGCACTGGGCGCCAAACACATCCTGATCAAACCCCGCCATCCCTGGCAGAACGGCAAAGCAGAACGCTTCAACCGCACCCTCCAGGAAGGCTGGGCCTACCGGCAACCCTTCACATCCAACCAAGCCCGGACCGACGCCCTGCAGCCATGGCTAGACTTTTACAACAACCACCGGCCCCACGGCAGCCTCGGAGGCAAAGCACCCATCAGCAGGTGCAACCAACCTACTGACTGAGTACA
>NZ_JARDJH010000092.1:0-1074 GCF_039907755.1 Pseudarthrobacter sp. CC12 | reverse complement strand
TGTATTGACCTGAGAGGTTGATGACGCGGCTGGCCGGTGTCTTACCTTTGAGTGCAGTGTGGGCTCGATGGTGATTGTAAGCATGGAGCCAGTCGGGGAAAGCAGCAACTCGCTCGGCTTCTGAGCGGTAGGGGCGGATGTAGGCCCATTCCTCAAGCATGGTGCGGTTGAACCGTTCGACTTTGCCGTTGGTTTGTGGTCTGTAGGGGCGGGTGCGTTTGTGTTTGATATTCGGACCCAGCGCTTCGGCGAAAGCATGGGACCGGTAGCAGTTCCCGTTGTCAGTCAGAACACGTTGGACGGTAACTCCGTGTTCTTTGAACCAGGCGTTTGCCCGCACCCAGAAGCCTGCTGCCGTTTCCTTGGTTTCGTCAGTGAGGATCTCGGTGTACGCCAGTCGTGAGTGGTCATCCACGGCATTGTGGAGGTAGTGGTAGCCGGGCCGGCGGTTGGCCTTGGTGCCGGTCTTGTTCTTCCAGCCAGCGGTCCTGCCCACGACTCGATGTCCGCCGCCATCGGGGATCCGGCCCAGCTTCTTGATGTCCACGTGGACCAAATCCCCCGGCCTGTCGTGTTCATAGCGGCGGATCACTCGTCCTGTGCCGCGATCGAGCCAGGTTAGTTTCGCCAGCCGGTAGCGGGACAGTACCCGGTGGACGGTCGAGGGGTGCAGACCCAGCAGATAGCCGATCCTGGCAGGGCCCCACCGGCGGTTCACACGCACGGCAATGATCCTCCGTTCGGTACGCGTAGCAGTCCTGCGGGGCGAGGAATGTGGCCGACTCGAACGGTCCACCATTCCTTCGGGTCCCTCCTGGCGGTAGCGCGTCGCCCAACGTTCAGCAGTCGGGACCGAAACCTGAAACCGCTCCGCGGCACGGCGCAGGCTCCAGCACTGATCAACAACACACTGCGCGAGCTGTAACCGGCCACGAGGAGTGAGGAAAGCATTAGGGTGGGACACGAAGACCTCCGTGTGTGGAAAAAGGACTCTAGACAAGCCCCACTCCACCCGGAGGTCTTCTTCATGTCACCAAACCACGCCGGGCGTCACTAACGTCTGTGGTCAATACA
>NZ_JARDJH010000091.1:0-1093 GCF_039907755.1 Pseudarthrobacter sp. CC12 | reverse complement strand
CCTAGCTGTAATTCCCACGGACGTTGTGAACAGCGTGGCGTGATGTAAAGGGCGAGGGCCGCCGGTATCGATTTGGGTTACCACACTCATCTCGATGCCCAGGAGGCCCTCGTGTCCTACGTTACCCATGCCAACGCCGACCTCACACCCAAGGCCAGGGGAAAACTCGCCTGTTTGGTCATCGAGCAGGGCTGGACGTTGCGCCGCGCCGCGGAGCGTTTCCAGTGCTCGCCGGCGACGGCCAAGAAATGGGTGGACCGGTACCGGGCCCTGGGTGAGGACGGAATGGCTGACGTATCGTCCCGGCCGCGGCGCAGTCCCCGCCGGACTCCAGCGCGCACCGAGCGGAGGATTCTGGCGCTGCGGTTTAATCGGCGATGGGGTCCACATCGGATCGCGGCCCACCTTCACATGGCCCGCTCAACCGTTGGCAAGGTCCTGTGCAGCTACCGGATGCCGCGGCTGGGCTGCCTGGACCAGGGAACCGGCCTGCCCGTCCGAAAGGCCGCCCCGCAGCGTTATGAACACGACAGACCCGGGGATCTGATCCACGTTGACATCAAAAAGCTCGGCCGCATACCGACCGGCGGCGGGCACCGCACCCTTGGACGGGCCAGAGGGAAGCGAAACCGCCACGCCGGCGTCGGGTACGCCTACCTGCACCACGCGGTTGATGATCACTCACGACTGGCCTATTCAGAGATTCTCGACAACGAGAAAAAGGAAACCGCTGCCGCCTTCTGGCTCCGCGCCGCAGCGTTCTTCGCCGCCCACGGCATCACCATCAAAGCCGTCCTTACCGACAACGGAGCCTGCTACCGCTCCAAAGCCTTCGCAGCTGCCCTGGGCCCGCAGGTCAAGCACCGGCGGACCCGCCCTTACCGGCCACAGACCAACGGCAAGGTAGAACGCTTCAACCGGACCCTTGCCACCGAATGGGCATACGCCAGGCCCTACGTATCAGAGGCCGAACGCGCCGCTTCCTACCCAGGCTGGCTGCACGCTTACAATCACCACAGAACCCATACCGGCATCGGAGGCAAAACCCCCATCAGCCGCGTTCACAACCTCAGTGGGAATTACACCTAGCGGC
>NZ_JARDJH010000090.1:0-1104 GCF_039907755.1 Pseudarthrobacter sp. CC12 | reverse complement strand
CTAGGTGTTTTGGATGTTGTCTTTGGCGTCTGTGGCGCGGTCTTTGACGTCGGTGGCGGCGTTTTGGCCTTCGGTTTTGACGTTGTAGGCGGCGTCGGTGGCGGTGGCTTTGACGTTGTCCATGGCTTCCTGGGCGGGTTCCTTGAGGTCCTGGGCCATGGTTTTGGCGGCGTCGGTGACCTGGGTTGCCAGGGGCTGGGCGGCGGTTTTGAGTTGGTCCGCGGCTTCGCGTTCTTTCTCGCTGGCGGGGATCAGGGAGGAGATGAGCATGCCGGCGCCGAACGCGATGAGCCCGGCGGCCAGGGGGTTCCCGGCGGTTTTGGCTTTGACCTGGTCCGGGGCGTTGGAGACGGCCTGGCCGGCGTCGGAGAGTTTCGCGGAGACCGCGTCTCCTGCCTGGTGGAGGTTGTCCCCGGCGGTGTGCATGGCGTTGGTGGTGTGTCCGGTCCCGGTGGCGGTGGTGTCGTGGACCTTGGTGGTGGCGTGGTCTGCTGCGCCCATGATTTTCTCCTTCACCCCGGTCACGGCGTCGCGGACCTTGTCGGTTTGGCGGTGGACGATGTTGGACGGGGTGACTTTGTCGGCCACGGCGTCGACGTTGGTGCCCAGGCGGGCCCGGGTGGCTTCTATGTCTGCGCGGATGGCATCGGGGTTTTCGCTCATCGGTTTACCTCACCTGGTTTTAGGGTTGGGGGTATTTCTGCGAGGGTTTCCCCGGTTTGGGGCAGGCCCTTGATCTGTTTGAGTTCCTTCCGGCCGATGGAGGCCAGGACGGCGGCGATGATGGCCCAGAGCACGGCGACGATCAGCGCCGCCCAGCCCAGGGCCATGACGGCGCCGAGGGCGAACATCAGGGCCAGGGAGAGGAAGACCAGGACGAAGTGGCCGCCCACGCCGGCGCCGGCGAGCATGCCGGCGCCTTTGCCCGCGCGGGAGGTGGATTGTTTGAGTTCGGCCTTGGCCAGTTCCACTTCCTGGCGCATCAGGGTGGACAGGTCACGGGTCACGTCCCCGAGGAGTTCACCGATCGAGGCGTTATCCGCTTTCACATGCGCCGCGCTGGGCGGCGGCTCCGGTATCTGGCTGCTCATCACAAACCACCCG
>NZ_JARDJH010000009.1:0-120251 GCF_039907755.1 Pseudarthrobacter sp. CC12 | reverse complement strand
AGGGCGCGCAGGATCAGGAACGCGAAGAACCCGCACACCGCGTAGGCGATGACCAGGGACGGGCCGGCCGCGTTGAGCCGGCCGCCGGCGCCCAGGAACAGGCCGGTACCGATCGCACCGCCGATCGCGATCATCTGGATCTGCCGGGGCTTGAGGTTCTTGTGGTAACCCTTGTCCTCCGCGTGCAGGGAGGTCTCGGACGCATGCGCGTGACCACCATCAATCAGGTGGTCGAACTCAACCTCGTCATTGGGGTTGTTGGGCATGGGGATTCCTTTCGATCCGGAAAAGATCTTGGTGGATGGGGGAAACTTAGAAGACTGACCAGCCGGTGCGGTCGGAGAGGTCGGCCAGGGCGGCGGTGCCGGCGAGGGAGTTGCCTTTGGCGTCCAGGCGCGGGCTCCAGACGCAGATAACGCACTTGCCCGGGACGATCACCAGGATCCCGCCGCCTACTCCGCTTTTGCCGGGCAGGCCCACCCGGTACGCGAATTCGCCGGCGGCGTCATACATGCCGCAGGTCAGCATGATGGAGCCGATCCGCTTGGCCTCGCTCGGGGACAACACGGCTCCGGGGGCTCCCTGGCCGTCGCTGGCAAGGAACAGGCCTGCCTTGGCCAGCTGGACGCACGTCATCATGATGGAGCACTGGCGGACGTAGTTCTCCACCACTGCCGGCGCCGGCTGGGTGAGGTTGCCGAAGTCCTTGAGGAAGTGCGCCAGGGCCAGGTTGCGGCTGCTGCCGGCGAGTTCACCGGCAGCAGCGGCCTCGTCGATGAACGGCGCCGGCCCTCCCTCCTGGCCTGTTTGTCCTCCGGTACCCGCCTGCCGGGTGAGGAACTGCAGGAGGTGCGCGGCGGCGTCGGGCGTCTCTTCCATCAAGTGGTCCGTGACCACCAGGGCGCCGGCGTTGATGAAGGGATTACGCGGAATACCGTGCTCGGCTTCGAGCTGTACCAGCGAGTTGAAAGCTGTTCCGGATGGTTCGCGCAGCACCCGTGACCACAGCAGGCCGGACCGGCCGCGCTGCAGCGCCATGGCCAGGGTGAACACCTTGGAGATGCTCTGGATGGAGAACGGGACGTCCGCGTCGCCGGAGCTGAAGACCTTGCCGGAGGTGGTGGCAACGGCGATGCCAAAACGGTTGAAGGGGACGGCCGCCAGGACCGGGATGTTGCCGGGTACGGCACCGGTTTCCTTTCGGGGCCGGTGTTCCCGGACGATCTCCTCGAGGAGGATGTCCAGGGGCGGTGCGCTGAGTGTGGTGCTCATTTCCTGCCTGAAGTGTTGTTGGAGGCGGCCCACTCCTGGAGATGGAGCAGGGCCACCAGTGAGTCGCGCGGGTTGCCGAAATCCAGTCCGGTCACCCGGGCCGCCTTGGCAACGCGGTAGTAGACGGTGTTTTTGTGCAGGTTCATGTGTTTGGCGCATTCGGAGACGTCGAAGCAGGCGTCGAAATAGGCCTGCAGGGTTGCTGCGAGTTCGGTATCCTCCTGGAGCAACGCCGCCATGCTGCGGTGCCGGAAGGGTGAGCTGTGGAAGTTCCGGACCGCCTCGCGGTACAGGATTTCCGCCTCGAAATCATCAACGGTGGCCACCGTGCCCGGCGTGGCGTTCCGCACGCAGGCCAGCAGCGCTGCAGTGATGCCGGTGACCCCGTGGATGGACAGCAGGTCCGGCGCCAGCGGTCCGACGGCGGCGAACGGAATGATGCCGAGGTGTTTGCGGGCATCCTTGACCACCGCTTCGGCAAGTGCCCTCAACCCCGCCTCCGCCGTGCCGGACTGGAGGTCCGGCAGGATGATGGCGGTGTCACCGTTGAACTGGCCCACGACGGCGGACGCCTTGTATGCAGCGGCGTGAATGGAGGCCAGGTTGGCCAGTTCTCCGTGCTTGAGCGCTGCGTCGTCAGCCCGGGAGTCGGCGTCGGACATGCCGACCAGGAGAAGCGCCGCGGGACGCTCCGAGGGGATCTTTCCGCTGTGGGCGCTGGCGGCGGCCTCGGCGGGACCTGACAGGATCCGTGCCACCCGGTCCTCCCGCATGTGGACGGACTGCTGGTTGCGGTATCGGATCAGTTCGGCGGAAACCCTGGCTGCGGCTCCGGTGAGGACGTACTCCACGTCCGGGCCGAAGCCTTCTCCGGTCTCCTGGAGCCAGATGTAGCCCATGATCCGCTCCCCGGCGAAGAGCGCGATGGCCACCCGTTCACGCAGCCCGTCCTGGGGCCGGGCAGGCACGCGGACCGGCTGCCGGGTGCGGTGGAGTTCGCGGTACGCGCCCAGGTCCTTGAGGAGCAGCTCGTACTTCCGCGGGCCGCGGCGGGACAGGATGGACGCTTTGCGGAGCTCATCGATGTCGTTGGTGACCGTGGAGTACGCCAGGACCTTGTTGGCCGCGTCCTCGATCAGCACGTGGCTGGAGGTGAGCCTGGCCGTGGTCTGGGCGATGGCGAACAGGTCTTCCTCGAGCAGGGTGAGGACTTCGCTCTCGTAGCTGCGCGGCTGGATCCGGTCTTTTGCGATGGACAGCAGGCGGTCCCAGTCGGCGGCCGGATCAACCAGCAGGAGGCCCGAGCCCGCTGCCTGCAGGAGTTCTTCCGCTTCGGAGAGGCCTTCGCGGTTGCCTTTGACGGCTACTACCGGGGGCGGGTCTTTCAGGAGCCGCCGGAGCGCCGGCAGGGCGGAGCGGCCGCGGACACCGATGAGCAGGACAAACGCGCCGGCAGCCTGGACGGACTCGTCGTCGGCGTCGACAATCAGGAACCGTTCGATGGCCGGCGCCGAGGGGGCGGGGCGGAGGATGAGGCTGGCGAAGCCAAGGGGAAGATCCGAGAGGATGTCGTCCACCGTAACCGCGGCCATGGGTTGTCCTTTTGCGTCGATCCCGCCGGACGGCTCTGTCCGGTGACCTCATGCTATCCAGCGGCCGCCGTCCTGATTATGTGCCGGGTCCCAAACTCGGGCACGGATTTTTGGTTTCCAGCCCGAGGCGCAGGTCCGCTGCCTGGGAGCCGCCCGGACAGCAACACCAAAGGCGGGCCAGCGTGTGCTGACCCGCCTTTGGGAGTGTGGCGATGGCTTGCCTGGACTTCGGATCTACAACTAGATCCAGGCGGGTGCCGGGGGCGCCGGGGTGACCGATCCGCCGTCGCCGCCTTCCGTTGCTGGACGCTGTGCCGTCGTGCCGTCCGTGCCGCGGCCGGTGGCCCACTGCGCGATGGCGGCCAGGGAGCCGGACACCACGGTGGGGGAAGCGGATGACGTGTCCCCGAAGACGAGCGCGGACGGCTGCCCGGTGACCTCGACCACGAGGTCCTTGTCCGTGCCGCGGGTGTGCCAGGCGCCGGTGATGTCCGTCAGGAGCCGTTCCAGGACGGGGGCGGGGATGTCCTTGAACGTGGCCCCGTTGTCCAGGTCCACGGCGTGCACCCACACTTCCCGGGTGCGCATCCACACGGTTTCCTCGGCCGGGACGGTCCTGCCCTGGACGGTTTTGACCTTGTGGTGCCAGTTGTCGGCGGGCAGGTCGCGCCATTCGACGTTCAGGTGCACGGCGGAGTGGTCGAACAGGTTGCGCAGCGCGATCGGGGACAGCGTCGCGCCGAAGTCGATCTCGTGGTTGCGGACCTCAACGGACGGGTACATCGGTGTTTCCACCCCGGTGGCTGCCCACTCGACCAGCCGTGCGACGGCCCGCGCGTTGTAGCCCACGTGGGCTACAACGTGGCGGCGCGTCCAGCCCGGCAGGAGCGAGTCCCCGTCCAGTTCCGCGTCGCTGAGCTCGTTGAGCTTGCGGGCGAAGAACGCGGTGCCGCGCCGGGCCTGCAGGAGCCCGTCGAGCAGGACGGGATCGGTGGCCTGGTCGTGCCGGGCAACCATCAGGCTTCCTTGACCACGCGGTTGGTCAGCTGGCCCAGGCCCTCGATGGTGGTGACCAGGACCTGGCCCTCCTGCAGGTAGCGCTTGGGGTCCTGCGCGTGGCCCACCCCGCCGGGGGTGCCGGTGGCGATCACGTCGCCCGGGTTCAGGGTGATGATGGTGGAGATGTAGGAGACCAGGAACTCGGGGGTGAACACCAGGTCCGAGGTGGGGGTGGACTGCTGGACTTCACCGTCCACGGCGGAGGTCATCAGCGGGCCCGCGGTGAACTCGTCCTTGGTGACCAGGGCCGGTCCGAACGGGGTGGACTTTTCCCAGGTCTTGCCCTGCAGCCACTGGATGGTGCGGAACTGGTAGTCGCGCATGGAGACGTCGTTGAGCACGGAGTAACCGGCGATGTGCCCAGCGGCTTCGGCTTCGGGGATGCGGCGGCCGGCCTTGCCAATGACGACGGCGAGTTCGGCTTCCCAGTCCACGGTGTCCGATTCCTGCGGCAGGGCCAGGTCGTCGTTGGGACCGATCAGGGATTCTGCGTACTTGGCGAACAGGGTGGGGTACTCCGGAACTTCCCGGCCCATTTCCTTGATGTGGTTGCGGTAGTTGTGGCCCACGCAGATGATCTTGCCGGGGGAAGGCACGACGGCGGCGAGATCGGCGCCGGCCAGGGCGTGGGTTGCGCCCTTGGCTTCCTTGGCGGTGGTTTCCCAGGCGGGGTCCTGCAGCAGGGCCCCGACGTCGGAGAACCCCGGGATTTCGGTGAGGGTGTCGCCGTCCTGGCGGACCGCCGTCGTGCTCTTGCCGTTGCCGGTGCCGGCGGGGAGGCGGAGGGTGAGGAGTTTCATTACTTGGTGCGTCCTTCGATGTAGGTGCGGTTGAAGTTCAGGCGCTCAAAGATGGGCGCGTCGCTGAACCGGAACAAATCAAACTCGGATTCGGCCTGCAGGGACCAGGCGGCCCAGGACGGGACCACGAACAGGTCGCCCTTGGCCAGGACCCTGGTTTCGCCGTTGAGGGTCACGGTGCCGGTGCCTTCGAAGACCTGCCAGACACTGGAGCCCACCTCGCGGACGGTCTCGGTCCAGGCCCCGGCGCGCAGCCGGTGGAACTCGGCACGGATGGTGGGCATGACATCCCCGCCGGTGGTGGGGTTGGTGTAGCGGACCGCGGCGTGGCCCTGGGACACGGTGGCGGGGTGGCCCTCATCCTCGAGGAGGAGTTGTTCGCGTAGGGCGGCGTCGGTGTACTTCCACCGGTAGGCGGCGATGGGGGAGTTGGTGGTCTCATCCAGGCCGGAGAGCGGGCGCAGCCCCGGGTGGGCCCAGAGCCGCTCGGAGCGGGAGATGTCCGGGGTGGCCTCGTCCGTGACGCGCTCGGTACCGAACTCGAAGAACCCGGCATCGGCGTAGTGGACGAACGGGATGTCCAGCCCATCGATCCAGGCCATGGGCTCATCGGTGTCGTTGTGGTGGCCGTGGAAGTTCCAGCCCGGGGTGAGCAGGAAGTCGCCGCGGGACATCCGGACCGGGTCACCGTTCACCACGGTCCACACTCCCTCGCCTTCGACGACAAAGCGGAAGGCGTTCTGCGAGTGGCGGTGCTCGGGGGCGGTTTCGCGGCCGCCCAGGTACTGGATGGCGGCCCAGAGGGTGGGGGTGGCGTACGGGGTGCCGGCCAGGCCAGGATTGGCCAGCGCGATCGCCCGGCGCTCCCCGCCCCGGCCCACGGGCACCAAGTCCCCGGCGCGGGCGGCCAGCGGGTACAGGTCGTTCCACCGCCACACGTGCGGTACGGCCTTGGGGGACGGGACCATGGGCATCAGGTCCGCGATCTCCGTCCACAGCGGAATCAGGTTTTCCTTATCGAAATCCTTGTAGAGCTGCTCAAGCTGTGCAGCCTCCTCCGGGGTGGGCTCGGGAACGTGGTGTTCCTGCGCCACGGATTCGTGCGTTTGGTTTTCAGCGCTGATGGACACTGGCCTTCTCCTTGCGTGCGGACTGAGGGCGACGTGGATTCGACCCTAGGGAAGGCTTGCTGTGATCTCCAACATATTCTGTCTGCCAGAATTACTCTTGGGACTTTCCGCAGAGAGCCTCAGCTGCTTCCCGCTCCGTCCACCGGATTGGCTGCGATATCCAGCTCCAGCTGGCGGCGGGTTTCCATCATGACGCCCACCAGTCCGGCGTCGAACAGCGGCCGGAACCTGGCCACCGGAGTCGCCACGCTCAAGGCGCCCACCACCATGCCCCTGCCGTTGTGCAGCGCCATCCCAAAGGCACTGATACCCTCCTCCGTGCCCTCGAAGTTGGCGGCGAAGCCGTTGGTGCGCACGGACTCAAGCTCACGCAGGAACGCCGGGTACTCGGCGTCGGAGATGTAGTCGCCGGCGAGCTCCGCGTTGGGCCCGCGGAACAGCTGCTCCACCATGGCGGGGTCCAGTTCCGCCAGGATGGCCTTGCCGCCGGAGGCCTTATGGGCCGGAAGCAAGGTCCCCTGCCGGTCACCCACGCGCAGGATGTTCGAACTTTCCACGGTGTCCAGGAAGCGGACCTTGGTGCCCACCCGGATCATCAGGTTGACGGTCTCGTTGGTCCGCGCGCAAAGCACTTCCATATGGGGCCGGGAGATGTCGCGGAGCTGCCGGGTCCAGCTGAAGCCGGCAGGCCCGGCGCCCATGGCCGGGCCCGGCACGTAGCGGCGTGTCTCATCCTGGACGGCAAACCCGCGGTACACCAGCATGGCCAGCAGGCGGTGGGCCGTGGACGGGGCCACGCCGAGTTCCGCCGCGGCGTCCTTGAGCCGCAGGCTGCCCACGTCCCGCAGGAGCTGCAGGAGCTGCAGGGCGTTGTCCACTGCCTCGATGGCGTAGGTAGGCTTCCGCCGGGCCGGAAGATTCTGCATGACAGAATCTTATGTGCGCCGCGGTATGACTGCCAGCACAGTGGTGGGATGAATCACACATCTTCCGCTGCAGCGCCGCAGCGCATGGCCGCCCCCGCCCCGGGCGCAGGCGTTTCCGGGTTTCCCCGGCGTTCCGTGCTCGCCGTCCTGGTGTGCTGGCTGCTGGTCGTTTTCGACGGCTATGACCTGATCGTCTATGGCACCGTCCAGGGCTCGCTCATCAGCGACACCGGCTGGGGCCTGACCAAGGCCACCGCCGGCACCATCGGCTCGATGGCCTTCATCGGCATGATGATCGGGGCGGTCTTCGCCGGCCGCATGTCCGATACCTGGGGCCGCCGGCGCACCATCATCGGCTGCGCCGTCGTCTTCTCCCTCTTCACCATCCTCTGCGCCTTCGCGCCCAACGCCCCGGTCTTCGGCGGCCTGCGGCTCCTGGCAGGCATTGGCCTGGGCGGCCTGGTTCCCTCGGCCAACGCCCTGGTGGCAGAGATGGTCCCCGAAAAGTGGCGGTCCACCATCGCCACCCTGATGATGTCCGGCGTTCCCATCGGCGGTTCCATCGCCGCCCTCGTCGGCATTCCGCTGCTCCCGGCCTTCGGCTGGCCAGTCATGTTCCTGGTGGCAGTCGTCGCCCTGGTGGTGGTTATCCCGCTGGGCATCCGCTACCTGCCGGAGACACTGGCGCCGGACCACAAGCGCGGAGCCCAGGGCGGTGCCGCCAAGGAAGCCGTCGGATTCGGGTCCCTGCTCCGCGCGCCCTACCTCGGCACCAGCCTGCTGTTCGCCGTCGGCACCCTGGTGACCCTCTTCGCCTGGTACGGGCTGGGCACCTGGCTGCCCAACCTCATGCAGCTGGCAGGCTACAACCTCGGGTCCGCCCTGACGTTCGCCCTGGCCCTCAACCTTGGCGCGGTGGCGGGTTCGGTGCTCACCGCCTGGGCGGGCACCCGGTTCGGCCCCATCCCCACCGCCATCGCGGCAGCGGCCGTGGCCGCCGTCGGATTGCTGGTCCTGGTCACCGGGCCGCCCGTCGCCGTCGTCTACCTCATGCTGGTGCTTGCCGGCGTGGGCACGCACGGCACCCAGTGCCTGATCATCGCCGCCGTGGCAAGCCACTACCCGGCACACCTGCGCGGCACCGCCCTTGGCTGGGCGCTTGGCGTGGGCCGGATCGGGGCCGTGGCAGCGCCCCAGGCCGGCGGGCTCCTGCTCGCAGCGGGCCTGGGCGTCAACTCGAACTTCCTGGCATTTGCCGGAGCAGCCGCAGCAGCAGCAGTCCTGCTCGCAGCCGTCGGTACCAAAATCAAGAAATCAACAGCAGTAGGAGTTTCCAATGTCTAACCTCAAAGCGTCCACCGACGTCCTGGTAGTTGGCGGCGGCATGGCCGGACTTGCCGGAGCGCTGGCGCTTCGAGAAAACGGTGCCGATGTCACCCTGGTTGAAGTGGCACCCGCCTTCGGTGAAGTCGGCGCCGGCCTGCAGATGGCGCCCAACGCCTCCCGCGTCCTCAAGCGCTGGGGCCTGCTGGAGAAGGCACTGGAAATCGGCGTCCAGCCCAAGCACCTGGTGTTCCGCGACGCCATCACCGGCGAGGAACTCACCCGCCAGACCCTGGGCGGCGAGTTCGAGGAACGCTACGGCGCCCCCTACGTGGTGATCCACCGCAGCGACCTGCACCAGATCCTGCTCGAAGCCTGCCAGGAAGCCGGCGTTACCCTGGTGAACGACGTCCTGGTGCAGAAAGTGGAGACCGACGGCGACCGCGCCCGCGCCTACACCGCCAAGGGCGAGGTGTTCGAGGCTGACGCCATCCTGGCAGCGGACGGGCTGAAGTCCACCCTGCGCGCCACCGTTGCCAGCGACGGCCCGGTCAACTCCGCCTACGTGGCGTACCGCGGCACCGTGCCCATCACCGAGGAAACCCCTGCGGCGGACCTGGAGGACGTCATCGTCTACCTTGGCCCGAACTGCCACCTGGTCCAGTACCCGCTCCGCAAGGGCCAGCTGCTCAATACCGTGGCAGTGTTCAAGTCCCCGTCGTTCGAGCGCGGCGAAGAGCAGTACGGCGGCGTGGACGAACTCCAGGCAGCCTACAAGGACTGCGTCCCCGCCGTGCAGGAAGCCCTGAAGAACCTGGCCACCGGCATCCGCTGGCCCATGTACGACCGCAACCCGATCGAGACCTGGGTTTCCGGCCGCATGGCACTGATCGGCGATGCCGCCCACCCGATGCTGCAGTACCTGGCCCAGGGCGCCTGCCAGGCGCTGGAGGATGCTGCGGTGCTGCAGGACGCCGCCAGCAACCGCGTCTTCACGGCCGAAGGCATCGACGCCGGTGCGTGGGAGGATGCCTTCCGCGAGTTCAACGAAACCCGCGCAGCCCGCACCGCCCGCGTCCAGCGCACCGCCCGTATCTGGGGTGAGTCCTGGCACGTGGACGGCGTGGCACGCGTCCTGCGGAACATGCTGTTCAAGAGCCGCGGCGACAACAACTTCCAGTACAACGACTGGCTGTACGGCCGCAACGAGCCCGGTGCCCCGGCCGAGGTTCCGGCCGGAGCCAAGCTGGTGGAAGCCTAAGCACCTCGAACCAGGGCGGGCGTACGACGGCGGGTGGCTCCCGGCGTCGTACGCCCGCCTTTTTGGATGGAAGGGAAGGTGCCGGAATAGATCCATACAGTTGAATGTTCAACCAATATGGACTTTGGCATTTTTACTTTTGGCGAACTGTCGCGCAACGGACAAACCGGGCTGGCCCAGTCGCCGCACCAGCGGCTGGAAGAGATCATTGGGCTGGCCAAGCTGGCCGACCAGGCGGGCATCAGCTTCCTGGGCCTGGGCGAGCACCACCGCAGCGACTTCGCCTTGTCCGCCCCCGAAATGGTGCTGGCCGCAGTTGCCCGCGAGACCACCAACCTGAGGCTGGGCACTGCCGTCACTGTGCTCTCCACCCAGGACCCGGTGCGGCTCTTCGAACAGTTCGCCACCCTGGACCTCATATCCGGCGGCCGCGCCGAGATCATCGCCGGGCGCGGAGCGTTCATCGAGTCGTACCCGCTGTTCGGCTACGACACCGCGGATTACGACGCCCTCTTCGACGAAAAGCTGCGCATGCTGCTGGAGCTGCGGGACAACGCCACCCTGGAGTGGCAGGGAACATTGACCCAAAGCATCCCCGGCATGGACATTGCCCCCCGGCCGCTGCAGGAAAAGCTTCCCGTCTGGGTGGGGGTGGGCGGGACGCCGGCGAGTTTCGCCCGTGCCGGACGCCTGGGCCTGCCGTTGTTTGTTGCACTGCTGTCCGGACCCGAGCGGTTCCGCCGCCTGGTGGAGCTGTACCGGCACACCGCGGCCGAGGCCGGGCATGACGCCTCCGCCCTTCAGGTGGGTGCCGGCGGCCACTTCTACGTGGCGCCCACCTCCCAGCAGGCACGCGATACCTTCTATCCCTATTACCGGGCCTATTTCGAACAGAACATGCCCCGGCCGGTGGACCACTTCCCGCGCTCAACCTTCGATGACTGGTCCGAACCCGGCGGCGGCCTGCTGGTGGGGAGCCCGCAGCAGGTGGTGGAGAAGATCCTGGCCATCCACGAGGCGCTGGGAACCAGCCGGTACATGGCCCAGATCGGACTGGGCGGGCTGCCGTTTGCCGAGACGGCGCGTTCCATCGAGCTGCTCGCCACCGAGATCATGCCCGCCGTCAACCGGGAAATCGGGGCCCCGGCCACTGCCTGACCCAAGCCATTTCCACCACCAACACCGAGGAAAAGATATGCACGCACCGTTCGCCGAACCCACCGTCGCCTGGCAGAGCCCCGACGATCCCAACCGCCCGCTCGTGGTGCTGCTGCACGGGCGCGGATCGGATGAATCAGGAATCATCGGGCTGGCCAACCACCTTCCCGCAGGCCCCTCCTACGCGGCCGTCCGGGCACCGATCCCGGCAGGGGGCGGGTTCGCCTGGTTCGCGAACCGGGGGACGGGGCGGCCCGTGGCCGAGTCCCTGGCCCAGACAATGGAATGGTTCAGGACGTGGCTGGAGCCGATCGCCCCGGAAGGCCGGCCGGTGATCCTGGTTGGCTTCAGTGGCGGTGCGGCGTTCGCGGGCGGGTTGCTGCTGGCTGATCCGCAGCGTTTTGCGGGCACGGCCATCCTTTACGGGACGCTGCCGTTCGACGCAGGCGTCCCGACGTCCCCGGACCGGCTTGCCGGCGCCCCGGTGTTCCTGGCCCACGGTGAAGCCGACACCGTCATCCCGGCCGACCTGCTGGGCCGCACCTGGGACTACCTCCTGGGGGCCTCCGGTGCGGACACCCACGCCCGCAAGGACCCGGGCGGGCACGCCCTCACCGCGGAAACTGCCGCCGGGCTTGGTGCGTGGATCTCCGAACGGGCCTAGCTTGCGCTGCCCTGGTCAGCCTTCGTCGCAGAGCAGGTGGTACCAGCTGTCCGCCAGCACTTCCAGGGCGTGCTCGCGGTTTGGCTCCATCTTGCGGCGGGTCCACAGCGTCGCCACGTAGTCCAGCTGCGTGAAGGCCAGGGTGCCGCGGATGTGGCGGGTTTCCCCGGCGAAGCGTCCGGCGAGCTGACCGCACCACCGAGGGCAACCCCTACCATCCGCACACCCGCGCGGTTCCGGTGGAGCCGGGGAGGATCGAGGAATACGTGGTCCGCCTCTACCCGTTCGCTAACACCTTCAACCCGGGGCACCGCCTGGTAGTGGAGCTGTCCAACGGCGAGCCGCTCGCCGACGAACACAACTCGCTGCTCCCGCCCGACGCCTTCCACCTCCCGGTGGGCAGGCCGGTCACACACAAGATCTACCGCGACGCGCACCACCAGTCCCGCCTGGTCCTGCCGTTTACCGTGGGCTGATCAGGCAGGCGCCGGACCCGTTGACTCCCTGACAGTCAGGTGGGTGGGCATGACGGCGAGCTGCCGGCTGGCACTTCCCGACAGCGGGTTGAGCTGTGCCAGCAGCATGGACACCGCCACCCTGCCCGCCTGCTCTATGGGGCTGGAAATGGTGGTCAGTGGGGGATTGCAGAAGTCCGCGCCGAAAATGTCATCGGACCCGACGATGCTTATGTCCTCCGGAACCCGAATGCCCCGTGCCTTGAACCGCTGGAGCATGCCAATGGCAAGCAGGTCATTAAAGACGATGCAGGCTGTTGCCCCCGTCCTGACTGCAGCATCAGCGGCAGCAGCCCCCGACGTCGTCTTCGGGGTGTAGGGGCCGATCCGGTGGATCTCCATGCCGCGCTTAGTGGCGTCCTCTTCGAAAACCTTCCACCGCATCTGGTTGGACCAGGAGGTGGGCGGTCCGGCCACATAGCAGACTTTGTGGTGGCCCAGCGAGGCCAGGTGCTCAAGGGCCTGGATGATGGCCGAGGGTGTATCGATCATCACCGTCGGTGCGCTGGTGGACGCGCGGTTGAACGTCACCAGGGGCTGCGACTGCGAGACCTCCGCAAGCTGGGCGTCCGTCAGGCGTGAGGCGGCAAGGATGAAGCCGTCCGCGGACTTGCGCATCTTGTGCAGGGCATCGAGTTCCATCTCGCTGGACTCCTCGGTGTCCACCAGGAGCTGGGTGACCCCGGCCGCCTTGAGCTGGTGCTGGGTGCCGCGGATGATGTCGAAATAGAACGGGTTGGTGATGTCGGGTACCAGGACGGCCACCGCATTGGTTCGTCCGGAACTGAGGCCGCGGGCCTGGGAGCTGGGCACGTAATTGAGCTCCGCGGCCGCTTCCTCGATCCGGGCCCGGGTCCGCGGGTTGACCCGGTCGGGCCGCGCGAGGGCCCGCGACACGGTGGAGGTGGCCACCCCGGCGAGTTCCGCCACGTCCCGGATGGTGGGTGGGCGGTCCCGCCGGGCGCCTGCGTCAAGGCTTGCCGGGACTGACGACGCCGTGGTTGCTGGGTCTGCCATCGCTGGGCCTTCCTCACGGACCGGGATAAGACCGGCCATCTGGGGTTTCCAAGGCTACTCGTTCCCGGAATCCTGTTGAACTCAATCTGAGCATTTATGGCAACTTTTGGCAACCGCTTGCCAGTCGCGTTGCCATCTTCCTAGACTGACTCCCGAGTCGCCTGCAGTGATCTCCGCCACAGGACGGATGTGGCCATGCGGGTGTCCTAGAGGAGAAAAACAATGAGGTTTAAATCGATTACTGGGCTTGCGGCGATAGTCACAGCTGCAGCGCTCGCCTTGACCGGGTGTGGATCGAGCTCCGGCAACGGGGGCGGCTCAACCAGCTCGGACGGCAAAGTGGACGGCACCGGGAAGACGCTGAGCGTCCTCGTGAACGTTTCCAGCCAATACCCGGAACAGCAGAAGCAGTGGCAGTCCGATATTGCCGCGAAGTTCAAGGCCGAGACCGGCGCCGACGTGAAGTTCGAAACCTTCGCTTCGGCCAACGATGAACTCACGCGCATCCAAACGTCCGTGGTCTCGGGCCAGGGCCCGGACGTCTACAGCCTCGGAACCACGTTCACCCCCACGGCATATGCCACCAAGGCCTTCGTGACCCTCTCCGACGACGACTGGAAGAAGGTGGGCGGTAAGGACCGCTTCAACCCGGCAACCCTGGGAATTTCCGGACCGGACAAGGACCACCTTGCCGGCATCCCGTTCGTCAGCCGGCCGTTCGTCATGGCGTACAACAAGGACCTGCTGGCTGCGGCGGGCATCGACAAACCTGCCACCAACTGGGATGACCTGGCTGCCCAGGCGAAGAAGATGACCAAGGACGGCACCTACGGCATCGCCACGGGATACAAGGACAGCTTTGATCCCTGGAAGTTCATCTGGGCCATGTCCGTCCAGGCCGGCAACCCGCTGGTGGACGGCAACAAGCTGAAGATGGACGACCCCACGGTCAAGAAGGCCTACGAAACGTACTTCGGCTGGCTCACCAACGACAAAGTGGTTGACCCCGCATCCATTGGCTGGAGCAACAGCAACGCCGTGGCCGCCTTTGCCAGCGGCAAGGCCGGGTACCTGATGATGACCACGTCCAGCTCGATTCCCACCCTCGACAAGTCAGCCGTCGCCGGCAAGTACGAGTACGCCCTGATGCCTACGATCGCTCCGGGCCAGACCCAGTCCAAGTCCGATGGCGACGCCGCCAGCATCCTCTCCGGCGACAACCTGGTGGTGGCCGATTACTCCAAGCAGAAGGACCTGGCGTTCGCCTACATCAAGCTGATCACCTCCAAGGACGAGCAGCTGAACTACCAGAAGGTCTTCGGCGACCTTCCGGCCAACGCGGAGGCCCTCGCCACCCTGACCGATGCCAAGCTCAAGCCGCTGGCCGATGCCGCCGCCAAGTCCAAGGCCACCCCGTTCACGGGCGCCTGGGGCGACATCCAGCTGGGCCTGCTCAACGTCACTGTCCAGTCGATCCCGGACCTGGCCGCCGGCAAGGTGGACGAATCCGCGCTCGACTCCCGAATCAAAGATGCCCAAAACAAGGGCCAGGCTTCCCTGGACCGGGCCTCCAAAGGATAAGTTCTGATGTCAACCGACGCCTCCCATGAAGTACGGCCTGCGGTGGAATCCGCCGCAGGCCGGGCGCCCCGGGCCGCCAATGACGCCGGGCAGCAGCCCGGCCCCAGAGACGGCCTGCGGCGCAAGGGCCTGAGCGAGCGGAACCGCCCGCTCTGGATGCTGATCCCCGGCGGGGTCCTGATGATCATCATCATCGTGGTACCGCTGCTGCTGGGCATTTACATGTCCATCCTCAACCTGGACCAGTACACGCTGCGGAAGTGGGTCAGTGCACCAATCATCGGAGCCGAAAACTTCGTTGAAGCCGTCACGAACTCGCCGCTGCTGCATGCCGTGTGGCTCAGCGTCAGCTACTCGCTGCTTGCCATGGTGGTGACCCTGCCGCTGGGCATTGCCGCTGCCGTGGCAACCCAGAACGCCTTCAAGGGCCGCGCCCTGATCCGTTCGGTGTTCCTCATCCCGTATGTCCTGCCGTCCTTCGTGGTGGCAACCGTCTGGCGGACCATGCTCCAGCCCGGCGGCATCGTGGACGAAGCCCTGGCCACCGTGGGAATCCACGTGGGACTCTGGCTCAACGGGCCGCAAACGTTCTGGACACTGGTACTGGTCCAGATCTGGGCTTCCTGGCCGTTCATCTACCTGCTGGCGTTGTCCGGCCTGCAGTCCGTGGACCACGAGGTGCACGAGGCCTCAGCCCTGGACGGGGCGTTGTGGTGGAACAAGCTCCGCTACGTGATCTTCCCGTACCTGAAGGGACCGCTGGCCTTGGCTTTCCTGATCGGAATGCTGCACCACATCAACAACTTCACCCTTCCGTTCGTGCTGTTCGGCGTCCCGGCTCCGTCGGACGTGGAAGTCCTCCCCATCCTGACCTACGTCACCAGCTTCCAGAGCTTCCGCTTTGGCCTGAGTGCTGCGATGGCCTTCATCTCCCTGGTGCTCATCGCCATCCCGCTGTTCGTCTACCTCCGCGCCGTGAAGCTTGACGACGCCGACACCCCAGGAGCGAAGAAATGAGCGCCACCATCGCCGGGCGCCGGAGCGCGCCGACCGCGGACGTCGACCGTCCGGGCTCACACCGCCAGCACGAGGTGCTGCGGCTCCTGCCCGGCCCCCTGCTGGTCATCATCCTTGTCTTCCTGGGTGCACTCGTCCTGATTCCGGTGCTCTACATCTTCCTGGCATCGGTGAACTCGGACATCGGGGTTGCCAACGGCGAGTTTTGGCCGTCGTCGGTGACGTTCGAGAACTACTCGAAGATCTGGACCAGCGTGGGCCTTGCCACCGGCCTGACCAACAGTGTCCTGGTGGCCGGATCAACCGCCGTGGTATCGGCGGCCTTGTCCGTGTCCACCGCGTTCGTCCTGGTCCGGTACAGCTTCCGTGGCAGGCTCAGCATCCTGCGCGGCCTGCTGGCACTGCAGTCCGTCCCGGGAACCCTGATGGTGCTGCCGGTGTTCGTGCTCTTTTCCTCGGCGGCAACCTACCTCGGCATCCAGGTGATCGGAACCCAGTGGGGCCTGTTCGTGACGTACCTGACCTTCGCCATGCCGTTCTCCACCTGGGTGATGGTCACCTACCTCCGCGGGCTCCCCAAGGAGCTGGAGGAAGCAGCCAAGATCGACGGCGCGTCCAACCTCGGCGTCCTCTTCCGCATCGTCCTGCCCCTGAGCTGGCCCGGCATCGTCGTCTCCGGCATCTTCGCTTTCCTGCTCGGCTGGAACGACGTGCTGTTCGCCTCGGTGATGACGCGCCCCGAAAGCCAGACCGCCGCCGTCGCCCTGCAAATCTTTGGGGCCTCGCAGGAAGGCGGCGCCATTCCCTACTACGGCCAGATGATGGCCGCAGCCCTGGTGTGTGCAGCACCGGTGGTCATTCTCTACCTGATTTTCCAGCGTTACCTAGTAGGCGGGCTGACCGCCGGAGGAGTTAAATAACCATGGTTTCGACCACCCAGGTCACGTGGCAGCTGTCAGGCTTCGGCGACGAAATCGACGACGACCCCGCAGTCCAGATAGCCGTGCTGCAGGCCCTCGGCGCCAACCACATCGAGGTCCGCAGCGCATGGGGAACCAACATCGTGGACCTCAGCGACGGGCAGCTGCAGGCACTTGCCGCCCTCCTGGCAGATAAAGGCATGAAGGTCTCGGCCATTGCCTCGCCCATTGGAAAGGTGGACGTCAGCCTCCCGGTGGAGCATGAGGTGGAGCGGCTGCGCCGGGCAGTCAATGCAGCCAGGGTGCTGGACGCGAAGTACATCCGCATCTTCTCCTTCTACTACGGCGAGTCAGTCCAGGTGGACAGCATCCGGGATGACGTCATGGAACGTATGCGGGCCCTGGCCGATGTCGCTGAGGAAGCCGGCGTGATCCTCCTGCACGAAAACGAAAAAGACATCTTTGGGGACGTCCCGGACCGTGTGCTGGACATCATCGAGACCGTGGACTCACCAGCCCTGAAAGTGGCCTGGGACGCCGCCAACTTCGTCCAGGTGGGCGTCAAGCCCTTCGACGAGGGATACGCAAAGCTGCGGCCGCACCTGGAATACCTCCAGGTCAAGGATGCCCTCTTCGCCAACGGCCACGTGGTGCCTGCCGGCGAAGGAGACGGGGACGTCCTGAAGACCGTGGAGGCGCTCAAAGCCGACGGCTACGAAGGCTTCGCTTCCCTTGAGCCGCACCTGGCAGGTGCCCACGGCCTGGGCGGATTCTCCGGCCCCACGGCCTTCGGCATCGCAGCACGCGCCTTCGCCAAAGTCACCGCAGAAGCAGGAGTCCAGACCGCATGAGCACCTTGAACGCAGCCATCACCGGGTGCGGCGTCATTGGCCGCACCCACGCCGTAGCCCTCCGCGAATTCCCGGAAGTCCGCATTGTCGCCCTCATCGATGCCATCCCGGCAGCCGCCGAAGCACTCGCAGACTTCATCGAACAGCAGGGCGGTACGCGGCCGGCCCTGTACACCACCCAGGCCGAGGCCTTCGCCAATGAAGACATCCACCTCGTGGCACTGGCGACTCCCAGTGGCCTGCACATCCAGCAGAGCCTGGAGGTGCTGGCGGCAGGCAAGCACGTGGTCATCGAAAAGCCCCTCGACGTGGACCTCAGCCGGGCCCAGGAAATCGAGGCAGCCGCGAAGGAAGCAGCCGGCAAGGGCATCGTTGCCTCGGTCATCAGCCAGCACCGGTTCGACCAGTCCAGCGTCGCTGTGTCCAGCGCCATCGCCGATGGCCGCTTCGGCAAGCTGACCTCCGCCATCGCCTCTGTGGCGTGGTGGCGCAGCCAGGGCTACTACGACTCCGGCGACTGGCGCGGCACGTGGGCGATGGACGGCGGGGGCGCCCTCATGAACCAGGGCGTGCACACCGTGGACCTGCTCCTGTGGTTCATGGGGCGGCCGGTGGAAATCTTCGCGCACACCGCCCGCCTCGCCCACGAACGCATCGAAGTGGAGGACACGGCAGTAGCCACCGTGACGTTCGAGAACGGCGGCCTGGCTGTCCTTCACGCCACCACTGCCGCCTACCCGGGATTGACCGTGCGCGTGCAGCTCATGGGCTCCGAGGGCTCGGCCGTGGTGGACAACGACCGGCTGGAGTACTTCCACAGCAGGGCCGCAGGCGGTGCCTCGGCGGACATGGGACTCCAGGGCGGCGGCAACCAGGCGGAGGAAGAACTGGCCAAGTACCCCGAGGAAGACTACAAAGCAGCCGATCCCACCGTGTACCCGGCCGGCCACGTCCGTCAGTACCGGGACATCCTGGCCGCCATCGCCGGTGGGAAACAGCCCGGCGTCACCGTCAGCGACGCCGTCAATGCCCTGGCCGCGGTGCGTTCGGTGTACGTCTCGGCCACCCTCGGCCAGCCCGTCCTCTTCGAGGATGTCCTGGCAGGCAAGTACAACGACCTCGAAGTCCGCACCGGCACCGCGGCAGAAAGCGCCTGAGCCATGAAGTTTTCAGTATTTACCGCATCAACACCCGAGTGGACCCCCGAGGATGCCGTCCAGCAGCTGGCCGGCCAGGGCTGGGACGGCGTCGAATGGCGCATCACGGACCAGGGCGACGCCCCCGAGCCCGGCTTCTGGGCCGGGAACAAAGCCACCGTGCCGCTGGCCGGAATGGAAGACCACCTGGACCGGATCGCCGCCATTACCAGCGACGCCGGCCTGGAGTTCTCCGGCATCGGCGGGTACGCGCGGTGCGACAACCACGGTGATGTGGACCGCATGCTCGCCGCGACCGCCAAGCTCGGAGCCGGCCAGGTGCGGGTGACCACGCCGCCGCTCGGAACCGCAGCCTGGGGCAACGAACCGGCCAGCGGCACCCCGTACCCGGAGCTCTTCGCTGCTGCCCGCCGCGATTTCGAATGGATTGCCGAGCGGGCGGCGCACCACGGGGTGAAGGCGCTCGTGGAGCTGCACCACCGCACCATCACCGCGTCGGCATCATCGGCGCTGCGGCTCCTGGACGGACTGGACCCCCGGCACGTCGGCGTCATCCATGACCTGGGAAACCTCCTGATCGAAGGGCAGGAGGACTACCTCCCCGCCTTCGAGCTCCTGGGCGACTACCTGGCGCACGTGCACGTGAAGAACGCGGTGTGGGTGGACAGCGGCGAGACCGACGAATCAGGGGCGGCCATCTTCAGGAACGAGTGGGCGCCCCTGCGCGCGGGCCAGGGCAGCGTCCTGCAGTACTTCAAGGCGCTCGCCGCCTTCGGATACGACGGCTGGGTGACCGTGGAGGACTTTTCCACTGAGCTGCCGCTGGCTGAACGAACCGCCGGGAACCTCGAGTACCTCCGCGCCACGGCGGCCCTGGCTGGGCTCAATGTCGCAGCCGGGAGGCGTTGAGCCATGGCGCAGACCATAGCGGACCACCCGGACCGGCTCCTGCCCGCCGATCCCGGGGTCCGGGACATTGCCCGCGCGCTCTTCTCCCGGGTGGAAGGGCTCCCTATCATCTCCCCGCACGGGCACGTCGACGCCGCGGTCATCGAACAAAACACCCCGTTCCCGGACCCGGCCGCACTCCTGGTCACTCCGGACCACTACGTCACCCGCCTGATCCACGCCGGCGGGGTGACCATGGACCAGCTGGGCCTGGGCAACCAGCCGGCAGACTCGCGGCAGGTGTGGCGGCACTTCTGTGAAGCATGGCCCGCCTTCGAGGGAACCGCCTCCGGGTACTGGATCCGCCAGGAGTTCGCCCACGTCTTCGGCCTGGCCGAGGAACCGTCCGGCCAGAACGCGGACCAACTCTACGATGCCCTGCAAGCCAAATTGTCCGAGCCCGGTTTCCGGCCACGGGAACTGTTCAAGGAATTCAACATCGAGGTGCTCGCCACCACGGATGATCCACTGGACTCACTGGACAGCCACGCCGCCCTGCAGGCGGACCCCGCCTTTGCAGGCCGCGTGCTGCCCACCTTCCGGCCGGACCAGTACCTGAACATGGCACATCCGGCCTGGCAGGAGAACGTGGAACGCCTTCTCAGCGCTGCGGGGGAGGGTGTCACCGGCTACGCCGGGTACATCAAGGCACTCGAGTCCCGCCGGCGGCACTTCGTGGAACGCGGCGCCGTCTCCGCCGACCACGGGGTGTTCACACCTGCCACCCTGAAACTGGACGACGGCGAGGCGGAGCGGCTTTTCGAGCGGGGCCGGGCCGGCCAGGCCAGTACTGCGGACCGGGACGCCTTCGAAGCGCACATGATCTACCAAATGGCCCGGATGTCGGTGGAGGACGGCCTGGTGATGACCATCCACCCGGGCTCGTTCCGCAACCACCACGCACCCACATTCGAGGCTTTTGGCGCCGACACCGGCCACGACATTCCGGTGGCGGTCAATTACACGGAGGCGGTGCGGCCGCTGCTGCAGGACTTCGGGACCGCCAAGGACTTCCACCTGGTGCTGTTCACCCTTGACGAGACCGTCTTCTCCCGTGAACTCGCGCCGCTGGCCGGATTCTACCCATCGGTGTACCTCGGTGCGCCGTGGTGGTTCCTGGATGCCCCGGATGCGATGCTGCGGTTCCGCTCGGCGGTGACGGAGACGGCTGGCTTCTCGCGGTCCTCCGGGTTCATCGATGACACCCGCGCCTTCTGCTCCATTCCGGCCCGGCATGACACCGCCCGGCGAATCGAGGCGTCCTTCCTGGCCAGGCTGGTTGCTGAACACCGGGTCACCGAGGAACGGGCGCATGAACTGATCGTGGACATCGTGGACGCGTCACCCCGGCGGGTGTTCAAGCTGTGAACGCCGCGCCGCCGGCACTCAACCGCAGCCTGAAGCCGCTGCCCAAGCCTCCGGTGCGCATCGTGCACCTTGGGCTGGGGGCGTTCCACCGCTCCCACCAGGCCTGGTATACCCAGCACGCCCCGGACGCGGCGGAGTGGGGGATCGCGGCGTTCACGGGCCGCCGCCCCGACGCCGCGGCAGCGCTGTCCCGCCAGGACTGCCTCTACACGCTGGTGGAACGGTCGGCCGGCGGGGACAGCTTCGAAGTCATCGGCAGCATTGTGGAAGCGGTGGACGGCGCCAACACCGCACGGCTCTGCGAGCTTGTCGCGGCGAAGGAGACGGCGGTGGTCACGCTGACCATCACCGAGGCGGCCTACGGGCTGGCCGCGGATGGAACGTTCAACGCCGGCACTCCAGGCGCCGCGGATGACCTCCGGGCGCTGTCGGCAGCAGCGTCCGGGGAGGCCGGAGTGCCCGGCACGCCGCTGGGGCGCCTGGTGTTGGCCCTTGCCAGGCGCCGGGACAGCGGCTCAGGACCCATCGCCGTCGTCAGCTGCGACAACTTGTCCGCAAACGGTGAAGTTGCCCGCCGGGCCGTCCTGGGACTGGCCTCCGGATGGGGTTCCGGGCTGGCCGGGTGGATCGAGGCGAACGTCAGCTTTGTCAGCACGTCCGTGGACAGGATTACGCCGCGGACCACCGAGGCGGACATCGCAGAGGTGGAAGAGCAATGCGGTTACAGCGACAATTCGCCGGTGGTGGCTGAACCTTTCCGGAACTGGGTACTCAGCGGGGACTTCCCGGCCGGGCGTCCCCGCTGGGAGGAGGCCGGCGCCGTCGTGGTCGGTGACATCGAGCCCTATGAGAACCGGAAGCTGTGGCTCCTCAACGGCTCGCATTCCATCCTTGCCTACGCGGGACAGCTCCGCGGGCATGCCACCGTGGCGGACGCCCTGGCAGACCCCCTCTGCCGGAAAGCCGTGGAGGACTTCTGGGACGAGGCAGCCCACCACCTGCAGGGGGAAGGACTGGACATCCCGACGTACCGCCGGGCCCTGCTGGAACGCTTCGGAAACGCGCGCATCGCCCACCGGCTCGCACAGATCGCGGCCGATGCCACCACCAAGCTGCGCATGCGGGCGGTACCCGTGATGGCGGCGGAACGGGCCGACGGCCGCAGTGGCGCAGGCAGCGCTTTGATGCTTGCCGCCTGGATTGACTACGTCACCGCGGGAAACGACTTCCAGGATCCGCTCGCCGCCGAAATCCAGGCTGCTGTGGCACTTGACGGCACCAATCGGGTGCAGGGTTTGCTTCGCCTCGTCAGCGCTGCCCTCGCAGAGGACCCTGGCGTCGTCGCCCTTGTTTCCCGGCTGCTCGGATCCTTCGCAACGACCCCGGCCGCCACCCCTGCAAGTACCTGAAACCCGCTTTTACTTCCGGAAGGAACAGTTAGTCCCATGAAAATCATTGCCGCCGATGTGTTCGTTACCAGCCCCACCCGAAACTTCGTGACCCTCCGGATCACCACGGACGACGGCGTGACGGGCATCGGCGACGCCACCCTGAACGGCCGCGAGCTCGCCGTCGCCGCCTACCTGAAGGAGCACGTCGCGCAGCTGCTCATCGGCAAGGACCCGCACCGGATCGAGGACACCTGGCAGTTCCTGTACCGGAGCGCCTACTGGCGTCGTGGCCCGGTCACCATGGCGGCCATCGCCGCCGTGGACATGGCGCTTTGGGATATCAAGGGCAAGGTTGCCGGGCTTCCCGTGTACCAGCTGCTGGGCGGGGCGTCCCGGAACGGGCTGCGCGCCTATGGCCACGCGTCCGGTTCGGACATCGAGTCGCTGTTCGATTCCGTACGGGAACACCTGGAACTCGGCTACAAATCCATCCGGATCCAGACCGCCATCCCGGGGATCAAAGCCGTCTACGGCGTGGCTGCCCAAGCGCAGGCGTCGGGGGAACGGTATGACTACGAGCCCGCCGGCAGGGGAGCATTCCCGCAGGAAGAGGACTGGGACACCCGCGCCTACCTGCGGCACCTGCCCACGGTCTTTGAGGCTGTCCGGAACGAGTTCGGCCCCGAGATCCCGCTGCTGCATGACGGACACCACCGGATGACGCCCATCCAGGCCGCGAAACTGGGCAAGGCACTGGAGCCCTACGACCTGTTCTGGCTTGAGGATTGCACCCCGGCGGAGAACCAGGAAGGCCTGCGCCTGGTCCGCCAGCACACCACCACACCGCTGGCGATCGGTGAAATCTTCAACACCGTGTTCGACTTCCAGACGCTGATCAAGGAACAGCTGATCGACTACGTCCGGGCAGCGTCCACGCACTTCGGCGGGATTTCGCCGCTTAAGAAGGTCATGGACTTCGCGGCGCAGTACCAGATCAAGTCAGGCTTCCACGGCCCCACGGATATTTCCCCCGTGGGCTTCGCCGCGCAGCTGCATGTGGGCCTTGCCATCCACAACTACGGCATCCAGGAATACATGCAGCACTCGGACAAGACCAACGAAGTCTTCGAGCAGTCCATGACCTTCACTGACGGCTACCTGCACCCCGGCGACAAGCCCGGCATCGGCGTCGAATTCAACGAGGAAGCCGCCGCCGCCTATCCCTACCAGCAGGCGTACCTGCCCTACAACCGCCTGGTCGACGGCACGGTGCATGACTGGTGAGGC
The DNA here is from genome assembly GCF_039907755.1 of Pseudarthrobacter sp. CC12. Classification (NCBI taxonomy): domain Bacteria; kingdom Bacillati; phylum Actinomycetota; class Actinomycetes; order Micrococcales; family Micrococcaceae; genus Pseudarthrobacter; species Pseudarthrobacter sp. CC12. Next base: position 97,014 of record NZ_JARDJH010000009.1, on the reverse strand, counting down.
TGGCCGCGACTGGTAAGGAAAGCACCCGATGAGCAAGATCCGAATCATCGTCATGGGCGTCTCCGGCAGCGGCAAGACCACCATCGGCGATCTCGTGGCCCGCGAACTGGGCATCCCGTTCCTGGACGGCGATTCCCTGCATCCTGTGGAAAATGTCGCCAAGATGGCTGCTGGCACGCCCCTGACGGACGAGGACCGGTGGCCCTGGCTCGCAACCGTGGGTGCCGAGCTTGCCAAGGCAGGCGACGGCGGACTGGTCCTCGCCTGTTCGGCCCTTCGCCGCAGCTACCGCGACGCCATCAGGGAACAGGCTCCGGACACCATTTTCCTGCACCTGAATGGCAGCAAAGAGGTCTTGAAGGCCCGGACGGAAGGCCGCACCGGACACTTCATGCCTCCCGCGCTGCTGGACTCACAGCTGGCCACCCTGGAACCGCTGCAGGAGGATGAACGCGGGGTCGTTGTGGACATCGCCGCGCCGGTTCCGGACGTGGTGGCCCAGGCACTCAAGGGGATCTCCGCCGTCGTACCTTCACCCAAGGGAACCCATGGCACTGCTTCCCGGCGGTTCGACGTCGACCTTGCCGCCGCGCCGTTCAATCTCGACGCCGACGCCATCGCCTGGGTGGAGGCCACCCTGGGTGCCATGACGCTCGAGGAAAAGATCGGGCAGCTGTTCATCAACCACAACAACGATTACTCACCCGAGTACCTCGACGGCGTGCTGGACACGTACCACGTGGGCGGCATGCGGTACCGTCCGGGACCTTCCGCGGCCGTGCAGGAACACATCCGCTACGCCCAGACCAGGACCCGGATTCCGCTGCTGATCGCGTCCAACCCGGAGATGGGCGGAGCCGGCAGCTGCGACGACGGCACTTTCGTCTCGACGCACCTCCAGGCCGGCTCGCACCCGGACAAGAATATTGCCCGGCAAATGGGGCAGGTGGCCGGGGTGGAGACCGCGGCGTTGGGCTGTAACTGGGCTTTCGCGCCGATCGTGGACATCCACTACAACTGGCGGAACACCGTCATTTCCACGCGTTCTTTCGGCAATACCCCGGAAATCGTGGTGGAACGCGCCAAAGAATACTTCGACGGCATCAGCGAATCACCCACGGCCTGCGCCATGAAGCACTTCCCGGGCGACGGAATCGACGAGCGCGACCAGCACGTGGTCACCTCCTACAACACCCTCCCCTATGAGGAATGGGACCGGACCTACGGGCACGTGTACCGGGAAATGATCGGCCACGGCGTCCAGTCCATCATGGTGGGCCACATTGGAGCGCCGGAAGTTTCGCGGCACTTCCGGCCCGGCCTGCCCGACGCGGAGATCCTGCCGGCCACGCTCTCACCCGAACTGCTGCAGGACCTGCTGCGCGGGGAACTAGGCTTCAACGGGCTGGTCCTCACGGATGCCTCGCAGATGGTGGGCCTCACGCAGGCGAAGAAACGCAGGGACCTGGTGCCTGCCACGATCGCCGCCGGCTGCGACATGTTCCTCTTCTTCCGGAACCCGGCCGAGGACTTCCAGTACATGCTGGACGGCTACAAGTCGGGCGTCATCACCGAGCAGCGGCTGCACGACGCCCTGCGGCGCATACTCGGCCTGAAGGCGTCGCTGGGCCTGCACCTCAAGCCTGTTGACCAGCTGGTGCCGCCGGCCGGGGCGCTTGCCGTCATTGGATCTGCTGCGCACCGTTCGGTGGCTGCGGAGATCGCGGACAAGACCGTGACCCTGGTCAAGGACACCGCGGGAAACCTGCCCATCACTCCGCAGACCCATCCCAGGATCCGCCTGTACGGAATCTCAGGCGGGTCCGATTTCACCCGCGCCGACCCGCTGGCCTACCTGGAGGTGGTCAAGGAGGAACTCGAGGTTGCCGGATTCGAGGTGTCCTTGTTCCGGACGGCTGAACAGCGCGAAGCGGCGGGGGAGACCGGGGTGAACTTCATGTCCATCATCTCCGAAGAGGCTACGGGGGATTACGCGGAGAAGTACGATGCTGCTTTTGTCTTTGCCAACGTCAAGGGCTTCGCGCAGGAGGCAGCCATCCGGATCAAGTGGTCATCGCCAATGGCGGCGGAAATTCCCTGGTACGTCACGGAGGTGCCCACCGTGTTCGTCTCCCTCAATCAGCCGAACCACCTGATCGACGTACCCATGGTCAAGACAGCCATCCACGCGCACGCCGGGACACGGGAAGCGATCCGGGCTGCCGTGGAGAAGATCCAGGGGAAGTCCGAGTTCCACGGGACGTTCAACGAGAACGTGTTCTGCGGGTCCTTCGACACCCGGCTGTAGGGGCTTTGGACTCTGGGGGCCTCGGGGTGTCGGTTTGTAGCCTCGAGGCATCCCTGGAACCAAGAGGAGGAGTGCCATGGGCGGCACAGCGGCGGGTCTCGGTGTCCGTTCCGGTCCACAATCCGGGCCTGGCCCCCAGCGACGCCGGCTTCGCGGTTTCCTTGCGGCCGCCGTCGCAACCGGTCTGTCCACGCATGGTCAATGCGGAGCGGGTGCATCCAGAGTGGCAGGACCTGAAGGTGGGAGACATCATCGCCTTCACACCTGGTGGTTACCCGGGCGGGCGGCGCGGGCCGCGTGTAGTGGACATGCAAAGCGGGAGCCACTTGGTTCTGGACTCAAGCCCCGGCGCGCCACCCGGGACTGTAACCGGGACGTGGCAGTTCGTCCTCCGCGATGCCAGCGACGCGGGGACCAGGCTGCTGCTCCGGACGCTGACGGGCCCCGGTCGGCCACTCGGTCTTCGCGTGACGGACTTCCTGCTCCGGCCCGGCTACCTTGTCATGGACCGTGCCATGCTGCTTGGCATCAAAAAGCGCGCCGAGGGCGGGGCACTAAGGAATCCGTCGCCGTCGACACTGCTCTGACTTCAGCGGGCCCTCAAGGCTCAGCCTGCGTGGCTCTACCTGGCATCCCGGTTGGGGCGGCCTGCTCCGATAGCCAATGCAATGCCTCGCTCCGGTCGGTGAAGTAGGCCGTGGGAGTCAGCGACCGCTGGGAAAACGCGGCCACCACTTTGCCCGTGGGTCCGTCCCCGACCAGGGCGACGGCGGAAAACCCGCGGTAGGCGTTCATGCCGGCCCTGGCCTCCGGCGTCAGCCCGGCAACTCCCGCGAGATCCACCAGAACGGGCAGCATCAGGCCAACGCTGAGGCCTTCCAGGACCCGGGCAGCACGTACCGCAAGGTCGTACGTTATGTGGACGCCGGGGTTCCACTCCAACTGCAGCACGCCCCTATCGCAAGAGGCAGCAAAGTATTCGTTCATTCCCGTCCTGGATTCTCATTCAGCGCTTGTCTTCCGGACACCTGACTCCTTGGGCTTATTCTGCCTGATGGCTGCGACAATCGGTTGACCAGCGGTTATACCTGAGGCGTGAGCTGCACCGTCCGCTTCGCTGATGTGTAGTGAAGGCCTCCAGGCGTCCTGACCCTGAGCCGATCGTCCGGGGTTCCTTCCAGAACGCCCACGTCGGCTATTGGGCGGCAGTGGCCTTCCAAGGCAGGGGGCCGACGCGCAGTTGGGACAGGCCCGACGACGGTCCCCTGGCAGCACGCTGCGGCCAATACATCGTCTTGGGGAGGTTTTCAACGCATCGGGCCCACATGGGAAGATGTCGGCCTGAGCCGCTCAAGCACGTGGGCGGCACAACGTCGATATGTGGAGGTCATGTGCGCGCGATTGTCTTGGATGAGATAGCTGGGCCGCTGGCCGTCCGGGAGGTTGGAGAACCTGAGGTGCCGGTGGGCGGCGTCGTCATCAGCGTCGTTGCCACGGGGCTTTGCCGCAGCGACTGGCATGCTTGGGCCGGTCACGACGACATAGCGCTGCCGCACGTCCCGGGACACGAGTTCGCCGGAGTCGTTGCCAGTGTCGGCCCGGGAGTGACGAAGTGGACGGCCGGCGACCGCGTCACCGCGCCATTCGTGGAAGGATGTGGCGCCTGCGAGTGGTGCCTCGGCGGCAACGCGCAGGTTTGCCCGCAGCAGCAACAGCCAGGCTTTACTCACTGGGGTTCCTTCGCCGAGCAGGTGGTAATCCACGCTGCCGACACCAACCTTGTGGCAGTTCCCGACGGGGTCAGCTTCGAGGCTGCCGCCAGCCTGGGCTGCCGGTTTGCCACCGCTTACCGGGCTCTGACCGGACGGGCCGGCCTCAACGCCGATGAATGGGTTACCGTCATCGGGGCAGGCGGCGTGGGGCTCAGCACCGTCATGATCGCCAAGGCCCTCGGCGGCAATGTGATCGCTGTTGACCGGAACCCGGCCGCCCTTGAGGTGGCTGCGCGCCTCGGCGCGGACCATGTCCTAACTGCAGACGGTTCAGACATTCCAGCGCAGGTGCACGCACTCACCGGAGGGAGCCATGTCTCAGTCGACGCCGTCGGCAGCGAGCAGACGTGCGCCGACGCACTCCTGAGCCTGCGCCGCCGGGGCCGGCATGTCCAGATCGGGCTCCTGCCGCCGGTGGAAGGCCACCCCCGGGTGCCCATGGCGCGGGTGATCGCCTGGGAACTGGACGTCTTTGGAAGCCACGGGATGGCCGCCGCGGACTATCCCGGAATGCTCGCCTTGATTGAGTCGGGGGCACTTGAACCCCAAAAGTTGATCGAACGCGTCATTGGGATGGACGAAGCTGCCGAAATGCTGCCCCGGCTGGACACCGCGAAGCTCGCGGGCATGACGATGATCGATCCGACGCGCTGACGCGTTCGGCGCGGACCGGGCGGTGGTCCATGTCGCAGCGTCACCCGGTGCCCCTTTTCCCTGGAATGAAGAAAGGCCCTGCTTCTCTTTTACAGGGAAGCAGGGCCTTTCTACGTGGCGGTGACGGTGGGATTTGAACCCACGTTGGCTTTTACACCAAACAACATTTCGAGTGTTGCACCTTCGGCCGCTCGGACACGTCACCAACCTCAATAGGGTACCGGAGCAAGGCCTGCATCCCCAAAACGTGCGCACACCCGGCCAGTGCTCCGGCCCCCGTCTTGATTGTCGTACCCCCTTGTCATGATGGGTTTATGGGGAAATCGGCGGTGGTGAGGGCGTTTGGGGAGATCCGGGCTGCCTTTGCTGTGCTGAATGCCGAGGTCGACGGGGCTGGTTTGGAGCCTTTTTCTGCGGCTGATCCGTTGGCTGGTGTGGCGGCTGGGTGCCTGGACATTCTGGCCGGTGTCCGGGAGGTCGAGGCCGGGTTTGCTGGCCTGAAGGCCAGGGCTGCGGTGACGTATGCGGAGAGCGCCGACGTGGTTGCGGGGCCGGATGTGCCGGTGCAGGCGCAGGAGATGGCGGTCGCGGCGGAGATCGGGTGCGTGTTGGCCCTGGGTCCGCGCGCCGCGTCGTCGTTCCTGGCTGCTTCCTATGCGGTGACTGCCTTGTTGCCGCTGACCTTGTCGGCGTTGCAGGCCGGGGTGATCTCCTGGGGCCACGCGGTGGTGATGGCGGATGAGACGGCGTGCCTGGATGCTGCGGGGGCGGCGGCGTTGGAAGCCCATTTCCTGGACCCGGGCGCCCCGGACCCGGCGCGGGGCTGCCCGGTGGGTGCGTTGCCGGCGCACCGGTTCAAGGCCAAGGCCCGGACCTGGCGGGAACGCCACCACGCCGAGAGCATCGAGGCACGCCACGCCAAGGGGGTGTCTGAGCGGCGGGTGGAGTTCCGGGCGGACCAGGACGGGATGGCCTGGCTCTCCGCGTGCCTTCCCGCGGGCCAGGCCTTGGCGGGGTGGAACCGGCTGACTGCGACCGCCCGGGGCCTGCAGGGCCCCGGCGAGGGCAGGACCCTGACCCAGCTCCGGGCCGATACCTTCGCCGACGCGATCCTCACCAACGGCGCCGGCGCCAGCGACATCGGTGGCAGCGGCAGTTTGACCGAGGGTGCGAGTGGTAGCTCCAGCGACGGTGCGGGTGCGAGTGGAAGCTCCAGCGAACGTGAGGGTGCCGTCCGGGACCGTGTGCCGTCGCCGGTCCGGGCGCAGGTGCTGGTCACGGTTCCGGTGTTCTCGCTGCTGGGCCTGACGGACGAGCCGGCGGTGCTGGACGGGTATGGGCCGGTTCCGCCGTCCATGGCCAGGGAACTGGTCGCAAACGGGGCGGGGTCGTTTTACCGGGTGTTGGTGGATCCGCGGGACGGGGCCCCGTTGGAGATCGGCCGGACGAGTTACCGGGTGACAGGTCCGATGCGGGCGTGGTTGCGGATGCGGGACGGGAAGTGTCCTTTTCCGGGGTGCAGCAACAATTCCCTGGACAACGATGCCGATCACATCCTCGCCTGGGCCAAGGGCGGCACCACCGGAATCAGCAACCTGGGACAACCCTGCCCGAAACACCACAAACTCCGACACACCACCGGCTGGAAACCCACCCCCGCCACCAAGAACGAACCACCCGGCTGGACCTCACCCACCGGCCGCCACTATCAAAGCGAACACCAAGACTGGGAACCGGCCCAGTGGCCTCCGGGATGGCCCTCGGGATTCCTTCAAGGTGAACGGTGCCTGTCACGTGGGCAAAACATGACAGACGAAGAAATGGTGCCTGAAGAACTGCGCGTCGCCAGAGAGCGAAGCGTCCTCGAGGAAGCGCTCCTCAAGCACCTTGTCTCTTGACGCGATCAACCCGCCACGCGTCGTCGGACTTTCCCCGCCGACGCGCGTCCGGATAGATTCGTCAGCAAGATGACAAATTCACAGACTCCGATCCACGCCACCGCATACTGGACCACTGCAAAGGAGCATGGCGAGCTCAGGGCCGAGGACGTGCCCGCCCCGGGACCCGGTGAAGCGCTGGTCCGTGCCCTCTACTCCGGCATCAGCAAGGGCACCGAAATGGTGGTCCATGCCGGGGCAGTGCCACCGCGGGTCGCGGAGGAAATGCGGGCCCCGCATCAGGAAGGCCAGTTTCCCGGGCCCGTGAAATTCGGCTACTTGTCGGTGGGAGTCGTGGAGGACGGGCCCGAAGGGTGGAAGGGCAAGCGCGTGTTTTGCCTGAACCCCCACCAGGACCTCTACGTTGTCCCGGTGGAGTCCCTGACCAGGATTCCCGACGACGTTCCCTCCCGGCGGGCGGTCCTCACGGGAACGGTGGAAACGGCGGTCAACGCCCTGTGGGAAGCCGGGCCAAGGCTGGGGGACAGGATCGCCGTCGTCGGTGCCGGGTTGGTGGGCGGAATGGTGGCCACGCTCCTGCGCACTTTCCCGCTGCAACGCCTGCAGCTTGTGGACCTGGACGCGGGGAGGAAGCAGCTCGCGGACGCCCTCGGAGTGGACTTCGCACACCCCGACGAAGCCCTGGCCGACTGCGACATCGTGTTCCACTGCTCAGCTTCGCAGGAGGGACTGGAACGCAGCCTGCAGCTGGTCGGCGATGAGGGTGACGTGATCGAAATGTCCTGGTACGCCAACCGGGAAGTCACTGTGCCGCTGGGGGAGGACTTCCACGCCCGGCGCCTATCCATCAGGGCCAGCCAGGTTGGTGCCGTGGCACGCGCCCGGCGCCACCGCCGCACTAATGCCGACCGCCTGGACCTGGCGGTGTCGCTGCTCAAGGACCCCGTCTTCGACGCATTCCTGACAGGTTCGTCCCGGTTCGAAGACCTGCCCGGCGTCGTCCAAAGCCTGGCGGACGGCACCTTGGAAGCCCTGTGCCACGTCGTCGAATACCCCGCCACCAGCCCAGCTGCCCACGACTCCGAAACCTTGAGGTAACCCATGTTCAGCCTGACCGTCCGCCGCCACTTCATGATCGCCCACAGCCTTCCGCGTAAAGCCTTCGGACCTGCACAGGGACTCCATGGGGCCACTTTCGTGGCCGAGGTGACCTTCCGCCGCCGCGCCCTGAACGATGATGCGATCGTCCTGGATATCGGTGCCGCCGGAACCATCATCGAGGAAGTACTCGCCGACCTGAACTACAAAAACCTGGACGAGCATCCGGATTTCGACGGCAAGCTCAGCACCACGGAGGCGCTGGCCGAGTACATTGCCAATAAAGTCGCCACCCGGATCAAGGACAGCGACGACGGCCGCGAACTCGCAGGCCTCGACGTCACGCTGCGCGAGAACCCGGACGCGTGGGCCGCCTATTCCCTGGACTTCACCGCCTGACCGTGCGGCACATCCGGCTGCTGGTCCCCGGCAACATCCGCCACAGCTCGGGCGGCAACGTCTACAACGCGCGCCTGGTTGCCGGCCTCCAGGCCTTGGGTGCAGGGGTTGAGGTCATTGCCGTGGAGGGCACCTGGCCGGATGCCGGCGCACACGATCGACGCCGGTTGGGCGCCCTCCTCGGGGCGTGGGACCAGGAAACACATCCCGGGCTGCCTGTGGCGATCGTGGATGGACTGGTGGCCGTCGGCGCTCCGGACGAACTGGAATTCGCTGGGAAGGCCGGCCGGCAAACGTGGGTCCTGGTGCATATGCCTGTGCCGGAAGATGCAGGCGGCCGGGCCTTTCTAGGTGAGGCCAGGGCTTTGCGCGCCGCAGCCGGCGTCATCTGCACCAGCACGTCTGCGGCAAACGAGCTCCGCAGACGGGGGCTCCCGCAAGCGCGGGTTGTCCTGCCCGGAGTTGTCCCGGCAGCCCAGGCCTGCGGTTCAACGCCCCCGCACCTGGCCCTGGTGGCCGCCTTGCTGCCCAACAAGGACCAGCTGCTGGCCGTGGAAGCACTCGCCCAAATCCAGGACCTGCCATGGACTGCGTCCCTGGTGGGATCCGACCGCGCCGACCAAGCCTACGCGCAGGAAATCCGGGGCGCCGTCCTCGCCCACGGATTGCAGGAACGGGTCCGGCTCACCGGCGAGCTGACCGGTGAAACACTGGAAAATGAATGGGCGAAGACCGACCTCAGCCTGTTGCTGTCCCGGGCGGAGGCATTCGGAATGGTGGTCACCGAGTCCCTGGCCCACGGCATCCCCGTCGTTGTCCGGGAAGGGACAGGGGCAGTGGAGGCCCTGGGCCTGGCAGGATTAACAGCGGCCGACGGCGGCCCCCGCCTTCCCGGGGCAGTGCTGCGGCTGCCGGCCGGGGGACAGGAAAGTCCCGGACTGCTGGCAGGGGTCCTGCGGCGGTGGCTTGGGGACGCCGCTCTCCGCGAAAGCTGGCGCGCAGCAGCGCTGGAGGCGCGGACGAGGCTACCGGGCTGGAGCAGTACCGCCCGGGAAGTGCTGGCCCTGCTGGGGGCCCGGGACTGACAGCGGGACTGGAGACCGGGCCGACTGCGAACTAGGGCTGTGGACTAGGGCTGCTGGCTGATACTCCGGTGTCCCGCGAAAAACTCCCGCAACAGTAGGGCGCACTCTTCCTCGCGGACGCCCGGGTACACTTCAACCCAGTGGTTGAGCCGCCGTTCGCGGAGGATGTCGAACACCGAACCGGCAGCGCCGGCCTTTTCGTCCCAGGCCCCGAACACCACCCGCGGGATCCGGGCCAGGACGATCGCGCCGGCGCACATGGCGCAGGGTTCCAGCGTGACCACCAGCGTGCAATCAGACAACCGCCAGCCGTCGCCGCTGCCGCCGCCGAGCCGTGCCCGTTCCTGCAGCCGGGCCGCCGCTTCCCGGATGGCCACCACCTCGGCGTGGGCCGTGGGGTCGCCCAGTTCCTCCCGCTGGTTCCGGCCGGAACCCAGGACCCCGCCGTCGGGCCCCAGCACCACGGCGCCGATGGGAACATCCTCCGTGGCGAGTGCCCGGCGCGCTTCCGCCAACGCAAGGCCCATCCAGGCATGATGTTTCTTTTCGGGCAACGGCATGGCTCAATGATAGTTTCGGGGATACTCAGGTTACTTACCGACGCCGGGAGGCACCATGGACACTCTTCGGGATCGCCTAGGTCTTTGGTTCAAGCCCTATGCGGCGCTGGTCCTCACCATCCTCGTGGGCGGTGCGATCATCGTATCCCTGGCCTTGCTTGGCGCCGAGGTGTACGACAATGTGGTGGATTCCGCGGGCCTGGCCAACCTGGACAAGCCGGCCCTGGCCCTGTCGGAGAGCTTGCGCAGCCCCGGCCTCGATGCGTTCGTTACCGGCTTCACCAATATCGGCGGCGGAATCGGAATGCCCATCCTCGCCAGCATCCTCACCGCCTGGCTGACCTTCCTCAGCCGGAACTGGCGGCCCCTCATCCTGGTTGGCGGCGCAGCGGCCGTCTCCATCATGGCCACGACGTTCGGCAAGAAACTGGTGGGCCGCACCCGCCCGGACCACGCGGACGCGGTGCCCCCATACGAGGATTCACCGTCATTCCCCAGTGGCCACACCCTGAATACCACCGTGGTGATCAGCCTGGTGGTGTACCTGATCTGCCTCCAGTTCCAGGCCACGGTGGTTCGCGTCTCGGCCATCACGGGCGGCACGCTGTTCATCATCGCCATGGGGCTGAGCCGCGTCTTCCTTGGCCACCACTGGCTGACCGATGTCATGGCCGGGTGGCTGCTCGGCCTTACGTGGGTGGGCGTGGTCATTCTGGCGCACAGGTTGTTCCACCTGGTCCGCAGGCGGGAGCACGCCGGTGCGGCGCCGTCGTTCGACCGTCCAATCGTCCGCGACGTGGTGGCCGAGGAAGCGCACCATGGGGGCGACGGCGGCAATGAGCACGCCCACGGAGGCCACAACAAGGACACCGCCGGATGATAGTTTTGGGGGATGCGTACTCTCGTTGTTGACCACCCCCTGGTCGCCCACAAGCTCACCGTCCTGCGGGACAAGAACACGCCGTCGCCTGTCTTCCGGCAGCTGACGGAAGAGCTGGTGACGCTGCTGGCCTACGAAGCCACGCGGGAGGTCCGCACCGAGCCCGTCACCATCGAAACGCCTGTCAGCACCACCATCGGTACGGCGTTCACCAAGCCCACACCGCTGGTGGTCCCCATCCTCCGGGCGGGTCTGGGCATGCTGGAGGGCATGACCAAACTGGTCCCCACCGCCGAGGTAGGCTTCCTGGGCATGGCCCGGGACGAGGAAACGCTGGACATCATCACCTACGCCGAGCGCCTCCCCGAGGACCTGACCGGCCGCCAGGTGTTCGTCCTTGACCCCATGCTGGCCACCGGCGGCACCCTGCGCGAGGCCATCAAGTTCCTGTTCAAGCGGGGCGCTTCGGACGTCACCTGCATCTGCCTGCTGGCGGCTCCGGAGGGCCTGGCCAAGCTGGAGGAGGAACTGGGCGACGCAAACGTGCACATCGTCCTGGCCTCCATCGATGAGAAGCTCAACGAGAAGTCCTACATCGTTCCCGGGCTGGGCGATGCCGGCGACCGCCTCTACGGCATCGCCGGGTAGCCACCTGCCTCCGGACGGGACCTGTCGGGGAGGGACTGTCTTAGACGGCTTTCTTTTTGCGCTGGGCCTTTTCGGACCGGCGCCCCGCCGCTAGCCTGTGCGGATGGACTGGAAACTCGAACTTGTCTTTGTCCCTGTCTCCGACGTTGACCGCGCCAAGGACTTCTACGTCAACAAGGTGGGCTTCAACGCCGACTACGATGAGCGGCCCTCGGACGACCTCCGTTTCGTGCAGCTGACGCCGCCAGGTTCGGCCTGCTCCATCTGCATTGGCGAGGGGCTGACGGACGCACCTCCCGGCACCGGGTCAAACCTGCAACTGGTGGTCAGCGACATCACCGCGGCGCATGACTTCCTGAAAACCAACGGTGTGGACGTCAGTGACGTGGACGTCCAGGACTGGGGACACTTCGTGTACTTCGCCGATCCGGACGGCAACAAGTGGTCTGTCCAGTGCATACCCTGGCGGAACGCCGGGGCAGGCGCGGCGCCAAGCTCTGCACCTTAAACCAGTGAGGGCCGCATCCCCGGGGATGCGGCCCTCACTGCGCGGTAGTTCCCTGCCGGGCCCCACTCCAGGGCGAACGACGGCGGGGCCAGGGACGCGTCGTCGGGCGGCCGTCAATGCTGGAAAGGCTCAGCTGAAGGTGCCGCTTCGTCGCGCCGCGGCAGGGAAATGGTGCCTAGTACCAGTTGTGCGCCAGGTGGAAGTTCAGTGCACCGCAGGGGGACTGGTAGCTCTTCTTGATGTAATCCAGGCCCCAGTTGATCTGGGTCCGGTAGTTGGTGAGGTAGTCCGCACCTGAGCTGGCCATCTTCTCGGCGGGGAGGGACTGGACGATTCCGTACGCCCCGCTGCTGGGATTGGTAGCTGTGGTGGTCCAGTCGGATTCCTTGGTCCACAGGGTCTGCAGGCACTGCATCTGGTCAGGTCCCCAGCCGAATGTGGCCAGCTGGCCGGCGGCGTATGCCTGGGCGCCGGCGGGATCGTTGACTGCGACGGCGGGTGCAGGCTCGGGGGCCGGTGCGGGTGCCGGGGCGGGGGCCGGTGCGGGAGCCGCGGGCGCTGCTGCCGGAGCCGGTTCAGCCGCCTGCGGTGCAACGCTGATGGCTGCGGGAGCGGGGCTCTCCACCGGGTTGGAGCGGATTTCGCTCTTCTCGATGCTCATTTGGGCGTCGGCTGCTGCCGTGTTTGACTGGGTGGACGACGCCGGGGTCATGCTGCTGGTGGCCTGTCCGGCCGCGCCTACCCCCACCAGTACCGCGCACGATGCCGCAAGGACGGCGGCGCGCTGGCCCAGGGTGGTCTTCTTGGCCTGCGGTTTGGCCCTGTGTTTAGCCTGCAGGCATGATTCTGCCGTGTTTTTGGACATGATTGATCGCCTCTCACACCTGCGGAGTTAGCTGTCGGGTTCGGATGAGGGCATCCGGCCGTACGGAATGAAAATCACGTACTGGCTTAACCCCAAGGGCAGTCATTGCCCGGGACGGTGGGTCCCCCGCCTCTGCCGTTGCTCAATCGGAATCCGGGGAAGCGGCAGAGCTTGGCGTCAACCCGGGATATGCGGCCCGAACGGAAACCGCACCCAATCGACGGTACAGGAAGATTAAGCAGAAGTCACATTTAGGTAACGGAAGTCGCGGATTCCGCGCGTCGGTTTGCGGCCGCACGCGCTGAGGACCGGCTAAACGGAAGCAGTCCAGCCCGCCGGGGACTTCCGGTCCGGGCCGGACTGCCTCGCTACTGGCCTGCCAGGGCGTACACCGTGGTGCCACCGATGCTCTGCGACTGGAAGTTGGCGGCCACCCACTCAGCGATCTGCGTTGCTGCATCCGAGCCGCTGGTGGAGCGCATGGTCCCGCCCGCGATGAAGAAATGGATCTTTCCCTGGGACACCAGCTCCTGGAACTGCGCCAGCGTGGGGGAGGGATCGGTGCCGTTGAAGCCGCCCACCGCCATGACTGGAAGTTCGGTTGCCAGCTGGTAACCGGCGGCGTTGTTCGAACCCACCACGGCCGCAGCCCAGGTGTAGCTTGAGGCCCCCGCCCGGAGCGCGGTGACCAGCCCGGCCGACGGCGTGGGGGCACCCAAGAGGCCGCCCATCCCTCCACTGCGGCCCCTGGCAAACCCTGTGCCGCCTTGGGTACCTGGCTGCCGGAAGCCCTGTCCCTGCGTGCCCTGTCCCTGCGTGCCTTGGGCTGTGCTGCCTGTTCCACTGGGGCCGAATCCGTTCCCGTTGCCCCCGGTGCCGCCGGGCGCTCCGCCCGGGCCCGTACCGCCCGGGCCCGTACCGAACCCTGACGTGGGGCCTGCGCTGACGATTGCCCCGCTGTGCGCCGCCGATGCCGTGGAGACGGAGTAGGCAAGCGGCCCGGCGAGCGACGCAGCAACGGCCAGCACCGCCGTCGTCCGCTGGAGGGAGCGGCGGCCCAGGAACCGGTTGAGGCCCACTCCGGCGGAAGCGGCCAGCCCTGCCGCCAGCACCAGCCAGCGCAGCCACGGACCGTAGGCCGAGGTGGTGCCCAGCAGGGAGAACGCCGTCAGGGCTGCCGCTGCCACCGCCGCCGCGAGCGGGATGGCAGCGGCCAGCTGCTGCCTGTGCTGCCACAGGAGAACAGCGCCCAGGCCGGTAAGTGCCGCAATGCCCGGCGCCAGCGCCACCGCGTAGTAGGGGTGGATGATGCCGGCCATGAAGCTGAACACCAGGCCCGTCACCAGGACCCACGAGCCCCAGGCCACCACCGACGCACGCACCGGATCCGTCCGCGGCGCCCGTCGGCCCACCCACAGCAGGCCCGCCGCAAGGATCAGGGCGGAGGGCAGCAGCCACGCTATTTGGCCACCGAACTCGCTGTTGAACATCCGGAACAGGCCGGGGACGCCCCAGCCGTTGCCCCCGCCCACGCTGCCCGTTTCGTCGCCCGTCAGCCGCCCCAATCCGTTGTAGCCAAGGGTGAGTTCCAGGATGGAGTTGTCCTGCGACCCGCCAATGTAGGGCCGCATGCTGGCAGGCGTCAGCTCGACGGCCGCGAGCCACCAGCCGGCGGAAACAACCAACGCCGCCCCTGCCGCGGCCAGCCGCAGGAGGCGCCGGCCCAGCCTGCCCGGCCCCGCAACCATGTAGGCCAGGGCGAACCCGGGAACCACCAGCAGGACCTGAAGTTGCTTGGCCAGGAAGCCGAAGCCCAGGAACACGCCGGCCAGCAGGAGCCAGCGGGGCCGGTCCTCCTGGATTGCACGGAGGATCCCGTACCCGGCGGCAGTCATGAGCAGCACCAGCAGGGCGTCAGGGTTGTTGAACCTGAACATCAGCGTGGCAACCGGCGTGAGGGCGAGGACGGCAGCGCCCAGCAACCCGGCCCGGTGGGCGACGGTGTGGTCACCCGTGGCCTGCGCCGCGGCACGGCGCACCGCAAGGTGGAGCAGCCAGGCGGCCCCGACCCCCATCAGCGCTTGCGGGACCAGGATGCTCCACGGGTTCAATCCGAAGATCCGGACGGACAGTCCCATGATCCACAACGAGGCCGGCGGCTTGTCCACCGTGATGGAGTTGGCAGCGTCCGAGGAACCGAAGAACCAGGCAGTCCAGTCCTGCGATCCCGCCTGGGCCGCGGCGGAATAGAACGCGTTCGCCCAGCCTGATGCGCCGAGGTTCCACAGGTACAACACGGCCGTTCCGGCCAGTACTGCCGCCAGTTCCAGATGCCGCCGGAGGGCCTGGGGATTCCGCGGAGGCCGGACGGACTTTGTCCCGCTGTCCCCGGCGGACGTTGTTCCCCCGTCGCCGGCAGCCCGGGCCCTTACGGCCCGGGGTCCGGTTGCACGTGCCCCGGAGGGACGCTCAACGCCGGTCGCGGTGCTTGAGAACGGCGGGGTCGGGTAGTGGCTGGCCATGGCGTGCTACTCCGCCAGGCGGTAGACGGTGGAGTTGCCCACGGTCTGCGCCTGGAAGTTCGCCTGTACCCAGGCGGCCACCTCGGAGTTGCCGCCGCGGCCGCCCATGCCGCCTCCGCCCATGCCGCCACCCTGGATGTAGTACCCGATCTCGCCCTTGGACACCATGTCCTGGAACTCGGCGAGCGTGGGGTACGGATCCCCGCCGTTCCAGCCGCCCAGCGCGATGACGTTGGTGTTGGTGGCCAGTTCCAGGCTGGCTGCCTGGCTGGCGCCCGAGACGATGGCGGACCATTTGGTGGTGGTGGAGGAGAGCAGCGCGGTCACGGCGGCGTCGGTGGTCCCTTCACCGCCGGGGCCACCGCCCGGACCACCATTTCCAGTAGTGGGGTCAAAGCCGTTCGCCGGGTCGAACCCGTTACTGCCGGAGGCTGCCCCGTCAGTTCCGGCGCCTGCGTCCGTGCGGTCGCCGCGGGCGCCAGCGGCCCGGTTCCCAAAGCCGCCTGCCGACGAACCCGCGGGCCCCGACGTCGGAATGGAGCCCGAGTGCGCGGAAGCGGCGGTGGCCAGGGTCCAGGCAGTTGTGCCGAGTCCGCCGGCCAGCAGGGACACGACGACGACGGCGGCCGTACCTGCACGCCGGAACCGTCCGCCCGCCCCCAGTGCGTCGAGGCGCAGGAGGATCCCGGCAGCTGCCAGGACGCCAAGGACGATCGCGGCGATGCGCAGCCAGGGGAGCCACTCGGCATCCCGGCCCAGGAGTACGGCGGACCAGATGGAGGTGCCCAGGACCGTAACGGCCAGCACAATCCGCGCCGCCCAGTAGGCACGGCCGCGCCAAAGTTCCACGGCGCCGATGCCGATCAGGGCGGCGATCGCCGGGGCGAGCGCCACGGAGTAGTAGGGGTGGACAATACCGCTCATGAAGCTGAAGACTCCGGCGGTGACCAGGAGCCAACCGCCCCACAGGATGAGCGCTGCGCGGCTCGGTGAAGTGCGCACTTCACGCCGCGTGAACCACAGGCCGGCCACCAGCAGGACCAGCGCCGCGGGCAACAGCCACGACACCTCGCCGCCAAAGCTGGTCCCGAACATCCGGAGCAGGCCGGCGGCACCGCCGAATCCTCCGTTCCCTCCGCCGAAGCCGCCCCCTGGGCCGCCGGCTGCGCCTCCTGCGGCGCCGCCGGGCATCCCCTCACCCGAACCGGTGATGCGGGCCAGCCCGTTGTAGCCGAAAGTCAGTTCGAGGAAGCTGTTTGTAGTGGAACCGGCCATGTATGGCCGGGCAGAGGCAGGCGTCAGCTGGAACAAGGCAACGTAGCTGCCGGCCACCACAACGATGCCGCCGAGTGCGCCCAGCAGGTGCACCACCCGGCGTCCCACCGGGGCCGGTGCCGCCCACAGGTAAGCCAGCGCCAGCGCCGGTACCACCAGGAATCCCTGCAGCATTTTGGTGAGGAACGCCAGGCCAATCACGGCGCCCGCCGCCACCAGCCATTTCCAGCCCGCACGCTCGATGGCCCGGGTGGTGAAGTAAGCCGCCAGCACCAGGCACAAGGTGAGCATGGCGTCCGGGTTGTTGAACTTGAACATGAGCGCAGCCACGGGCGTCAGCGCCAGGGCGCCACCTGCCAGCAGGCCTGCCGCAGGCCCGGAAACCCTCTTCACCGCAAGGTAGAGGAAGCCGACGGCGGCCACGCCCATGAGCGCTTCGGGCACCAGCATGCTGAGGGACGAGAATCCGAAGATACGGCCCACGAGGGCCGGGATCCATAGCGCCGCGGGTGGTTTATCAACGGTGATGGCGTTGCCGGCGTCGAGCGAGCCGAAGAGGAAGGCGGTCCAGTCCTTGGTGCCGGCCTGGATGGCTGCGGCGTAAAACGAGTTTCCGTAGCCGGTTGCTGCCAGGTTCCACAGGTACAGGACGGCAGTGGCCAGCAGTAGCGCGGCTGCGGAAGGCCGCACCCAGCGTGCTTGGTTCCCGAAGGCGTAGCGCTGCCAGCGGGGCGTGGTCCCGCCGGATGCCCGCTGGAGGTCCGGGGTGGGGGAAGGGGCCGGCGTGCCGGCAGCGTGGCCGGCGGGAGAAATAGTGGAGGTCATGATGCTGCCGTTTCTGTGGAGGGGGCTTGGGTGCCGGCTTCGGTGTTTTCGACGGGCTGTTGTGCCGCAATGGAGGTGCCGCCCGTGTGCGTCCGCGGCGTCCGTTCCCGGAACACCCAGAGCCGGAACAGCAGGAACCGCACAGCCGTGGCCGCAAGGTTCGCCGCCACGACGGTGAGGACTTCCGCCCACCGGTCAGGCGTCGTCGTCCGGTGCACCAGGGCAAGCGCCCCGGAGGTGAGCACCAGGCCGATGCCGAACACGATGAGCCCCTCGAAATGGTGCCGGACCGGGTTGCCGCCCTGGATGCCGAACGTGAAGCGCCGGTTGGCTCCGGTGTTGGCCACGGCGGTGACCAGCAGCGCCAGGAAGTTTGCCAGCTGCGGATCCATGAAGCCTCGGCAGAACAGGAAGATCAGCAGGTAGGCAAGCGTTGAGGCGGCACCGATGGCGGCGAAACGGACCAGCTGGCCGAAGAGGCTGCCGCGGCGGGTCTGTTCGTCGGCCCGCGACGACGCGGGCAGCGGCCCCCGCGCCAGGGCTGCGCGCAGTTCCGGGACCGGGATCCGGCCGTAGACCAGGTCGCGGGTCAGCCGTGCCATCCCACGGATGTCGGCCAGCGCCGTGCGGACCACGTCAACGCTCGAATCCGGGTCGTCAATCCAGTCCACGGGGACTTCATGGACGCGCAGGCCGCAACGTTCGGCCAGGACCAGCAACTCGGTGTCGAAGAACCACGAGTTGTCCACCGTGTAGGGGAGGATCTGCTGGGCAACGTCGGCCCGGATGGCCTTGAACCCGCACTGGGCATCACTGAACCGGGCAGCCATCAGTGAATGGAGCATCAGGTTGTAGCCGCGCGAGATGAACTCCCGCTTTGGTCCGCGGACAACGCGGGAGTTGCGGGTCAGGCGGGTGCCGATGGCCAGGTCCGAGTGCCCGGAAATCAGGGGTGCCAGCAAGGGGGGAAGCGCTGCAAGGTCGGTGGAAAGGTCCACGTCCATGTAGGCCAGGACCGGGGATGGGGAAGCCAGCCACACTTTCCGCAGTGCATTCCCGCGGCCCTTCTCATCCAGGTGGACCACCGTGACCTCCGGGAACTCGCGGGCCAGCCGTTCGGCGATCTTCAGGGTTCCGTCCGTGCTGGCGTTGTCCGCCACGGTGATCCGGAAAGTGTGCGGGAAGGTATCCAGCAGGTGCCCGTGGAGCCTGCGGAGGCATTCCTCAAGGTCACGCTCCTCGTTGAAGACGGGGATGGTGACATCAAGGACGGGGACGGCGGTGCGCGTGTCAACGGGGGCGCGCCGTACGGCACGTCCCCCGGAAGGAAGGCCCGGCGGCGCTACCGCGGCGTCCTGCAGGGTTCCTGAAGTGGAGTCGGTGAGCGTCATGCATCAACAGTGGCGCCGCCTTATTTGTGGGCTTTAGGCGCAACCTGTGACGTGCCTGTGTAAGTCAGCCCGAGGTGGGACGCCGGTCAGGATGCGGCGGAACCGGCGGCCGGAAGGCGGACGGCGAACTCGGTCCTGCCCGGCCGCGAAACCAGTTCCACGGTGCCGCCGTGGGCCATGACGATGGATTCGACAATGGACAGGCCCAGGCCGGAGGAACCCTCGGAGCCGGAGCGGGCGGCGTCCGCCCGGGTGAAGCGCGAGAAGATGCTGCCCTGGAATTCGGCCGGGATGCCGGGCCCGTCGTCGGTGACGGTGACCACCACACTGCCATCGGCCGAGCGCATCACGCCGGTGGTCACGGTGGTCCCGGCCGGCGTGTGCTTCCGGGCGTTGGAGAGCAAATTCGCCAGCACCTGGTGCAGCTGGGTGGTGTCCCCGCGGACCGTGACCGGCTCGTCCGGCAACGTCAACTGCCAGGCATGGTCCGGAGCCATGACCTTCTCGTCGCTGACGGTCTCGACCACAAGCTGGGTCAGGTCCACGTCCGTGGTTTCGGTGGCCTTGCCCTCATCCAGCCTGGCCAGCAGCAGCAGGTCCTCCACCAGCGCGGTCATGCGCTCCGACTGGCTCTGCACCCGGCCCAGCGACTTCCGGCCGTCTTCGGTCAGCTGCTCGGTCATGCGCATCAGTTCGGTGTAGCCGCGGATGGCGGTCAGCGGGGTTCGAAGTTCGTGGGAGGCGTCGGCCACAAACTGGCGCACCTTCATCTCGCTGCGCTGCCGGGCTTCCAGCGCGCTGGAGACGTTGTCCAGCATCAGGTTCAGGGCGTGGCCCACGCTGCCCACCTCGGTGGTGGGGTGCGCCGCGGACGCCGGCACGCGAACCGCCAGGGCCACCTCACCGGCGTCGAGTGGCAGCTTGGAGACCTTGGTGGCGACGTCGGAGAGCTGCTCCAGCGGCCGCATGGTCCGGCGGATCAACGCCGTGCCGGCCAGCCCGATGAGGACCAGGCCACCCAGCGAAACCAGCACCATCGTCAGGACCAGTGACGCTTCGGTGCTCTGTTTCGTGGCCAGCGGCAGGCCTGTGATCACCACATCGCCGTAAGGGGTTGCAGTAGCCATGAGGCGGTAGTCGCCATTGGACAGCTCCCGGTTGACCGGGACGCCGTTGTGGGGGAGGGCCTGCAGCGTGGCGACGTCGCGGGAGGTCAGCGCGGTGCGGGTGGCATCCGAGGAGAGGAAGCCCGCTTCCCGGCTGACCTGTCCGTTCACCACCCGGGCGTTGAGCGTGCCTACGCTTTGCCCGCGCGCGTCCAGGGGGTCGGGGCGGCCGGAAGGGTTGCCTTCCGGTGGACGCCCGCGGGAGGCCAGCATCAGCTGCGCATCCAGCTGGTTGGTGAGGACTACGTCCATCGACGCGTAGCTGACCACCCCGATGGCGCCGGAGATGGCCACCAGGAGGGCCATGGACAACAGGATCAGCCGGGTACGGAGGTGCCAGGTGGAGGGGTTGAACCAGGACCGGCCGGCGGGCCGGGGGACTCCGGAAAGAGACACGCGTTTCCTTTGGCTAGTCTGCAGGCTTGATGACATAGCCCGCGCCGCGCACGGTGTGGATCATCGGTGGGTGGCTCGCTTCGATCTTCTTGCGCAGGTAGGAGATGTACAGTTCCACGATGTTGGCCTGCCCGCCGAAATCGTAATCCCACACATGGTCCAGGATCTGGGCCTTGCTGACCACGCGCTTCGGGTTTTCCATCAGGTAGCGGAGGAGCTCGAACTGGGTGGCCGTCAACTGGATGTCGTCCCCGGCGCGGGTGACTTCCCGGGTGTCCACGTTGAGGACAAGATCGCCCACCACCAGCTCGGCGGTGTCCATCGCGGCCACCCCGGAACGCTGTACCAGCCGGTGCAGGCGGAGCAGGACCTCCTCCATGCTGAAGGGTTTGGTGACGTAGTCGTCCCCGCCGGCGGCCAGCCCCACGATGCGGTCCTGGACATCATCCTTGGCCGTCAGGAACAGCGCCGGCACCTCCGGCGCGAAGGCGCGGATCCTGCCCAGCAGCTCCACGCCGTCGAACCCCGGCAGCATCACATCGAGCACAAGCACGTCCGGGTGGAAGTCCTTGGCGAGCTTGACCGCCGTGGGTCCGTCAGCGGCGACGGCCACCGACCAGCCGGCCATTCGCAGCCCCATGCTCATCAGTTCGGACAGGCTGGGCTCGTCATCGACCACCAGGGCGCGGATGGGGGAACCATCCGGATGGGTGAGCTGGGGAAGGTTGTTGGTCATGGGGTGCGGGGATGCCATGGGACAACTCTCCGATCTGTCAGTTTGCCGATGCTTTGCCAATGCTGTGTCTCGGCTGTGAACTCCAGCCTAGCCACCTGTCCCTTGGGTGGGTGGTGCCTTCCCGCGCTGCCCGGCCAGGTCACAGCCAGGCTTGGCTCGCAGCACAGCCCCCGCACAGCTAAGCGGCAGAGCCTGTTGGGACAACAGCATCACCACCAACAGCTACGACCTCCTGGAGGAAGCCATGGATCAGCAAGACAACGCCTACCCGGGGGCAACAGACCGCAACGGCCAGGGCCGCCCCGCCGACGACGGCCGGGAGCAGGCGGACAAGCCGGCGCCCGTTTGGGAAGGTTCAGCGGATGGCGACGGCCGCGGTGGCGGGGCCCGCGAATGGGAAACCCAGGGACATGCCGCCGCGCAGGAGCCGGCGGGCCGGGACCAGCCACGCTGGGACCAGGCCCCGCAGGGAAAGCCCGCCCAGGTTTGGGGTGCCCCCGCTTCCGGTTCGGCTTCCCCGGGGTGGGGTACGACGACGGCAGCGGGCCAGGTGCCCGGCCCCGGAACGGGGTGGGGCGCACCGCAGCAGTACGCACCCGGTACGCCGGCCCGGGCCGGCAAGGCGAACTGGACCGCGAAGAAGGGTGCGCTGGTGGGCGGCATTGCGGTGGTTGTGGCCGCCGCAGCCGGTGCCGGCGCCTATGCTGCCGGGAACGGAACGGCTGCGGCGAACGGCGCCCAGGGAATGGGTGCCGCGGGGCAGTTCGGCCCGGGCAGCCAGGGCGGCATGACAGGTCCGGGTGGCCAAAGCGGCGTTGACGGCGGCGGAATGGCCGGCGGCATGGGGATGGACGGTGGACCCGGCGGGCTGGGCATGGGATCCGCGGGGCTCAACGCGGCCGTCCATTCTGAATATGTCGTCCTCGAAGGCTCCAGCTACGTCACCATGGCTGGCCAGACCGGCACAGTGACCGGGATTTCGGGAACGTCCCTGACCGTGAAGAGCGAGGACGGGTTTTCCCGTACCTACACCGTGGGCTCCGACGTCCAGGTCACCCAGGGAGTGCGGCAGCGCGGCGGCAATTCCACCGGCAGTACGCTCAGCCTTTCAAATGTGGCCGCAGGGGCCAGCGTGCGCGTCACGGCCCTCAAGGAGTCGGACACGTACACCGCGAAGACCATCCAGCTGGCCACATCCACGACCGCCACGACCCCCAACTCCGGAACCAGCAGCAACTGACGGGGCATTAAACACCGGCGGACCGTCCTGCCTTCGGAGCCGCGCACCCGGTCGCGGGCAAAAAACCGGCCGAAGGCGGGACGCTGGCTGGACACGGCTATGGCGATTCCACGTCAAACGGTTGAATTTCGGACGTATTCGGTAAACCTGACGTTAGTCGAATTTTATTCTGTAAAAGCTGGAAAAGCAGGGCGATGCCGGGATAACCATTCAAATTCTTCCCCGCTTCCGAAATAGTGACATGCAGCACAATTTCGCGTTTTGTCTCACAATGCGGACTATCCGGTCCATTGTTACTTGCAAGTTGGCATTGTTACGCGGCACACTTCCAATGTGAACAAGAACTCAACAGCACCTGCAGCCGCAGAATATTGGCCCAGCACATCCGCTGCTGCCGACATGCGCTGTTGTCGAATGCACGCCTGACCTTCCCACCCACCGAAGTTCTTAGGCATTCGCCCCCAAGCCCAGCGTCGGGCGCCCCTCCCCGGTCCGCGTGACGGGGAAGCCAGCATTCGAGCCGCGGAGACGGCCATTTCACATTGAGGTAAGCATTTCATGTCAGTTGCATCCGGATACGTCCACATCTCTGTCCGTAACGCCGCCAAGGCAGGCCAGCCTTCCGGCCTCCGTCCCGGTTTCGGCCCGCGCCCCTCGCTTGCTCCCTCCACTTCCGGAAGCGGCTTCCCGGCCCAGGGCTTCGCCCCGCAGGGATACAACCCGAACTCCTACGGCCAGCTCCGTGCTGTGCACCCCGCCGAGTCCGCTCCCATTACCGCGCCCACTCCTGTGGTGCCCGGCGCTAACCAGGTCCGTCCGGTAGCCAATGACAACGTGGCCCGCGGCTTCGTCTTGTACATGGGCATCGACGAGGAAACCGCGGCAGCAGCCGGCACCTCCATCGCCAAGCTCGCCCAGGAAATCCGCGCCTACGCCCAGTCCTTGGTCTCCGGTGCCGAGAGCTACGCAGCCGTGGCGGTAGCCCCCGCAGGCACCCCCGGTTCCGCGCTCGACGTCGTCCGTTCCACCTTTGGCGACCCGACGGTCAACTCCCGCCAGCGCACCGAAACGCCCCGTCCCGCCCAGGCGCAGGAACCGCGTCCCTCCGGCGTGCTCATCGACCTCGCCCGCCGCGAAGTCCACCTTGACGGCGAATCCCTGAACCTGACGTTCAAGGAGTTTGAGCTGCTCAACTACCTCGTCGAAAACGGCACACGTACCGTGGGCCGCGACGAGCTCCTCGAGGGGCTGTGGCGCAACGCCGAAGAAGTGCCTAACGAGCGCACCATCGACGTCCACATCCGCCGCCTCCGCTCCAAGCTCGGCCGCCTCGCCAACACGGTCCGCACCGTCCGCGGCCAGGGCTACCGGTTCTACGAGCACCCTGAGGTTGTTGTGTGGGCCGCTCCGGAATACTCGATCTAAGTTTCTTTCGCGCGGAGGCGACCTGTCCTGTCGGGCTGGTCGCCTCCGCTTTCGCGAGGCGTCCTTGGGGCGACCGCGCTCGTTCCTCCCCACCGGCGCTAGGCTTGGGCCATGAGTTCGCACCATGTCCGACGCCTTGTGATCATGCGCCATGCCAAGGCGGATTGGCCCGGAGGCGTGGCGGACCACGAGAGGCCCCTTGAGGAACGCGGACACCGCGAAGCCCCGCTGGCCGGGCGCTGGCTGCTCAAGCACAACATCCTGCCGGACTTCATCTTGTGCTCCAGCGCCCTGCGTACCCGGCAAACGTGCACCTGGGTCTGCGCCGAACTCGGCGACAAGGCGCCCACGCCCAAACTCGAAGACGGCCTGTACGCGGCATCGGCCCTGCGGATGCTGGCGGTGGTCAACCACGTGCCGGACACTGTGACCACGCTGATGCTCATCGCGCACCTGCCGGGCGTGCAGGACCTGGCCATGCACCTGGCCTCACGGGATTCGGACCATGATGCCTACATGGACGCCGCCACCCGCTTCCCCACCAATGCGCTCACCGTCCTGGAGACAGAGAAGCCCTGGGCGGAACTGGACGGTCAGGACGCCCGGATTACCAGGTTCAAGGTTCCCCGGGCCCGTTAGCGGCAACCCCGCTGCCGGCAATCTCGCGCAGCAGCGCCGCTACGTGCCTGATGCCCGGGCTGGCCGTCATGGTTCTGCGGTGGACAAGCCCCACCTGCCGGGCCTGGACCGGTTTCACTACCTGGACGGCCGCCACGTCCGGAGGCAGCGCCGGCCGGCCAAGGCGGGGTACCAGAGCGACAGCCACTCCCTGCTCCACCAAGGCGATATGCGTGGCGAAATCGGGGTCGTAGATCCTGATGTCCGGGACCCGCCCCAGGTCGGCGAAAATCCGCAGGAGGGCCTCATTGCAGATGGCCCCGTCGGGTGTGCTGATCCAGCGCTCATCCACCAGTTCCGCGGGTTCCACCGAGGATTGTTTCGCGAGCGGGTGGCTGCCGTGCACCAGGACATCCGCCACGTCCTCGCAGAGCCATTCAAGCGCCAGGTGCTCCGGGATCACCAGCGGCACCGAGTTCCAGTTGTGCACCAGGCCCAGGTCGGCTTCGCCATTGGCAACCCGGGCCACGGCCTCGCGCGGATCCTCCGCCAGGACGGAAATCTCGAGTGCGGCCTCCGACTGCCCAATCCGCGCGAGCATGGGTCCCACCAAACCCCGGCAGGCGGTGGAGAACGAAACGAGGCGGAGGCTGCCGCTGGGCTTGTCCGGATCCGCCAGCAGTGTTGACTCGAGTTCCTCGAGCTCGGCCAGGATGCGCCGGCCATAAGCGGCCAGGGCCAGCCCGCGTTCGGTCAGCAGGACCCCGCGGCCGCGGCGTTCCAGGACCGCGAACCCGCCCTCCTTCTCCAGCTTCTTCACCTGCTGGGATACGGCCGACGGGCTGAACCCCATCGCTTCCGCGGCGGCAATGACTGTACCGTGCTGCTCGATGGCCGCGAGGGCGCGCAGGGACCCGATGTCGATCATGAAGCAAAGGTACATGATTTAGTGTTGAATTAGGCGCTGGTGCTTCATTCGTGGCTCTGCCAGAGTGGGAGGGTGAACCTGCGCGATTCCCTCCTTGCCGTCGTCGTTGCCCTGCTGTGGGGCCTGAACTTCGTGGCCATTGACGTCGGGCTGCACGCGGGCGGCCAGGAGTTCCCGCCGCTGCTGTTCGTGGCCATGCGCTTCGTCCTGGTGGTCTTCCCGTGGATCTTCTTTGTCCGGAAGCCGGAGGTCTCCTGGAAGGCCATTGTCGGGGTCGGGCTCTTTATGAGCGCCGGCCAGTTCGGCCTTCTCTACCTCGCCATGGCGCTGGGCATGCCCGCGGGCCTTGCATCGCTGGTCCTGCAGGCGCAGGTGCTGCTGACCGTCCTGCTCGCTGCGGCCTTCCTGGGCGAGCGGCCCAGCCGGCGCCAGCTGGCGGGGGTGGTGCTTGGCGTGGCCGGGCTCGCCCTCGTGGCCGTGGGACGCAGCGCCGTGGCACCGCTGCTCCCGCTGGTCATTGTCCTGGCCGCTGCGCTCTCCTGGGCGGCCGGAAACGTCATCGCCCGGAAAGCCAAAGCAGCGTCGGGTTTGGGGCTGGTGGTGTGGTCAGGCGCAGTGGTGCCGCTTCCGCTGGCAGCGCTTTCACTGCTGGTGGACGGGCCCGGCACCGTCTGGCAGTCGCTGGCCACCCTTCAGGCACCCACCATGCTCAGTGCCCTGTACACCGCTGTTTTCGCCTCGCTGGTGGGCTACGGAATCTGGAACCGGCTCCTTGCCAGCCACCCGTCGTCGGCCGTTGTTCCGTTTACCTTGCTGGTGCCGGTGGTGGGCATGAGCGCTGCGTGGCTGGTCCTCGCGGAGGTGCCTTCGCCGACGGAGCTGGCAGGCGGAATGCTCCTTCTGGGCGGCGTGGCGACGGCGGTGATCCCCGGTCCAGGCTGGCAGCGTCAGCGGCGGGGGACGGAGCCGCTGCCGGACCTGGGTGCCGGCCTCGGCGCGGGTGGAGCGGACGACGGCGGTCGCTTGGCCGCGGTGGACACCCCGCGGGCGGCGGACCGGGGCGCCGACGTCCGCTGAGCGGCAGATCCCTGTGCGCCGGCTTTTTGACCGCCCGTCCTGGGTGCGGCGGCCCGGGGGCTGCGTGCCGTCGTCGCACCGGTCCGTGGTGATGGGCCGCGCTGGGAGGAAGGACGCTGTGCCGCCGGCCAACGGACAGCTGCCGTGCGCCGCCTTCCCGGCAACAATGCGCCCAGGAAGAGGACTCCGAAGGTGGCCACCAGGGCGCAGGCGGCCCCAAAGAAGTAGTTGTCGGGATCATTCGTGGGCAGCGGGGTGCCCAGGAAGGAGGACTGGCCGTCGAACGCCAGCTCCCAAGTGCTGAGGAACGCCAGGGATAAGCCGAGGGCAAGCGCGGTGCCGGCGCCGGCGGCCAGCAGCGCAGCATGCCGCCGCCGGACCAGGACCTCGGCGACTGCTGCCAGGTACGCCAGCCCCAGGACACCCGCAAACGCAACGAACACCGGCTCGGCCAGGGTCATCGCCGTAAGCACCAGCAGCCCCGCAGCAACGATGCCGCAGATGACCGCGAACTTTCCGCTCTTCCCCGTATGGCGCATGTGCTCCATCATCCCCGAGGAGCTGGCCCCTTCAGGACGTAGCCGCGCATGATCGCCATGATTGCTGCAACGCTTTGGTCACGGGTGCGCTCGGGGTTGTAGGTCTGCCGGTCAAGGCCCACCACGAAGCATGCACCAAAGATGGCCGTTTCCAGGCTGCCCCTGGACACCGAATCGTCCACTGGGTATGCCTCGGCCACCTTTTCCACGGCCTGGCCGATGACCTCCAGGAGCTCCCCGCGCAGCACGGAGAACGTGCCCTGCCATTCGCTGGGTATCCGCCAGTTTTCGCTGACCCAGAGGCGCGCGAAGGAGGGGTACTCTGCCATGAAATCCATCGCCTGGCCGATCATCGCTTCCATGGCGAGCAACGGGTCGCGGCCGGTCGCTCCGGCGTCGGCGGCCTCGAGCAGCCGCGCCTTGAGGATGTCCACGCCGTGCCGCAGGAGCTGTGCGATCAGCTCCGACTTGCTGCCGAAGTTGTAGTAGACGGTGCCCTTGGAGACTCCGGCCGCTGCCGCGATCTCATCCACGGTGACACTGGCGGCCCCGCGCTCGCCGATCAGTTCCATGGAGGCGTCGAAGAGCTTCTGGCGGGTGGCGTTGGTCCTGGCGGGCCGCAGCCCCTTGCCGGCGGGTGTCAGTTCAGTGGTCATACCGCGATCTCCGGCTTCAGGGTCTTGAGCGTCCAGTACTTGTTCTTCCGCACCGCGAGGGTGGACATGGCCGCGCCCAGCAAAGTGTAGCCCAGCAGTCCCACGAAGGTAGGGGCAATCATGGACAGGTCCCCGCCGTAGATCAAATGCCGCATTCCGGTCACCACATATCCCATCGGCAGGACCTGGTGCACCACATGCAGGGGCTCCGGCGTGGTCTGCCACGGGAACGTGCCGCCGGAAGACACCAGCTGGAGGACCAGGAGGATGAGGACCACCAGCTTGCCGGGGGAGCCCAGCAGCGCCACGATGCCCTGGATGAGCGCGCTGAATGCCATGGCAGCGGCCAGCATCAACAGCCACATCAGGACCGGATGGGAGGGGTTGAGCCCCAGCGCGGCGTCCGCCACCAAGGTCAACAGCGATGCCTGCACCACCGAAACCACGAAGAAGGGCAGCCAGCCGCCCAGGGCGATCTTCCACGACGGCGCATTGGATGCCAGTGCACGCTGCGTTATGGGGCGCATGGCCTGGACCAGCATGAAGATCCCGATCCACATGGCCAGCGTGAGGAAGAACGGCGCCAGCCCGGCACCGTAGGACCCGGCCTTGGCCTGGGAGACGTTGCTGACCGCCACAGGATCTGCCATTACCTGGGACAGGTTGCTCTTCTGTGCGTCGTCAGGGTTGGGGACCTGCCCGGCACCCTTGCCGATCTCGTCTGACAGGGTACGGGAGCCGGTGGCGGCCTGGCCCGCGCCGTCCGCAAGCTGGGCGGCACCGGCGTCGACCTTCCGTGCGCCGTCGGCAAGGCTGGCGGCTCCGTCGACGGCGGACTGCTCACCGGCTGCCAGCGCCGCGGCACCCGTATGCAGCTGGTCAGCCCCCGCCGAGGCCTGCGAGATGGCGTCCCTGAGTGCCGGCATCCCGGCCGCCAGCCGGGCGGCGCCGACGCTGACCGCTTCGGAGCCGTTGGCCAACTGCTGGACCTGGGCCGCATCCGCCTGGATCTTGCCCTTGGCGGCTGCCACCGGGCTGGACGTGCCGGCGGCATCGAAGTCCGCCAGGACTTTGTCCGCCTGGTCCTGGGTCAGGACGCCGGACGCGACCAGCCTGCTGTTGGATTCGACCACACGGCTGCGCAGGCCCTGGTCCGCCGCCTCCAGTTGGGCTGCCATGTCCTGGACCTTGGCGTTGAGCTGGGCGTTTCCCGCGGCCACCTGGGCGGCGCCGGAAGCCAGGGTCTGGGTATCGGTGGGCAGGGTGGCTGTCTTGTCCTTGAGGACCGCCAGGCCGCTGCTGAGCTGCCCGGCGCCGTCTGTCAGCTGGTTGGCGCCGTCGCGCAGCTTCAGCTGGCCCGCGTACAGCTGGTCCGCGCCGCTGCTCAGGGCTGAGGTCCCCTCGTGGAGGGTGACCGCACCGTCCCTGAGCGTGGCCACGCCGTCGGCCAGCTGGGAGGCGCCGTCCGCCGCCTGGACCATCTTGGAGTGGATGGTGCCAAATCCTGTGAGCAGCTGGTTGGCGGTTTCCTCGCCCACTTCCTTGGCCACCGTGGTGTGCACGGCCGTGGTCAGCTTGTCCACGATGGTGCTCAGGAGGTAGTTGTTCGCATCGTTCGTAGTCACGTTCAGCATGGCCTGGCTCGCGGAATCAAAGCTGCCCGGCGAGACCAGGTTGGCGGAGAAATCCTTGGGGATCTTCAGCGCGAACGCGTACTGGCCGCTGCTGACGCCGGCATCCGCTTCCGCCGAGCTTTCCACCGGCACCCAGTGGAACACGTTGCCCTCCACCAGGCTGTCCGCCACCTTTGTCCCGGCCTCGAGGCGCGTGCCGTCGGCATTGGTGGCACCGGAGTCCTCCACCACCAGGGCGGCATCCAGGTTGTTCAGGTGGCCGTAGGGGTCCCAGTTCGCGTACAGGTAGACGGCGCCGTAGAGCAGCGGGACCATGGTCAGCGCCAGGATGGTCAGCTTGGGCAGCAGCCCACCGGTCATGCGCTTGAGTTCGGAGCGGGCCAGCCGCAGGACAGTCACTTGGCAACCTCGGTTTCGAGTTCGGTTTCCTGGTCTTCGGGGGCGGTCTCCGCCCCGGCGGAGTGCTTGCCGGCGGTGGTCCCAGGTTCGGGTTCGGGCGCCGCGTTGCCGATCGCGGCCACCGGTCCGTCCCACGAGGCGGGGACGGCGCTGACCGCCGCTACGACGGCGAGGGGCCGCCCGGCGTCGTACGCCAGCTCCCGGAGGCGTGGCAGCCACGTGAGGTCGTCGGCGCTGTGCCGGTCCGGTGAGTCAACCACCAGCAGGTCCGTGCGGGGATTGGCCAGGGCCAGCGCGGTGAGCAGTTCAAGCCGCCGCTCCGGATCCAGCTGCTCCGTCCACAGGCCGGCGATATCTTCGAAGCGGTTGACCTTCAGCCACGGGCCGCTGAGCAGAGCACCCCGGTACCGGCGGGGCACCAGGGCGAGGTCCTCGGTCACCAGGTCCCGGACGCTGAGGTGTTCCTCGGGTTCGTTGACGCCGGGGGAGTCCACCAGGGCAGCGGACAGGCGCAGCTGCCTGGTCCGGGAACTGCCGTCCCAGCTGAGCTGCCCTTCCGTTGCTTTCATCCGGCCGCTGAGCAGGAGGGACAACGCCGTGCGCTGGTCCTGCCTGTCCCCGGTGACGAGCAGCAGTTCGCCGCGCGCCACCGTCACCGAAGTGGGGGGAAGCAGCGGATCCCGGCGCCCTTTGGCCTGGAGCTGATGTGCAGAGAGCAACGATCACCTTTCGCAGAAGAAGTCTGCATCAAGGCTAACCGAACTGACCGGTCAGTTCAAATAAAGCCTAGAGGCCGTACTTCTCCAGGAGACGGAGCCATACCTCGCTGATGGTGGGGTAGGAAGGGACTGCATGCCAGAGCCGGTCCAGCGGCACCTCGCCCACCACGGCGATCGTTGCCGCGTGCAGCAGCTCGGCTACGTCGGGGCCGGCGAAGGTTGCGCCAAGGAGGACCTTGCGGTCCTCGTCGACCACCAGCTGCGCCCACCCTTCGTAGTTCTCCGAGTGCAGTGAGGAGCCGGCAACCTCGATGGGCAGCTCCACGGACGAGGCGTTGTATCCGTCCTTCCTGGCCGCCTTCAGCGTGCGTCCCACGCTGGCCAGCTCGGGGTCCGTGAAGACGACGCTGGGCACCGCATGCTGGTTGGCCGTCTGGGCGTAGCGGGTCCAGTCGCCGGGTGTTCCGTCCAGCGCGCCTCTTGCCCGCGCGGCGATGGCATCGCCGGTGGCGCGGGCCTCGTACTTGCCCTGGTGGGTGAAGAGGTTCTTGCCGGCGGCGTCGCCCACGGCGTAGAGCCACTGTTCGTCCCCGGGCGTTTCCCGGACCAGGCCCGAGGCGTCGGCGGACAGGGACAGGTGGCCTGATTCATCGGGCTCGAAACCAATGCTTTCCAGGCCCAGGCCCTCCAGTGCCGGGTGGCGGCCGGTGGAGACCAGGACCTTCTCCGAAGTGACAGTGGTTCCGTCCCCAAGGCTTACGGTGAGGGTGCCGTCGTCGTTGGCGCTGATCCGGTCCGTGGCGGTATGCAGCCGGAGTTCGACGCCGTCCGCCCTCAATCCCGCGGCGACCAGCGCCGAGGCTTCTTCCGGAAAGGTGCCGAGCAGTCCGCTGCGTGCCACCAGGGTGACGCTTGAACCAAGGCGGGCGAAGGCCTGGGCCAGTTCGGCGCCGGCCACTCCGCCGCCCAATACCGTCAGCCGCTCCGGGACCTCGCCGGCGGATGTCGCTTCACGCGTTCCCCAGACCTGGACATCCTGCAGCCCTTCGATGGGCGGTGTGTTGGGGGTGGACCCCGTGGCAAGCACCACGGCATGCCGCGCACGCAGCAAGTGCTGCGTGCCGTCCAGGCCGGCCACCTCGACGGCCTTGGGGCCGGTCAGCCAGGCATGGCCACGCACCAGTTCGATGCCGGTGTCCTTGACCCACGAAGCCTGGCTGTCATCCTGCCAGTTGGAGGTGAAGTAGTTGCGCCGCTCCAGGACGGCGGCGGCGTCCAGGGTGCGGGTGACCGCTTCCTTTGCCCCTGGCGTGGTCTGCGCCCCGTGGAGCGCCGTACCAGGGCGAAGGAGTGCCTTCGATGGCATGCACGCCCAGTAAGAGCATTCCCCGCCCACCAGTTCCGCCTCGACGAGCACGGCCGTCAGGCCGCCCTGGACCACGCGGTCGGCCACGTTTTCCCCTACGGCGCCAGCGCCGATAACAACAACATCAAATTCGCGCCCAGCGGCCTCGGGATTCATGAGCAAAGCCTAGCCGGGGGAAGGTGTCCTGGCAGCACAAAAAAGGTCCGCACCGGCGAGCCGGTGCGGACCTTGTTGGTGCGCCCAAAGGGATTCGAACCCCTGACCTTCTGTTCCGTAGACAGACGCTCTATCCAGCTGAGCTATGGGCGCATTCCGTGTCCCGGGAGGAGAACCGCTCTCCCCGAACCTCGAACTACTTTACGCGAGGCGCCGCCCGATGCCAAATCGAAGCGACTGTAATCTACGCGACTAGACCGGTCTAGGTGACCTTTGTCACTTAATTGGCGTTTTCGCGGCAATAATTCCTTGATTTCCCGCGGAATTCAGTTTCGGTGACTGGAGATGTCAGTCAAGCTCCCCAAAAACTCCACTGGTCCGGACCATAGCATTTAGGACACACCGATGAACCCGAGGAAGGGAACTGCAATGGGCGATCTGGCGCAGAAGCCGCTGCTTGAGAAAGCACCCACCACGCATGCCGGCCTGCTGGCGTGGGTCGAAGAGGTTGCTGAGCTTACGCAGCCGGACCGCATCTACTGGGTGGACGGCTCCGAAGAGGAAAACACCCGCCTCACGGACGAACTCGTTGCTGCCGGCACCCTGACCAGGCTCAACCCGGACCTGTTCCCGAATTCCTTCGCCGCGTTCTCCGATCCCGCTGACGTTGCCCGCGTCGAGGAGCAGACGTTCATCTGCTCCGAAAACGAGCGCGACGCCGGCTTCACCAACAACTGGATGGATCCGCGGGAGATGAAGGACAAGCTGCGTGGCCTGTTCGCCGGCTCCATGCGTGGCCGCACCATGTACGTCATCCCGTTCGTCATGGGCCACCTCGACGCCGAGGACCCCAAGTTCGGCGTCGAAATCACCGACAGCGCCTACGTTGTTGCCTCCATGCGCATCATGGCCAATATCGGTACCGCGGTGCTGGACAAGATCACCGAGACCAACGCCTTCTTCGTCCCGGCACTGCACTCCCTGGGCGCACCGCTCGAGAGCGGCCAGGACGATGTCGCGTGGCCCTGCAACCCGGACAAATGGATCGTGCACTTCCCCGAGGAGCGCTCCATCTGGTCCTTCGGCTCCGGCTACGGCGGGAACGCCCTGCTGGGAAAGAAGTGCTACGCCCTGCGCATCGCCTCCGTGATGGCACGCGACGAGGGCTGGCTGGCCGAGCACATGCTCATCCTCAAGCTGACCTCGCCGGAAAAGAAGAACTACTACGTTTCCGCCGCCTTCCCCTCCGCCTGCGGCAAGACCAACCTCGCACTGCTCGATCCCACCATCGAAGGCTGGGAAGTGGAGACCCTGGGCGATGACATCACCTGGATGCGGATCGGCAAGGAAGGCGAACTCCGCGCCACCAACCCGGAAGCGGGCCTCTTCGGCGTTGCGCCCGGCACCGGCTGGGGCACCAACCCCAACGCCATGCGCGCCATCGCCAAGGGCCACAGCATCTTCACCAACGTCGCCCTGACCGACGACGGCGGTGTGTGGTGGGAAGGGATGACCGACGAGGTTCCGGCCCACCTGACCGACTGGGAGGGCAACTCGTGGACTCCGGATTCGGACAAGCCGGCAGCCCACCCGAACTCCCGCTTCTGCACGCCGATCTCGCAGATCGACATGCTGGCCGAGGAATACTACAGCCCCGACGGCGTTGAACTCTCGGCCATCCTGTTCGGCGGCCGCCGCAAGACCACCGTTCCGCTGGTCACCCAGGCCCGCAGCTGGACCAACGGCATCTTCATGGGCTCGACGCTGTCCTCCGAGACCACTGCCGCGGCCGCCGGCCAGGTAGGCGTGCTCCGCCGCGATCCCATGGCCATGCTGCCGTTCATCGGCTACGACGCAGGCGACTACCTGAAGCACTGGATCAGCGTCTCCGGCAAGGCAAACCCGGAACGCCTGCCCCACATCTTCCTGGTGAACTGGTTCCGCCGCACGGCTGACGGCGGCTTCGCCTGGCCTGGCTTCGGGGACAACGCCCGCGTCCTCAAGTGGGCCATCGAGCGTATCGAGGGCAAGGCCGACGCCGTGGAGACCCCCATCGGATACGTTCCGGCCGGGCACTCGCTGGACCTCACCGGCCTGGACCTGACCCACGCCCACGTGGAGGACGCTGTCCGCGTGGACCGCGAGGAATGGGACGCGGAGCTGGCCTCCATCGAGGAGTGGTACGCCAAGTTCGGGGATTCACTCCCGGATGCCCT
Source organism: Pseudarthrobacter sp. CC12 (assembly GCF_039907755.1). Taxonomy (NCBI): domain Bacteria; kingdom Bacillati; phylum Actinomycetota; class Actinomycetes; order Micrococcales; family Micrococcaceae; genus Pseudarthrobacter; species Pseudarthrobacter sp. CC12. Next base: position 63,055 of record NZ_JARDJH010000009.1, on the reverse strand, counting down.
GCGTGCCGAGCTCGATTCGCTCAAGGAACGGATGGCCAAGCACTAGCAGCCGCCCCACCCTCCCTCACGACGACGGCCCCGCACCTTTTCGAAAAGGTGCGGGGCCGTCGTCGTCCTCCAACAGGGGCCTCCGCCGCCGAGGGTTCCCTGGCTGAGCGGAGCGAAGTCAGGGAGGCGGTGGGGACTCAGCTGGCGAGCCAGATGTCCGGGCCGAAGACCTCGTAGTGGATCTTGGTGGCCGGGATGCCGGCGTTGATGGCCTCGTTGCGGATGTTCTTCATGAACGGCAGGGGGCCGCAGAGGTAGAGGGAGGCGTCCGCCGGAAGGTCCACTTCGCGCAGGGACATGAACCCTTCCCGGGCGCCCTCCACCGGCTTCTCCAGCCACAGCTGGAGTTCCGCGCCGTCCAGGCGCTCGACGTCGTCCGTCATCTGGCTGCGCAGGGCCCAGCTGTCCAGGGTGCTTTCGGCATGCAGCACCAGGACCTGCCGGTCGGAGCCTGATTCGGCGAGGGAGCGGAGGATGGAGGCGGTGGGCGTGCAGCCAATGCCGGCGGAGGCGAGGACCACGGGGCCGTCGCCCTCCTTGAGCGTGATCTCGCCGTAGGGGTTGGAGATCTCGACGACGTCGCCCACCTGGACGGTGTGGTGCAGGACGGGGGAGACCTCGCCGCCGTCGTCCAACTTGGTGGTGAAGATGCGGCTGGTGCCTGCATCGCCGGAGAGGGAGTACTGGCGGACCTGGCGCAGCCCGTCCGGGAGGGCCACCTTGACGCTGATGTACTGGCCGGGCAGGGCGGGGGTGACGGGGGTGTCGTCGGCCGGCTCCAGGGTGAAGGTCATGGACCCGGTTCCTGCCGGTGCCTTGGCTGCCACCCGCCAGGGCGTCCACATTTTGTCGTTGGCCTGCGCGGCGTAGAGGCCCTTTTCGAGCTTGATCAGGGCGTCCGCCATCAGCCAGTACACCTCGGTCCAGGCTTCGGCGATTTCAGGAGTGATCACCTCGGCCAGGTCCTCGGCGATGGCGGCGAACAGGTGCTCGTAGACCACCTGGTACTGCGGCTCCGTGATGCCCAGGGAGGCGTGCCGGTGCGCGATGCGCGAAAGGACAGTTTCCGGCAGGGTGCCCGGGTTGTTCACCAGATGGGTGGCGAAGGCGGCGATGCTCCCGGCGAGGGCCTGCTGCTGGTTGCCGGAGCGCTGGTTGGAGCGGCTGAACAGGCCATCCATCAGTTCGGGGTGCGCCGCGAACAGGCGGGCGTAGAAGTTGGGGGTGATGGATCCGATCCGGGAACCGACCAGCGGCAGGGTGGCCTCAATGACGGGGCGGGACTTGTCCGAGAGCATCTGAACTCCTGAGGTAGTGGCCGGGGCCTTCGTCCGGCCGGATGAAAACTCATATTTGAAATACGAGTATTTCTGCCTCAGTTCTACACCTTGTAGAAGTTTGAAATCAAACCGGGAGCCTGCGCTCGGATAGTCGGTTCAAAGCCCCGGGCGGAGGCCGATCATCTGGAAGACCGGAGCCATTTGCCGGGCCTGGGGGAGTTCCGCGATCACCACGGAGTCCAGCTCCGCGTAGAAGGCCTCGCGGGCGCGGGCCAGGGCCCCGCGGAGCCTGCATTCATTGATGAGGGGGCAGTTCCCGCCCGGGGACACGCAGTCCGCGGGATCCGTGCGGGTATCAAGCTGCCGCAGGATCTGGCCTACCGTGGCGATGCGTCCCGCATGGCTGAGCCGCGAACCGCCGGACCGGCCGCGCACCACCTCGATCAGGCCCATGGTCCGCAGCCTGGCCATGGCCTTGCTTACGTGGTTGTACGGTGTCCCCACCGAGTCCGCGATGCCCTGGGTGGTGAGCAGCGTGCCGTCCGGAACGGCTGCGAGCACCATGAGTGCCCGCAGGCTCACGTCAGCGAAGGCATTGATTTTCATGGCGACAACTCTGGTCTAGTCCACCCAGATGACTGGCTCGCTGGCGTCGGCGCCAAGCTCGCCGTATTCCCAGGACTGGGTGGTGGCGTTGGCCGAGTAGGGAAGCACGGCGGCGAAGAGGGACCCATCCTGGTGTTCAGCCGCCACGTGGATGGCATCCGAATCCTCCTCCACCAGCAGGATGTCGCAGACCACTGCGGCGGCGCGGAAGTCGCCGCGGTTCTGGCGGAGGAGTGCCTGCAGGTCGTGGATCATGGCGTCGGCGTCAAACTCCCCGCCACTGCCCTCTCCGGCATCCGCCGGGGAGACGGCAACCAGCCGCACCTCGCCGTCGTTCTGGACGGTCAGGGCGAAGGGCAGGAAACCGCCGGCGCGCTGGAGCTGCTCCTGGGCCGCGCTGACGCCCGTGCCCAGGAGGTTCTCCAGGTCTGTTGCCGTCGCTTCGGGGACGGAATCACGCCAGCTCTCCTGCCCGCTGTGCCCGTCCGCTGCCGGCCCTTTGTGGTGGGTCATCCGGTGCTAGGCCCGCACCAGGGCCAGGACGCGGTCGCGGACGCGTTCCATGGTGGCGCGGTCCGTGGCTTCGGCGTTGAGCCGCAGGAACGGTTCAGTGTTGGACGGGCGAAGGTTGAACCAGTAGCTGCCGTCATTGGCCGTGAACGTGCTGCCGTCCAGGTTGTCGATGGTGAGGTCCTCGTCCGCGAACGCCTGGCGCACGCGCTCCACGGCAGCCGGCTTGTCCTCCACCTCCGAGTTGATTTCGCCGGAGCTGACATAAGGCTCGTATTCGCGGGCCAGGTCGGAGAGCGGGCCGTCCTGTTCACCCAGGGCCGCCAGGACGTGCATGGCAGCCAGCATGCCGGTGTCAGCGTTCCAGAAGTCGCGGAAATAGAAGTGCGCGGAGTGCTCGCCGCCGAATACTGCGCCTTCCGTGGCCATGACTGCCTTGATGAAGGAGTGGCCCACGCGCGTACGGACGGGGCGGCCGCCGTCGTGCTCCACCAGTTCGGCGACGGCGCGGGAGGTCAGGAGGTTGTGGATGATGGCGGGCTTTTCCTCGCCCTGGGCCTTGGCCCGGGCGATCTCGCGGCGCGCCACCATGCCGGTGATGGCTGACGGCGACACGGGCTCGCCCTTTTCGTCAATGACGAAGCACCGGTCGGCATCGCCGTCGAAGGCCAGGCCGATGTCCGCGCCGTGTTCGATCACTGCGGCCTGCAGATCGCGGAGGTTTTCCGGTTCCAGCGGGTTGGCCGGGTGGTTGGGGAAGGAACCGTCCAGTTCGAAGTACAGCGGAACGATGTCGAAGGACAGCTTGGGCAACAGCGCGTCACCCAGGACGGCCGGGGTGGTCAGGCCGGCCATGCCGTTGCCGGCGTCCACCACCACCTTCAGCGGACGGGACGAGGAGAGGTCAACCAGCTTGCGGAGGTACTCGGAGTAGTCCTTTAGCACGTCGCGGACGCTGATCAGGCCGCGGGTGCCGGCCGCGGGAATGGAACCGGAGTTCAGGTACTGCTCCGAGAGGGCCTGGATGTCCTTGAGGCCGGTTTCGGAGGAGATGGGAACGGCGCCTGCCTTGGCCATCTTGATGCCGTTGTATTCGGCGGGGTTGTGGCTGGCGGTGAAGGTGGCTCCGGCGCGGTTGAGGAAGCCGCAGGCGAAGTACAGCTCATCGGTGGAGATCAGGTCCAGGAGTTCCACGTTGGCACCCCGGGTTGCCGCCCCGTTGGCGAAGGCCTTGGTGAACTCGGGGGAGGAAGGGCGCATGTCCCCGCCCACCACGATGGTCTGGCCTTCGAGCTGCAGGACATCCACGAACGCGGCCCCCACGGCTTCGACGATTTCGGCGGTGATCGACTCCCCGACGATCCCACGGACGTCGTAGGCCTTGAAGGATGCCGAGAGATCAAATGTCGTTGTCTGTTCGCTAGTCACGGGCTTTATCTTACGTGTGCGGCGCATGTGGCCAACGGGTTTGGGGAGAACCTGCGTCACAGCAGTGGCTTTGCAGCGCGTACCTGGCAGGTTTCCACATAGCGGCGCCATCGCTGTGCGGGGTGTCGGAGGGTGCTGGGATACTGAACCAATGGCCAATAACCAGTACGCGTCCACAGTTTCCGCTACCGCAGTTGCAGATACGGCAGGCCCGGACGGCCCGGGGACCGCCACGCACGCCGAGGCGCTGGAGGTCCTTCGCGGCCTGGTGGGGAACCCGGGCGCCGTTTTCCACGACGGCCAGTTTGAAGCCATTGAGGCATTGGTCGACGGCGGGCGGCGGGCCCTGGTGGTCCAGCGCACCGGCTGGGGCAAGTCCGCGGTGTACTTCGTGGCATCCCTGCTGCTGCGCCGCCGGGGGGCCGGGCCCACGCTGATTGTCTCGCCCCTGCTGGCGCTGATGCGGGACCAGGTGGCTGCCGCCGCCCGGGCAGGGGTCCGGGCCGTGGCCATCAACTCGGCCAACCAGCTGGAATGGGACACCGTCCGTGAGCAGCTGGCCGCGGACGAGGTGGACGTCCTGCTGGTGTCCCCGGAGCGGCTCACCAACCCGGCGTTCCGGGAGACCCAGCTGCCCGAACTCCTCCGCCGGACAGGGCTGCTGGTCATCGACGAAGCCCACTGCATTTCCGACTGGGGCCACGACTTCCGCCCCGACTACCGCCGGATCGCGGACCTCATCACCCGGCTGCCGGACACGGTGCCGGTCCTGGCCACCACGGCCACGGCCAACTCACGGGTGGTGCATGACATCGAAGAACAGCTCGGCGCGGGCGTGCTGACCATCCGCGGCTCCCTGGGCAGGGACTCGCTGCGGCTGGGTGTCCTGTCGCTGCCCAATTCCAAGGAGCGGCTGGGATGGCTGCTGACCCATCTGGCCGACCTTCCCGGCAGCGGCATCATCTACACCCTGACCGTTTCCGCGGCGGAGGACACTGCCCGGCTCCTGTCCGAGGCGGGACACAACGTGCTGGCCTATACCGGGCGGACCGATCCGGCGGACCGGGAGCGGGCAGAGCAGCTGCTGAAGGACAACCAGGTCAAGGCGCTGGTGGCCACCTCTGCGCTCGGAATGGGCTTCGACAAGCCCGATCTTGGCTTCGTTGTCCACCTCGGTGCGCCGTCGTCGCCGGTGGCGTACTACCAGCAGGTGGGCCGCGCCGGCCGTGGCGCCGCGAACGCCGATGTCCTGCTGCTGCCCGGGTCCGAGGACCGGGAAATCTGGCAGTACTTCGCCACCGCGTCCATGCCATCGGAAGAGAAGGCAGCAGCCGTGCTGACTGCGCTGGCCGAGTCCGGCGCCGCGCTGTCAACGGTTGCCCTGGAGGCCAGGGTGGACCTTCGCCGCACTCCGCTTGAGCTGCTGCTGAAGGTCCTGTCCGTGGACGGAGCGGTGGAGCGGGTCGGCGGCGGCTGGCGTTCCACCGGCCAGCCCTGGGTTTACGACGCCGAGCGCTACAGCCGCATAGCGGAAGCCCGGGTGGACGAGCAGGACTCCATGGTTATCTACCAGGACACGGCTGGTTGCCGGATGGAGTACATCACTTCGGTCCTGGATGACGAGACGGCCCGGCCGTGCGGCCGGTGCGACAACTGCGCCGGCCAGTGGTTCCCGGCGGACGTGGCAGCCGACGCCACGGCTGCAGCCAGCCAGACCCTCAGCAGGGCGGGCGGCGTCCTGGAGCCGCGTCTTCAATGGCCAAGCGGCATGGACCGTCTTGGGGTACCCGTGAAGGGGAAACTCAAGCCGGGCGAGGGCCTCTCGGACGGGCGCGTCCTGGCCCGCCTGACGGACCTCGGCTGGGGCGGGGCCCTGCGGGAGCTGTTCGCTGCCGGCGCGGAGGACCGGCCGGTGGATCCCGGACTGCTCCAGGCCTGCGTGCAGGTACTGCGCGAGTGGGGAACCGGCGACGCCCGGAACCCGGGATGGAGCGGGGTGGGCAGGCCGGCCGCCATTGTGAACGTCCCATCCCGCGGCAAGCCCCAGCTCGTGGGCTCGCTGGCACGGGGCATCTCCGAGATCGGGCGCATTCCCTACCTCGGGGAGCTGCAGCTGGCGCACGGCGGTCCCACCGGCGGGCGCGGTGGCAACAGCGCCTACCGGCTGGCGGGCGTTTGGGACCGGTTGGTGGTGGGCTCTGAGCTCGAAGCCGCCCTGCAGTCCGTCCAGGGGCAGCCGGTGATGCTCATCGACGACCTTACCGACAGCCGGTGGACCCTCACCGTCGCGGGGCGCGCCCTTCGGTTGGCCGGGGCGGGAGCGGTGCTGCCGCTGGTGCTGGCGCAGGCCGGCTGACTGCGGCCCCGGCATGCCGGGGGAGCAGGATGCTGTCCACGGTGCTTGCCAGCATCAGGACGGCCATCGCCAGGAATGCGCCGCGGAAAGGGCCGGCCGGATCCTGGGCCGCGGAGGTGAGGCCCTCGAAAGTCCGGATCAGCAGGGCCGCGATGGCGATGCCGGAGCCTGTGCCGAGCTGCACCAGCGTGGCGGACACGGTGTTGGCGGAGGTTAGCTGGGCCGGAGGAATGTCCGCGTACTGGACCGAGGCGTAGGCCGAAAAGCCGATGGAGCGGAAGGCGCCGCTGCATACCAGCAGTACGGCCATCAAAGCCGCCGGGGTTTCCGGTGTCAGGAAGGCACAGAGGGCGAACGTCACGGCTGATGCCAGGGAGGCAAACACCAGCACCGCCTTGAAGCCGAACTTACGGATCAAAGGTGTGGTGGCCGGTTTGATCCCGATGTTGCCAATGAACACGGCTGCCACCAAGGCGCCGGCGTGCAGCGGCGACCAGCCGAAGCCTGCCTGGAACATCAGCGGCAGCAGGAACGGGACGGAGCTTATGGTGACCCGGTAGACAAAGCCGCCCGTGGCCATGGCCCGGAACGTCCGGGTGCGGAAGACCTGCAGGTTGAACAGCGGGTGGGGAGCCCTGCGCATCCACAGGACGGCCCCGGTCAGTGCAGCGGCTCCGGCAGCGGCACTGATTCCGGCCCAGGGAAGTCCCGGGTGGCTGCTGGCAAGTTCCAGCCCGGTCACCAGGGCACCGACGCCAACTGTTGTCAGGAGCATTCCCGGCCAGTCGAGCCGCCGGCCGGGATCGCCGGGCACCGTCGGAACCAGCCGAAGCGATGCCGCAAAGGCGGCCACGCCGAGCGGCAGGTTCACCAGGAAGATCCAGTGCCATGACAGGTACGTGGTGAGCGCGCCGCCCACCAGTGGCGCGAGGACTGGCGCCAGGAGCCCGGGCCATACCAGGAACGCGGTGGCGCGCAGCAGGTCCGACTTCGGTGTTCCACGCAGCACCACCAGCGTTCCCACCGGGACCATCATGGCGCCGCCGGTACCCTGGGCAATGCGGCTCATGGTCAGTGTGGCCAGGTCCTGGCTGAGCGCACAGGCCAGGGATGAGAGGGTGAACAGCGCGATGGCTGTACAGAAGATCCGCCTGGCCCCAAAGCGTTCAGCGAGCCAGCCGCTGAGGGGAATGCCGATGGCCACCGTCAGCAGGTAGGCGGTCATGGTGATGTTGACGTTGGCGGCGGGGACGGCAAAGTCAGCCGAAATGCTGGGAATGGCAGTGGTGAGGACCGTGCCGTCCAGGAATTCCATGAAGAACGCTGCCGCTACCAGGAGGGCGAGGCGCGGATTCCATCCCGTCCGGGCATCGTCGTGGTGGTCTGGGTTGCTGGGTGCCGCCATGGGCCAATCCTGCCACTGCGGCACCGGCGGCGCCCGCGGCGTCCGTTGGCCGGACAGCGCGTTCCACGAGCCGCCGGAAACGCAAAAGGCCCCGGTCCAGGGGACCGGGGCCAAACGCGGAGACGGGGGGATTTGAACCCCCGGTCGAGTTTAACCCCGACCCTTCATTAGCAGTGAAGTCCATTCGGCCGCTCTGGCACGTCTCCAGTTGCTATTACTAGCCCACCAAGGATACGCAGATCCGGCCATGCAGTGCAAAACGGTGCCCGCCACAGGCTCCGCCCCCGGTCAACAGGGTTCAAGTGCTCCGCGGCCGGCCCTGCGCCGGGCGGACCATCCGGATCTCCGGGAGGTCCTCCCACGCAGGCAGGACGTCCTCTTCGCCGTCCGGTGCAAAGCCGAAGCGGCGGTAGAAACCGATGGCCCGGCTGTTGGCGGCTGCCACCCAAAGGCTCGCTGCCCTCGAGCCGATGGCAGCGTCCAGCAAAAGGCCGCCCAAGCCAAGGCCCTGGTGCGAGGCCAGCAGGTACAGCCCCCACAGCTCCAGGTCTCCCGAGGCGGGCGGCGGGTGCCCTTCCGGGGAGCCGGGGGCAGGCAGCCGGCGGGAACCGGCAAACCCCACCACCGTCCCGCCGTCGCACGCCACCCACGCTTCGGCAGGATCCGCGCGGTCCAGCAAATGCTGCCAGAGCCGCAGCCGGTCCGCCGGGTCCACGGCGGCGAGGAAGGCATCGGACAGCATGCCCCGGTAGGTCTCCTGCCAGCAGCGGACGTGCACCTGGGCCAGCCGCTCTATGTCCGCGGCAACAGCCCGCCGAACGGCCAGGCGGGCTGCCATGGCCGTCAGCCCGCCAGCGCTTTCCACAGGAAGTGCTGGCTTCGCGCCTGCAGGGCAGCTGCCTGCCGGTTGTCGGAGGCGCCGGCGTGGCCACCCTCCAGGGCCTCGTGGAACCACACGTTCGGGATGCCCATGGCCAGCATCCGGGCGGCCATCTTCCGTGCCTGCACCGGGCCCACCCGGTCGTCCGAGGTCGCGGTCCAGATGAACGTCTCCGGGTACTCCACCGCGTCCTTGAGCAGGTGGTAGGGGGAGAACGTCCTGATGTATTCCCACTGTTCGGGGTCGTCGGGGTCGCCGTACTCGGCAATCCACGAGTGCCCGGCGGAGAGCTTGGTGTAGCGGCGCATGTCCAGCAGGGGCACACCGCAGGAAACGGCCCGGAACAGTTCCGGATACCGGGTGAGCATGTTCCCCACCAGGAGTCCACCATTGGACCCGCCCACGCACCCCAGCCGCCGCGGCGAAGTGACACCGCGGGAAATCAGGTCCCGCGCCACTGCTGCGAAGTCCTCGTAGGCGCGGTGGCGGTTTTCTTTCAACGCGGCACGGTGCCAGGCCGGCCCGTACTCGCCGCCGCCGCGGATGTTCGCCACCACATACACCCCGCCGCGCGAGTGCGGCGCCTTCCCGTCGCTGCCGTCCGAAACCGTGGTCCGCCGCTCCAGCCACGCCCGGCCAACGGCGCCGCTGTAGGCAGGCGTGCGTGACACCTCGAACCCGCCGTAGCCGGACAGCTGGGTGGGGTTCTGCCCGTCCAACGCCAGCCCGCGCGGCGCCACCTGGAAGTACGGGACCCGGGTGCCGTCGTCGGACACGGCGAAGTGCTGCTCCACCTCATAGTCATCGTCGGCAAAGAACGACGGCGAGGTCTTGACCACCGCGTGCCGGCTCACCACGCCGGACGTCCCGGCGCTCCCGGGTTCCAGGTTGCCGGGTTCCAGGGCGCCGCGCATCAGGGTGGTGGGAGTGGTGAAGCCGGTGGCGATGAGCCAGAAGTCATCACCGGCCCCGCCGTCGGCCGGTGCCTCGTCCTCGTCGTCCACCGCGTAGGCGTTCACGTCATGCAGCGGCGGGCAGGCGTCGAGGAGGGTTGCCGCCCAGCCGCCGTCCGTGTTGCCGGAAGGCCGGGACGGGTCGAGCACCCGGATTTCGGAGGAGACGTCCTTGAGCAGGTTGAGCAGGAGGAAGTTCCGGGTCCAGCTCCAGGACTGCAGGGAAGTGTGGGCATCGGGGGTGAACAGGACGGTGAGGTCCCGGCTGCCGGCGAGGTAGTCCTCGAAATTGGCGGCAAGCAGCGCGCCGGAAGGGTAAGTGGTGCCGTCCAGGGCCCAGTCCTGCTGCGGGCGGAAGAGCAGCCAGTCCCGGTGTGCGCTGACGTTGACGTCGGTGGGCACGTCGATCTGCACCCAGCTTCCGTCCCGCAGCACGAAGTTGGTGCGGTTGAAGAAGTCGATGTAGTCCACCGCGAAGGTCCGCTCAAAGCCGGGCGTGGAGTCATGGGCCGCCATGGCCATCATGTGGTCTTCGGGCACCTCGAAGAGGCGTGGAGCCGAGGCCAGGGACTCTCCGCGCTTAAGCGTCACTGCCGTCCGGGCGTAGGAGGAGGCCGTCTTGGGCAGCCCGTCCGCGGTGGAGGCAACCAGGAGGGTGTCGGCGTCGAGCCAGGAGACGTTGCCTTTCGCCGTGGGGAGGTCGAACCCGCCACGGGCGTGGTCCACGAAGCCGCGCGCCTCGACGTCGAACTCGCGGTACCGGTTGGCGTCGCCGCCGTCGGGGGAGAGGGCAAGCAGCGCCAGCCGGTAGGGCTCCCCGGCCGCGGGGCGCAGGAACGTGGCACCGTGGAACACCCACTCGTCGCCTTCGGCGCGGGACAGCTCGTCAACATCCAGCAGGACATCCCATTCCGGGGAGTCGGTGCAGTAGCTCTCCCAGGTGGTCCGCCGCCACAGGCCTTTGGGGTTCTGCTGGTCGCGCCAGAAGTTGTAGTACCAGTCTCCGCGCTTGCCCACCATGGCGATCCGGTCCGTGGAGTCAAGGACCTCCAGGATGCCGGCCTCCAGTTCGTCGTAGCCGCTGCCCTCCAGCAGGTCCTCGGTGCGGGAGTTTTGCTCCTTGACCCAGGCCAGCTGTTCCTCGCCGTAGATGTCCTCCAGCCACACATTTTCGTCGACGGGTTCCGGCGCGGTTTGGCGGGAGTTGGTGCCGGTGGTGTCCCTGCCGGGGCCGGGAACGGACGCTTGATCAGCTGCTGTGGTGGTCATGCGCCCCATCCAAACAACATCCCCCATGGCTGGCAAGTCAAGCGTCCGGCGCACACTCCGCTTCCAGCCCGTACGCTGTATGGCGTGGAAATATCGCAGAGCAACCGCGCCGTCATCATCGGTGGCGGCCCCCGCGGCACCAGCGTGCTGGAGCGGCTGCTCGCCCACACCGCCGTCGCCCGGAGCCCGAAAGCGCCCCTGCACATCGACGTCGTGGATCCTTACCCGGCAGGCCCGGGACATGTGTGGCAGCCGGGACAATCCCGGCTGTTCCTCATGAATACCCAATCGTTCTATCCCACCCTGGTTCCCGAGGATCCGGCGCTTCCCGCACCTGTTGCCGGCACCACCTTCGACCAGTGGCGGGCCCGGCAGCAGCGGGATCCGCTGCCGTCCCTCACCGCGGAGGAACGGGCGGAGCTGGCGGTGTTGGGATCGAATGATTTTCCCAGCCGTGCCCTCTACGGCCGCTACCTCCGCTGTACCGTGGAGGAGCTCCTGGGCAAGGCATCCGACGGCGTCACGGTTGAATTCCACGAAACGACCGCAACGTCGGTGCGTCCGGCCGGGGACGGAACGTTCGACGTCGGCCTGGCCACCGGAGCGGCCATCCGCGCCCGTTCCGTGGTGCTCGCCCTGGGGCATGTGCCGTCCCGGCTGAACCCCGAACAGCGGGAGCTGCAGGCGGCCGCCGGGCAATTGGGCCTGCAGTACTTTCCCCCGGCCGTTCCCGCGGATGTGGACTGGTCCCAAATCCCCGCCGGGGAACCGGTCCTGGTCCGCGGCATGGGCCTGAACTTCTTTGACACCATGGGCCAGCTCACCGAGGGACGCGGCGGCAAGTTCGTGCCCAACGGCAGCGGCCTGGTGTATGAACCGTCCGGCCAGGAACCCCGGATCATTGCGGCCTCGCGGCGCGGGACCCCGTACCGTGCCAAGGCGACGCTGGACGGCTACTACGCCTCCTCCATAACGCTCCGGTACCTCACCGAGGCCGCCATCGAGAGGCTGGCGAAGGCTGGGATCCGCCCTTCGTTCGACCATGACCTGTGGCCGCTCCTGCACCGGGATGCCCTGTGGGCCTACTACTCAACGCTGGTGCGCTCGCAGCCCGGCGCGGTGCCCGACGCGCCTGCCTTCCTCGCTGCCCTGGAGGAAGCCCTGCAGCCGCACGCGCACAGCGCCGCGAACTGGGAGGACAGTGTTGAGAGCGTCCTGGCCGTCCACCTCGGCCCCCGCCACCGCCTGGACCTGCCGGGACTCGCGGCCCCGCTGGCGGGGCGTTCCTTCGAGTCCCGCAGCGCGCATGATGCTGCCGTCGTGGAGTTCCTGCTTGACGATGCGCGCCGCTCAGCGCTGGGCGAGGACGACCCCGTCAAGATGGCCATCGGCGCGCTGCACCACGGGCGTGCCGTCCTGAAGACGGCGGTGGCCGACGGCGGCATCACCGATGCGTCATGGGTCGCCGGCCTGCGGGGCTGGTTTGAATCGTTTGTGGAGGGCCTGGCCAGCGGACCGCCCGCACTGCGGTCCGAGCAGCTCGCGGCCCTGGCACGGGCCGGGGTGGTCAGCTTCGTGGGTCCGGACCCGAAATTCGGCGTGGACCGGAGATCGGCGCTGTTCACCGCTTCCTCGCCGTGGGTGGCGGGGCCGCCGGCCGCGGCCCGGACCCTGGTGGAGGCCCTGGCCCCCGGCAACCGGGTCTTGGCCAACGATTCACCGCTCCTGGCGCAGCTGCTGGCCGACGGGCTGGCGCGGCCCAAGCTCATGATGACTGCCGAAGGTGCCCCCATCGAGTCCACCGGCCTGGACGTGGAGCCGCACCCGTACCGCCCGGTGGCGGCCAACGGGTCGGTCACCGAGGGCCTCTTCGTGCTGGGGCTGCAGCTCTCCTCGGCCCAGTGGGGCACCGCCATCGCCGCAGAGGCTGTGCAGCCCGGCGGGCCTGCGTACCGCAGTGGCCAGCGCACGCTCCGTGACGCGGACGAGATTGCCGCCGCCATCCTTCGCAGGGCGTAATTCCAAGATCTTAAAGGGCGATGCGCCATCACTTATGGCCGCTAAACCGTCGGAATAGGGACCACAAGTGATGGCGCATCCAGGGTGTTAGCCCCGCAGGCAGGCGCGGTACGCGGCCATGGCCTGTCCGTAGTTCGCCTGGCCCTTAAGGTCCGCGGGCCGGGTCGGCTTAGCCGGCGGGACACAGACCGGCTGCGCCGGTGTGTCGGCCCCCACCAGCACTGCCACCTTCACCACGGTGCCGGATTCGACGGCGGTGAGCACCAGGGTTGCCGCGCCCTCCGCCGCCCCGGCCGGGACAGCCAGGTCAACCGGGGCCGCACCGGCGGCCACCGGTACCGTACCCAGCGGGGTGACCTTTCCGGCGGCGTCGGTGAACGAAGCTTCCAGGGCCGTGTTCACCGGGCTGCCCAGGGAGGTCAGGTCAAGCTTGGAGACCGTCAACGTGATGGGCTCTCCCGGCTTGACCCCGTCGGCAGTTGTGTTGGTGACAGCCACCGAACGCCGGGCGAAGTCGGGGGACACCGGGCTGCTCTTCTGGAGGTACCCGATCCACGCATCCCGGTCCACCAGCCCGGAATCGCGGGTGTTGGTGCCCGCGGTGAAGATCCGGAAGTTGTCGCCACCGGTGGCCAGGAAGCTGAACGTGCCCACCCGGTAGGACTTGGCTGGGTCCAGCAGGTCGCCGTTCACCCGCACTGACGTGATCCGGTCACCGGCCGGGCGGGCGGCGTCGTAGGTGTAGTTGACGTTCTTTGACAGGCCCAGCTGCAGGTAGGCCCGGCTGGGAACCGTGCCGTCGGCGTTGGTTTGCCACTGCTGTTCGAGCAGCGTCTTGAACTGCGCACCGGTCAGGGACGTGGTCCACAGGTTGTTCACGAACGGCAGGACCGCATTGGCCTCGGCGTAGGTGATGGTGCCGTCGGGTGCGTAGTACAGCTCGTTGCGCAGGCCGCCGGGATTGACGACGCCGATCTCCGCACCGCCAAGCTCGGCCGGCTGCAGGGAAGAGAGCAGGGAGTCGGCCACCAGGTTGCCCAGGGTGGATTCGCTGCCGCGGTCATCGCGCTTGGCACCACCGGTGGCGTCGGTGGTGAACGCCGTGGTGATGTCCTTGGTGACCGAGCCGATGGGCTGGTTGCCAACCACGGACGCGTCCGCAAGGGCCTTCTTGACGATGGCGTCGACGGCGGCCACGCGCGGGTAGGCAGCGACCAGGCCGGCGGCGGCGTCGGTGGTGCGCTTGACGTTCCCGGCCTTGTACCCGGTCACCTGCTTGGTGGCCGTGTCCACGGTCAGCTGGATCTGGCCCACGTTCTCACCGTAGTTGCCGGTCTGCACGATCGGCCGGGTCTTGCCCGCGGCGCCCGGCACCGGGGCGTCCCAGGCGTACTCCTTGTGGGTGTGGCCCGTGAAGATCGCATCCACCTCGGGGGAGGTTTCGGTGACCAGTTTGGCGAAAGGCCCGCCGGCTGCCACTTCCTGCTCCAGGGTGGCGCCTTCCACCACCCCCGACCCGGCGCCGTCGTGGTCCTCAACGATGATGACGTCGGCAGCCTTCTCCGCCGTGATCCTGGCGGCCACCCGGTTGATGGCGTCCACCGGGTCCCCGAAGTCGAGGTCGGCGATGCCGGCGGGAGTCACCAGGGCGGGGACTTCCTGGGTGACGGTGCCGATTACTGCCACCTTGATGCCGTTCAGGTCCAGCACCGTGTACTCCGGCAGGACCGGTTCGGTGGTGCCCTTCCTGTAGACGTTCGCACCCAGGTAGGGGAACTTGGCGTTGGTGCCGCCGGCAATGACGCGGTCGCGCAGGTCCGCCCAGCCGCCGTCGAACTCGTGGTTGCCCACGGCGGACGCTTTCAGCTCCAAGGCGTTCAGGACGTCGATGGTGGGTTGGTCCTTGGCGACCGCAGACGCGAAGAGCGAGGCGCCGATGTTGTCCCCGGCCGACAGGAAGGCCGTGGCACCCGGCGCGGCTGCGGCACGGAGCTTTTCGATGGTCCCGGCGACCTGCACGGTGTTGGAATCGATCCTGCCGTGGAAGTCGTTGATGTTCAGGAGGTTCAGGTCAACGGTGGCGGGGACTGCCGGGAGGTCCAGGCCCACCACCACGGGGTCGTGGTCGCTGGCGCGGAACTGGTCCGGTGCGTAGTAGTTGGTGACGTTGCTGTTGTAGCGGCTGTACTCCAGGGCCACGGATTCCACCGAGTTGATGTTCCAGATGTCCGCACCGGTAACCACCGCGTTGGCTGCCGGCGAGGCCAGGATGTGGTCCAGCGAGCCCACCAGGCCGCCGAAGAGGTAGGAGTGCTTGGCCGTGCCGTCGGCATTCCTGGCCTTGTCGTCCTGGTTGACGTACCCCGCGCCGGTGAGGACGTTGATGGGGTCTTCCTTGCCGTACGAGTTGAAATCGCCGATCAGGAACACCTTGTCGGTGCCCTTGTCCTGCTGCAGGGAGTTGGAGAAGGCCAGCAGGGACTGCGCCTGGGCGGTGCGGGCGAGGTTTGAATTGCCCTGGCCCTTGTCGGTGTCGTCCGGAGTGGCAGCCGAGCCCTTGGATTTGAAGTGGTTCGCAATGGCGATGAACTTCTTGTCGTCAGGGGCGCCGACGGGCTTGAAAACCTGGGCCAGCGGCTTGCGGGCGCTGGCGAAGGCGACAGTGTCGTTGTGGATGATGGATTCGCCCACCGGCTCGGCGGCGGCCTTCTTGTAGATGAACGCTGTGCGGATCATGTCCTCGTCGGCCAGCGGGGGTGCGTTCGCGGGGGTGCGGACGTAGTCCCAGATGCCCGGGGTGGGGATGTTAAGGGCCTCCACGAGCTTGGCCAGCGCGTCGTCCCTGTCCTTGCCGAACTGGGCGGAGTTCTCCACTTCCATCAGGGTGACGACGTCGGCGCCGGACTTGGAGATGGCGGCGACGATTTTGTCCTGCTGGCGTTTGAAGTTCCCGGCGTTGGCGGTGCCGCGGACGTTGCAGCCGCCGCTGACGGTGATGGGGTTGCCTGCGCGGTCGGTGTAGAACTTGCAGCCGGCGATCTGGTCACCGGTGGTGGGGAAGTAGTTCAGCACGTTGAAGGACGCGAGCTTCAGGTTGCCGCCCACGGCCGCAGGGGCCTCGGTGCGGGTGGCGCCGAAGCGGGCCGGCTGGACGGTGGCCTTGTTGGCCTCCGTCAGGTGGGTCAGCGGCTGGAACTTCCAGGAGTTGTTGGCGTAGCCCAGCACCACGTTGGTGGTGAAGCTGACGGGTGAGCCCACCCGGACCGGATCCGCGGTGGTGAGGTAGGGCAGCACCTCCGCCTTGGTGGTGGCGTCCTTGAGGAAGTTGGTGCTGGACCCGTCGTCGAGCTTGATGCCGCGGGCAGCGTTGTCCGCCACGACGGCGGCGTATTCTGCCGAGCCGTAGGGTGCCACGGCGGTGGGCTGCTCCAGCGCGGTGGTGCCGCCGGCCAGGCCGATCTCGCCGTACTGGTTCAGGCTGTAGTTGTCGCTGACGGTCATGGGGCCCTGGGGTGCCAGCAGCATGCCTTCCAGGGACTCGCGGAAGGCCTCGCCGGCCGGAAGCGTGAAGATGGTGGGCTTGACCTCGGGTGCGGCCTCAGACAGTTTGGTAAGGCCCGTAGCCGCCGTGACGTTCAGCTGGGTCATTCCGTAGTACTCGGCAACCGTGCCCGTGACCTGGACGTAGTCTCCGGCCTGCACCGATCCCACTGTGGCGGGCGAGTAGACGAAGATGCCGTCGGACGCGGAGTGGTTGGTGGCGCTCAGGTCACCGCCCGTGCCGGGGGTCTGGATGTAGTAGCCGTTCAGTCCGCCCGTGGGAAAGGCCGCGGTGACCTTGCCCTTGGTGGTGACGGCGGCTCCGGCCAGCGGGCTTTCGGCGCCGGTGCCCTGGATTTCGGCAATGGCTTTGCCGACCGGGTCGGGGACAGGTGCGGGGTCTGGGGTGGGGGCCGGTGCGGTACCGCCGGAGGACGTGGGGGTGATGCCGGCGCTGAGCGTGAAGTCAGCGGCATTGCTGTTGCTGTCCGCGCCGCCGGTCCGGTTCAGGCTCTTCACGTCGGTGTTGGAAGCGGGTGCCGCGGCGGCCTTGGTCTCAAACGTGTTGGAGCTGCCGTAGCCCAGGAGATCGGCCACGCCCGCGGGCTCCACCACAGACCCGGTGGGAAGTCCGACGGCGGTGGGCTGCTTGGCGAGCACAATGGTGCCTCCGCTGCCGCCGAAGTTGAGCGCCCCGGCCACGAGGTCCGGTGCGGGCAGGTCTGCGCCATTGGTGCCGTTGCTCCCGCCCTGCACCAGGTAGTAACCCTTGGCGGGAATGGACCCGGACAATGCGGCGACTCCGCTGGGAGCGGCCGTTCCGGTGGCGGAGCGGTACTGTACCGACCAGCCGTCCAGGGACACGGGCGCGTCCGAGCTGTTGTACAGTTCCACGAATTTGTTCTTGTACGCGGCGCCGCTGCTGCCGCCGCTCAGGTAGGCCTCGTTGATGACAACGGGGGATGTGCCGGCCGCGGCTGAGACCTCCGCGGCCGCCGGAACAGCAGCCAGCGGGGCTGCGATGAGCCCCGCTGACAATGCTGCGCCGAGCGCTGACTTCCAAGGTGTTTGATGCATCCGCTCTTACTTTCATTGAGGAGTACCGGGTGGGTGGTCCGGTGGGTGCGTCCATGCTTCATGGATCGGACTGGGCAGGATCGTGCCTGGCATGGTGGTTGTCCAGGCACATGACAACAGCACTGAATGAACGCAAGGTTGCTGGCGCGTGCATTCGGTGGGGCATTCCCCAGCGGAGCGCCCCACCGTCCGGTCCGGGCTTTTCCCCAAGCCCGTTCCGGAGATGCTGGTGGCGGGAGTGATGCCCGCCGACAACCCGGGGGTGTGCCGGCAGTCACAAACGATACCCGCCAGTAGCATCCGAATCCTGGTCCGGCAGGGGTTTGTCCAAAGAATTTACGTGCAGGCAACACGGCCGGGCCGCGGATCTTAAAGCAAAAAACCCCTGGCGGCCGGTGCCGGCTGCCAGGGGTTCCCTTGCGGAAGGTAAGAGATTCGAACTCTTGGTACGGGGTTACCGCACACTGGTTTTCAAGACCAGCTCCTTCGGCCGCTCGGACAACCTTCCTCAGCTAGTAGTGTTTCATAGGCACTTGCCTGCAACAAAACAGGCCCGGGGAAGCCCCCGGTGCACACTGGATGCAGCCAGGATTTGAGTCAGGAACGGGAGAGGTCCATGAAAGCCGTCTATATATCTGAACCGGGCGGCCCGGAAGTGCTGGAAGTTCGGGACGTGGACGCCCCGGTTCCCGGCCAGGGCGAAGTGCTGATCGACGTGGTGGCAGCGGGGCTGAACCGGGCCGACGTCCAGCAACGCCGGGGGTTCTACCCGCCCCCGCCCGGCGCCTCCGAGGTCCCGGGGCTGGAAGTGTCAGGCCGGATCGCCGGCTTTGGACCCGGCGTCAGCAAGCCGTTCTCGCTGGGGGACAAGGTAGTGGCCCTGCTGGCAGGGGGTGGTTACGCGCAGCAGGTGGCAGTCCCGGCCGAGCAGGTGCTGCGCGTCCCCGAGGGCGTTGACCTCGTTACGGCCGCGTCGCTGCCGGAAGTGGCGGCAACGGTCTACTCGAACCTCATTATGACGGCGCAGCTGCAGCCGGGCGAGACAGTCCTGATCCACGGGGCCACGGGCGGGATCGGCACCATGGCTATCCAGCTGGCCAAGGCGTTCGGGGCCAAGGTGGCCACCACGGCCGGAACTGATGAGAAAGTCAGCACCGCCAAAGCCTTCCTCGGCGCGGACATTGCCATCAACTACAAAGAGGAAGACTTTCCGGAGAGCCTTCGGCGGCAGAACGGCGGCAAGGGGGCGGACGTCATCCTCGACGTGGTGGGAGCCAAATACCTCCCGCAAAACGTGGATGCCCTGGCCGACTATGGGCGCCTGGTGGTGATCGGCCTGCAAGGTGGCACCAAGGGCGAGCTGGACCTTGGGCTGCTGTTGAAGAAGCGGGCGGCCGTGGTGGCCACCGCGCTTCGGCCCAGGCCCGTGGCGGAAAAGGGTGCCATCATGACCGCCGTCCGCGACGCCGTGTGGCCGCTGGTGGCCGATGGCAGGATCCGCCCTTTGGTTGCCAAGACTTTCCCGCTGGACCAGGTCGGTGCCGCGCACCGCTACTTCGACAGCGGCGACCATGTGGGCAAGGTCCTCCTGGTCCTCTAAGAAATGCATACCCGGTATTGCGCTAGAGGGTGATCCGGCTTAGGCTTGGTATACGCGGTATGCACGGGTCTTGGGGGCCTGTGCATGCCGGCAATGACTAAGCCCGGGGGAGCACCATGTCGATACGCCACAGCCTCCTCGCCCTGCTGCAGGACCAGCCGCGTTACGGCTACCAGCTGCGGGTCGAGTTCGAGAACCGCACCGGAGCCACCTGGCCCCTGAACATCGGGCAGGTATACACCACCCTGGACCGGCTGGAACGCGATGCCCTGGTGGCCAAGGAGGGCGACGACGGTGAGGGCCATGTGGTGTACAGCATCACCCCTGCCGGCAAGGCGGAGGTGCGGAGCTGGTTCGCCGCCCCCGTGGAGCGGAACAACCCGCCCCGCAACGAGCTCGCCATCAAGCTGGCGCTCGCCGTCACCCTGCCCGGGGTTGATGTTCAGGCCATCATCCAGGCCCAGCGCGTAGCGTCCATCAGGGCCCTGCAGGACTACACCAAGGCCCGGCGCGACACCGCAGCGAACCAGAAGGCTACGGATACCGCCTGGCTCCTGGTGCTGGACTCGCTGATCTTCCAGACCGAAGCGGAAGTCCGCTGGCTGGACCTCTGCGAAGCCAGGATGGTCCAGCAGGCGCAGGCCGCCGCTGCGGGACCGGCCCGGAAGACGTCCAACGGGGCCACGGAAGATGCCCCGCTCAGCGCGGACAGCCGCCGGTGAGCGTGCCGGGGCCGCAGCAGGTCCTTGAACTCGCCAAGGTCGGCAGGACCTTCGGGGAAGGGGCGACGGCGGTCGCAGCCCTCCGCGGCGTGGACCTCACCATCTGCGCGGGGGAGTTCGTCGCGGTCATGGGTCCGTCCGGCTCAGGAAAGTCCTCCCTGCTTGCCGTTGCCGGCGGACTGGACCGGCCGACGTCGGGCGCTGTCTTCGTCGAGTCCACGCCCCTGGCCGGGCTGAACCTGAACGAACTGGCCCGCCTGCGCCGCCGGGCCGTTGGCTACGTGTTCCAGGACTTCAACCTGGTCCCCACGCTGACTGCCGCGGAAAACGTGGCGCTGCCTCTGGAACTGGACGGAACATCGGCCCGCAAGGCGCAACGGCAGGCCGCCGATGCGCTCCGGCAGGTAGGCATCCCGGAGCTTGCGGACCGCTTCATGGACCAGATGTCCGGCGGCCAGCAGCAGCGTGTGGCCATCGCCCGTGCGATCGTGGGCAAGCGGCGGCTGATCCTGGCCGACGAGCCCACCGGTGCGCTGGATTCGACAACGGGCCAGGGGGTCATGGAGGTGCTGCGTGCCAGGGCAGACGCCGGAGCCGCCGTCATGCTCGTCACCCACGAGCCCAGGCACGCCGCCTGGGCGGACCGGGTGGTTTTCCTGCGCGACGGACGCATCATTGACCAGGCGGCAGCCATGCACGACCCCACGATGCTCCTTACCCAGGCCGGACTCTGATGCCGCTTGACCTGGCTCCCGCGCCGCAGGGGCGCCGGAGCGGCCGCCGGGTTGCGTTGCGGCTGGCCCGCCGCGACATCGCCCGCCATAAGGGGCGCTCGCTCCTGATCGTCCTGCTGATCATGCTGCCGGTGGCCGGCATGACCGGCGCCGCCACCCTCTACCAGAGCTCACAGCGCACGCCCGGGGAGATTCTCCGGTACGAACTGGGCAACTCCCAGGCCAGGTTCAGTGTCCTGGCGGTTCCCAGCGCGGACTCCCTGCAGGATCCGCTCAATGATGGTGTCATCGCTTCCAGCTCCGGCCGCTACGACCCGGATTTCGAGCGGACAGACCCGGCCGACGCCCTCCCGGCGGGCTACGAGGTCCTTCCGCAGCGGACGCTCACGCTGACCACCGGCGTGGGCGCGGCCCTTGTTTCCTTGCAGGGCCGCGAGGTTGACGCGCTGAATCCGGCGTTTGACGGCAAGTACAGCCTGCTGGCCGGCCGCGCACCGCGGGACGGGACGGAGGTGCTGGTTTCGCCGGGGTTGATGTCGCGGTTCCACCTCGCCTTCGGCCAGGAATTTACGACGTCGGCAGGAACCTTCGTCCCGGTGGGCACCATCCGTGACGCTTCCGTCGCGGACAGCAACAGCATCCTGTACCTCAAGGCCGGCCAGGCGCCCGGGGACCTTGCGGCGGGCCCCTCGACCCGCCAGTCTGTGTCCTACTACCTGGTGGGCCCCGAACCGGTCACCTGGCAACAGGTCAGGGAGGCCAACAGCGAAGGCGTGGGCGTGCTGTCCCGCAGCGTGGTGCTGGACCCGCCGTTTGCCGACCAGCGCACCGTTCCAGGTTCCCTGCTGCACGACAACTCCCCGGTGCTGGTGACCGTCTATGCCACTTTCGGCCTGGTCGGTGCGCTCGCACTGCTCGAGGTGGGCCTGCTGGCCGGAGCCGCGTTCGCTGTCGGCGCCAAGCGCCAGGTACGTGAGCTGGCACTGCTGGCATCCGCCGGAGCGGACACTTCCACCATCGGAGCCGTCGTCACTGCCGGCGGACTGTGGCTTGGCAGCCTGGCCGTGGCCGGCGGCGCCGCAGTGGGGCTGGGGGCCGCTGCCGTCGTCGTCCACGTGGTCCGTTCCACCGGTTCCGCCCGGCTGGCCGGCCTGCACCCGGACCCCCTCCTGACCGCCCTGGCCATGGCGATGGGCTTGGGCGCCTGCGTCCTGGCTGCATTGGTCCCGGCGCGCCAGGTGTCAAGGCAGGCCGTGCTGGGTGCGCTCAAATCCGGGCGGGCGCCGGCGTCGACGGGGCGCCGCACCACCGTGGCCGGCGTCGTCGCGCTGGCAGTTGCCGCAGGGCTGCTTGGGGCCGGCTGGCTTCTCAGCGGTTCCACGACCGATCCCGACCAGCGGGCGGAGCAACTGCCGGTGGTGGCCACCCTGCTGATCGCCGGGGCAGTGGCCGCAGTTGCGGGCCTGGTAATGCTGACCGGATGGCTGATCCTCCGGCTGACGTCCCGTACGCGCTGGCTTTCCCTCTCCCTCCGGATGGCGGCGCGGGACTCTGCGCGGAACCGTGGCCGGAGCGTCCCCGCCGTCGCCGCCGTACTCGCGGCGGCCACCCTGGCAAGCGCCGCCCTCGTGCTGTCAGCCAGCCAGCAGGCCGGCCTGCGGGACGCGCATTACTGGGGCGCCCTGGAGAACCAGGCGTACCTTCCTCTTACGGTGGACCAGCCCCTCGCAGCCGATGGCAGCATGCGGCCACGCATGCACATTGACGCCGGCGCGCTCTCCGCCGCGGTGGATGGTGCCATCGGGACTGTCCAATCGACCCGGCTCATCACCGCCCCCGCAAGCCTGCGGAACTGCCCCGAGGGCCCCGCAGATCCAGGCCTGCCGGCACTGACGGACACCTCGAATTGCCTGGTGTTTTCGCTTGCCAGGCCGCAGGCCAATACGTGCCCGACCACACCCATGGGACGGGTAGTGGACCCGGGGGACTGGCGGTGCCGCGGGTCCATGGTCAACGAACAGCCCTCCAGCCGGGCCATCCTGGTCGGCGGGGTGGACGACGTCCGCGCAGCACTGGGCCGCGATCCATCTGCGGAGTCCCTGGCGGTGCTGGACGCCGGTGGAATGATAGTGACCAACCCCGTCTTCGTCCGTGACGGAACAGTCCTGCTGGAGGGGAAAGATGTACGGACCCACGGTCCGGCGCCGTCCGGGCCCGGCACGGTGCCCTCGACGGTGAGGAGCACTTCCCTGGCCGCAACGGTACTCGAGCCTTCTGTCCCGGTCCCATACTTTGGTGTTGTCTCGCCGGAAACCGCCGCACGCCTGGAGCTCCACGCTGAACCCGCCGGGCTGCTGGTTCAGCTGGCGAAGTATCCGTCGGAGGCGGAGGCTGATGCAGCCTCCGCTGCCATCGCGGCCGTCTACCGGCAGCCTGGCATGGACTTCCGGGCCGAGCCTGGCATTTCCCAGGGCAGCCAGTGGATGACGTGGTCCATTGTGGCCGCCGCCGCGCTCATCACGTTCAGCGCAGCGGGCATCACCACCGGTCTCTCCCTGGCCGATGCCCGCACCGACCACGCCACGCTTGCCGGCGTGGGAGCCTCGCCGCGGCTGCGCAAGGCCCTGGCAGGATCGCAGGCCCTTTTCACCAGCGGCGTGGGCGCCCTGCTGGGGGTGCTGGCAGGGGTAGTGCCCGCCTTCCTGCTTGTCCTGTCGTCGGACATGCGGACAGCAGTCGACGTTCCCTGGCTGCACCTCCTGGCCCTCGTAATGGCCGTACCGGTGACGGGCGCAGTGCTTGCCTGGACCTTTACCCCTTCCGGGCTGCCCTTGTCCCGGCGCAGCGTGGCCTAGCCTGGGGCTTTCGACCCTCATTCGTCGCCGCGGCGCCGCCGCTCACCGCACAGCCGGGCGCCGCGCCGCCGTCGGCCGCGGAAGCGGGGACCCGCGTTGGTAGGGTGCCCAGTAGGAAAAGTGGGATAACTCTCAAGGAGGAGACATGGCCGGAGCGCCTGACCAACGGAACAACGGATCCCGGGCGGAGGGCGGACTGGCTACGGACCCGGATCTTCCCCCGCCCGCCGTCGACCAGGCACGGCTCGACGCCGAGGACCGGAAATGGACCCCGGCGAAGATCGCGCTCTGGGCCGCGATTGCCCTGCTGGGCGGCGTTGCCTGGTTCATGCTGGCCATTGTGCGCGGCGAGACCGTCAACGCCATCTGGTTCGTCTTCGCCTCCGTGTGCACCTACCTGATCGGCTACCGCTTCTACTCCAAGGTGATCGAACGCTACATCACCAAGCCGGACGACCGGCGTGCCACCCCGGCCGAGTACAAGGCCGACGGCAAGGACTATGTCCGCACCGACCGGAACGTGCTCTTCGGCCACCACTTCGCCGCCATCGCAGGCGCCGGCCCGCTGGTGGGCCCGGTCATCGCCGCCCAGATGGGCTACCTTCCCGGCACCATCTGGATCATCGTGGGCGTGGTCCTCGCCGGCGCCGTCCAGGACTACCTGGTGATGTTCTTCTCCATGCGCCGCGGCGGCCGCTCCCTGGGCCAGATGGCCCGTGAGGAACTCGGCGTGATCGGTGGCACGGCAGCGCTCATTGCCACCTTGCTCATCATGGTGATCATCGTGGCCATCCTGGCCCTCGTCGTCGTCAACGCCCTGGGTGAAAGCCCGTGGGGCGTGTTCTCGGTGGGCATGACCATCCCCATCGCCCTCTTCATGGGCGTCTACCTCCGCTACCTGCGGCCCGGCAAAGTCATGGAAGTCTCCATCATCGGCTTCGTCCTGCTGATGGCCGCCATCATCGGCGGCGGCCTGGTGGCCCAGACCGGATGGGGCGCAGCCGTGTTCCACCTGGACAAGGTGACCATCGCCTGGGGCCTGATCATCTACGGTTTCATCGCCGCCATCCTGCCGGTGTGGCTGCTGCTCGCCCCGCGCGACTACCTCTCCACGTTCATGAAGATCGGCGTGATCGTGATGTTGGCGCTGGCCATCATCGTGGTCCGGCCCGAGGTCACCGTTCCCGCGTTCAGCGAATTCGCCAGCCGGGAAAACGGCCCCGTATTCTCCGGCGCCCTGTTCCCCTTCCTGTTCGTCACCATCGCCTGCGGCGCACTCTCCGGCTTCCACGCCCTCATCTCATCCGGTACTACCCCCAAACTGGTGGAGAAGGAACGGCAGACGCGGTACATCGGCTACGGCGGCATGCTGATGGAATCCTTCGTGGCCATCATGGCCCTGGTGGCCGCCATCTCGATCGACCGCGGACTCTACTTCGCCATGAACGCTCCCGCCGCACTGACCGGCGGCACCGTCGAAACCGCAGCCACCTGGGTCAACAGCCTTGGCCTGGCCGGAGTGAACATCAGCCCGGACCTGCTGTCCGAGACGGCGCGGAACGTTGGCGAACAAAGCATCGTGTCCCGTACCGGCGGCGCTCCCACTCTGGCGGTGGGCCTGGCGCACATCATGCACCAGTTCGTGGGCGGGACCGCCCTCATGGGCTTCTGGTACCACTTCGCCATCATGTTCGAGGCGCTCTTCATCCTCACTGCCGTCGATGCCGGCACCCGTGTTGCCCGCTTCATGCTGCAGGACTCCATCGGCAACTTCGTCCCCAAGTTCAAGGAGGCCTCCTGGCGTCCCGGAGCCTGGCTCTGCACCGCCATCATGGTGGCAGCCTGGGGCGCAGTGCTGCTCATGGGTGTCACCGACCCGCTGGGCGGCATCAACACCCTGTTCCCGCTGTTCGGAATCGCCAACCAGCTGCTCGCCGCCATCGCGCTGGCCGTGGTCCTGGCAATCGTTGCCAAACGGGGAACCTTTAAGTATCTGTGGATCGTGGCCCTGCCGCTGGCGTTCGCAGCCGTGGTGACCATCACCGCGAGCTACCAGAAGATCTTCTCCTCCACCCCTGCCGTGGGCTACTTCGCCAACAACGCGGCCTTCAGCAAGGCGCTGGCCGACGGCAAGAAGGAATTCGGCACCGCGAAGACGGTGGCCGCGATGGAAGCCGTGGTCCGCAACACGGCCATCCAGGGCTGGCTGTCCGTGATCTTCGTGGTGCTCAGCATCATCGTGATCGCCACCGCGCTCCTCGCCACGGCCAAGGCGTTCCGGGACCGGTCGGCAGGAGCGGCCATCACCGACAACGAGGACCCGGCTGTTCCGTCGCGCGTCTTTGCGCCGGCCGGGCTGGTACCAACCACGGCCGAACGTGAACTGGCTGCCGAATGGGAGAAGGTGCCCGCCGAGGCCCGGCTCGAACGGACCGGGCACTGATGAGCGCCGGGATCGCCCTGGTCGCCAACGGGTTCCGCGGGTTTGCCCGCTACCTGGGCGGCGTCATGGGCGCGGACGCCTACGCCAAGTACCTGGAACACCACCGGGCCGCCGGGCATGCCGAAGCGCCCCTGACAGAGCGGGAGTTCTGGCGGGACCGCACAGACCGCCAGGACAGCAACCCCCAAGGCCGGTGCTGCTGATTGAGCCCGCAGCGGACAAGCGCGCCACAGGCCTTCACAGGTGGACCATGGCCGGACGGGCCGTGAGAGTATGAACGCATGAGCGATCCCAATGACACTCAGGCAGCTGAGGACCTTCCGGTAGAGGGTACTCCCGTGGACGACACGGAGGACCCCGTTCAGGTTCCCTCCGGGACGGACGGAAGGCCCAGGGGGAGCAGCCTGCAGGATCTGGTGGACGAGCCTGCCAAGGTGATGCGGATCGGCACCATGATCCGGCAGCTGCTTGAAGAGGTGAAGTCCGCCCCACTGGACGATGCCGCACGCGGCAGGCTGGCTGCCATCCACGCCCGCTCCATCAAGGAGCTGGAGGACGGCCTTGCGCCCGAGCTCGTGGCAGAACTGGACAGGATCAACCTGCCGTTCTCAGGTGACGCCACACCATCGGACGCAGAGCTCCGGATTGCCCAGGCCCAGCTGGTGGGCTGGCTTGAGGGCCTGTTCCATGGGATCCAAACGGCCATCGCCGCCCAGAACGCGGCCCGGGAACACGCAGCCGCACAGCTGCAGCTGCGCCAACTGCCGCCGGGCACCATGATTGCGCCCGGCGTGGTGATCGGTGAAAACGGCGAGCCCCAGCGTGCCCCGGCCGGCGCCCGGCCCGGGCAACAGGGCCGGCCTGGTCAGCGTGAGGACCCGGACCACGGCCCGGGCCAGTACTTGTAGGATCCGCTTGGGCTTTTTCAGCGCCGCCAGGCAGGGGCGCAAGGACGACGTGGAGCTGGGAAAGGGTTTGTGGCGCCGCGCGCACGACCGTTTCCACCGGGGACTGGACCGCTTCCACCAGGTGCTCGAGGGCGTGGAGGATGACCAGCTGTACGGCGAGCTGCTGGAGATCGCCAACCAGCTGGCTGCTTTGCTGCCGCGCGTCCGGGCAGTCTGCATGGAAGCGCAGCGGCGCGCCCCAAGCGATGGCCTGGACATTCCCGCAGCACTGTCGAATGTCCACAGGTCCCTGTCCAAGGCAGGAAATTCACTGGCAACCACGGCGGAGGCTGCAGCAATGCTGCGGCTCGCCGTGGGGCCGGTTCCGGTTGGCGCCGCGTCCGTTCACCGCCGCGCCGAGGCCGTCTTCCAGCAGGTGGACGACGCCGAGAGGCAGCTTCTCTCGGAATAGGCCGGGCGGGTGCGCAGGAATATTCCCGATTTGGAAGCCTACTTTCCAGTTAAGCGCGTGGCTGACAGACCCGGATTCCGCCGCGTTGGGCTCCCCGGTTTTGGCAGGATAAAACCATGACTCTTTCACCTACCTTGACTTTCAACGACGGCAACACGATCCCCCAGCTCGGCTACGGTGTGTGGCAGGTTGACGACGACGTGGCTGAAAAGGTTGTCCGGCAGGCGTTCGAAGCCGGCTTCCGCCACATCGACACCGCCAAGATCTACGGGAACGAGGCCGGCGTGGGCCGTGCCATCGCCAGCTCCGGACTCTCGCCCGAGCAGATCTTCATCACCACCAAGCTGTGGAACGCAGACCAGGGCTACGAGTCGACGCTCGCCGCGTTCGAGGAATCCATGGACCGGCTTGGCCTGGAAACGCTGGACCTCTACCTCATCCACTGGATGCAGCCCAAGCAGGACAAGTACGTTGACACCTGGAAAGCCCTGATTGAGCTGCAGAAGCGCGGACGGGTCAAGTCCATCGGCGTCTCAAACTTCACGGTTGAGGGCCTGCAGCGCATTATCGACGAAACGGGCGTGGTTCCGGCCATCCACCAGATTGAGCTGCACCCCTACTTCAGCCAGCTCGAACTGCGTGAGTTTGGTGCTTCCAAGGGCATCCTGACCCAGGCATGGTCCCCGCTGGGGCAGGGCGGTGAGCTGCTCAAGGACCAGGCCATCGCGTCCATCGCTGCCAAGCACCAGGCAACCCCTGCCCAGGTGGTCATCGCCTGGCACCTCGCGATCGGCAACGTGGTGATTCCCAAGTCCGTGACCGAGTCGCGCATCAAGGAGAACTTCGCAGCACTGGAGGTCTCCCTGGACGCCGAGGACATTGAAGCCATCAACAACCTTGACCGGACCGCGCGCGGCGAAGGCCGCATCGGAGCCGACCCGGCGGTTTCCGACTTCGCGTAGTCCCCAAGGCAGCGGTTCCCCGGCACCAGTTGCCGGTGGCCGGCCACGAAACCAGCGTCAGCCCGTGCTGCCGGCAACCACCGGCAGCACGGGCTGACGCCGTTAACCGGGCCAATGCCCGGGTCGAGCCAAGCGCGGACCGGTCAGGCGGCGATCTGGACGCGTTCCACGGTCACGGCGTCCACCACGGCCCAGCTGTCCTCTCCGTGGCAGTGCCGGCAGGCGAAGCGCTCGGCGTCTTCCAGGGTGTCGAAGACCTCGGAGCGGGCCCGGCCGCAGTCGGCGTCGAAGTACGTAACGTGAAATTCCTGTACTGCTTGGTTTTCCATAAATCCAGTCTGCAACCGGGGTCTGACATTCTTAGGAACCGACTCAGCGTGTTGTTGAGGACGCGAGGCGTACGGACCGGGAAATTGCCGGCTATCAGTGCCCGGGATGAGCCATCGCCGGTTGGCTCCCGTCTCCGGTTGTCTCTTTCAGGTGCGCTTCGAGGACATCGCGGACCGAGGTCCACTCGTGCGGGCCATAGCGGTCGTTGTTGACATGCTGGAGCTCCGCCTCCCCGCTGAACATGCTGACGAAGTACTGCATACCCTGCCATGCGGGAAAGGCCTGGTCTTTGTCCTTCGACAGTAGCCGCCCAACCCTGCTCACGGCAGCCAACATACCGGTGGTCCCGGCCCATTGCAGGGAGAAAGGCGTCTCTGTGAGTTCGGTCATCGTCCGGGCAATACTGCGCGCCGTGACGCGGTCGCCGGCTATCTCGACCACGCGGGGTGCGTCCTCATCCAGGGCGGCAAGTGCGACGACGCGTGCGACGTCGTCCTTGGTGGTGAAGTCGAGAACCTGGTCCGGTGAGGACCAGAACAGGACCCGGTGGCGGTTAAACAGGATCATCGGCGCTTGCCCGGTGAGCATGTCGGCGAAGGCCCCGTTCAGCACGGAAGTTACGCGTATGGGTGCTGCGTCGAGTTCGGCGGCGAACTCGCGGCGGAGCTCGAAGTTGCGGTTGCTGCCGGGGGTGACCCGGCGGTAATCCGCGGAGTAGTCCGACGGGATGAATCGTGCCACACCTGCGTCGACGGCGGCCGCGAGGAGCGCCCGCTGCGCGTCGACGATGACAGGACGCGCACCGCTGACGGCGGAAATGACGGTATCCACGCCGGACAATGCGGAGGCGAGGCCGGCCCGATCTGTGTAGGCAGCCTCGTGGATCTCCACACGATCCTCCCCGCCGTAGATGCCATGGGCCGTTCCGCTCCCGGGGCGTGTCAGGACCCGGACCGCGGCGTCGCGGCGGAGGAGTTCGCGTACGATGCGTTGGCCGAGGTCACCGGTGGCTCCGGCGACGAGGACGGTGATGGAAGTGATGATTTGCTCTTCTCGGTAGGTGTCGGTGCGGCGCCGGCGGGAGAATCGATGCGAGGGCCACGGGCTCGGGTTTGGCCCCCATGCAGAAATAGTACTTGGCGGCGCAGCTGGGGCTGGCTGTGAAGCAGTCAGCGATTGCCCAGACGGAGCACGCGTTCCTGTGCCAGCACGGTGGCCCGGCGGGCCTTGTCTGCCGCCCGCGCCGCCTGTTTCGCCTCGGCAGCGGTGGTGGCCAGCCGCTTGCGGGAGCGGTCCAGGCGTTCTTCGGTGGCTTGAAGCCGGCTCCTGAGTTCAGCTGTTTCCTGCTGCAGTTCCGCGATTTCCGCCCGCGCCTGCCCTTCCTGCTCCTGCAGCCCGCCGGCCAGTTGCAAGGCTGCTTCCTGGGCCTCCTGGGCCTCCGCGAGGGCGGCCCTGGCCCGTTCAAGCGCTGGCGGCGAGGCAGGCCGGGGCGTCTGCCGGACTGCCTCAAGCCGGGGCCTGGCCTGCTTTGGCCCGGTGCCCTGCGGCGTCGTCGTTGGCGTCCTCGATGCCGCCGCGTTCGCCGCTGGCGACTTCCTGGCTGGCGGCTTCACCCCTGTTGTCTTCGCACCTTCCAGCCGCGGCGCGGACCGGGGAGTATCGGCGGGACGGCTGGGCGGTGCGGCCGGGAGCAGGCCGGGGAGGGCTACCGCACCGTCCAGGTCCACGTCGTTAACGCCATTTGCGGAGAGGACTTTCAGCAGCCGCCCACTGGCAACGGCGTTGGCCGCCCCCGCGTCTGCCGTCATGGCCCGGAGGGTTTCCTCGACGTCGGAAGCCATCGCGTCGCTGATGGACCGGCCCTGCGCCCGGGCCACGGACCGGACGGTGTCGACGGCGTCTGCGAGCATGGTGCGCCGCTCACGGCCCAGCTCGCGGAGGGCAGCGGCGTCCAGCGAGTCCTGGGCTGCCCGCATCCGCGCCCCCAGCTCATCCAGCCGGGCAGGCACCTCCGGCCGGTGGCGGGCAAGCATATTGAGCGCCCACGCAGCGACGGAAGGTTTCGGCAGGCCCCGGACCGCTGCCGCCAGGCCCTTGTCCCGGCCCGATGCTTCCTTGGCCGCGGCGGCGCGGGCTGCAATGAAGTCCTCCAGCGTTCCCGCATAAAGGCGGTTGGCGATGTCCGCCAGGGCTTCGTCATCCATGCCGCCATCTTAGGTGTCCTGGCTGCCTCGACAGATGCGGGGCAAATGGCGCGGCGCAGCGGAGGTTGCGGGAAAGCACCCTGTTGCTCGCCCGCCGGGAGGGGTAAGTTGCACGAATGGACGATTCATATCAGGTCATCGTGGTTGGCGGCGGATTTGCCGGGAAGGCTGCGGCTGAGGAGTTGGGCCGCAAGGGCGTCCGCGTGCTGCTGCTTGACGCCAACAGCTACCAACAGTTCCAGCCGCTCCTCTACCAGGTGGCTGCATCGCAAATTGGCGTGTCCACGGTGACGCGGCCGCTGAGGGCGGAGTTCCGCGGAATCAACAGCGTCCGGGTCCTGACGGCGACGGTGACTGCCATCGACGCACCGAACCGGACCGTCACCACGGCCGACGGGTCCACATACCGGGCCCAGGCCCTGGTCATCGCCACTGGAGCAGTGCCGAACTTCTTCAACACCCCCGGCGCAGATGAGCATGCCTACCCGCTGTACTCCGTGGCGGACGCCACCAGGCTCAGCGCGGCCATCACCGCCGTCCTGGACCAGGCCGACCGTGAGCCGGGAGCAGGCGCTGACGTCATTGTGGTGGGCGGTGGCCCCACTGGCGTCGAGACGGCCGGCGCGCTCGCTGAGAACGTCAAGTACCTGGTGCCAAAGTACTTCTCGCCGGAACTGGCCGATCGGTGCCACATCCACCTGGTGGATATGGTTCCAAACGTCCTCGCCGCGTTTTCGGAGAAGTCGCAGACCTACGCGCGGGACCGCCTGACGAAGCTCGGCGTGCAGCTGCATATGGGCCAGCCCGTGGCCGAAGTCCGGCCGGACGGTGTGACCCTCAAGGGCGGGACGGTCATTCCTGCCCGGATCGTGGTCTGGGCCGGTGGCCTGCAGGCCGGAAAAATCATCACCGAATCCGGCCTGGGGCAGGGGAGGGGCGGCCGGATTGACGTCCAGCCTGATCTGACCGCGCCGGGCGTCGAGGGCGTCTATGTCCTGGGTGACGCCGCCAACATCACGGACGCCGGCGGGAACAAGCTGCCGCAGTTGGGGTCCGTAGCCCAGCAATCGGGCAAGTGGGCGGCGCGCAATATCTACGCGGACCTCACCGGCGGCGTGCGCGAGCCTTTCCGATATTGGGACAAGGGGTACATGGCCATGGTGGGCCGCGGAGCGGCGGTGGCTGAGCTGGGCCGCCAACGGCTGCACTTGCAGGGGCCGTTGGCCTTCGTGTCGTGGCTGGCGGTGCACCTGGCTCTGTTGCCCGGCTTCCAGCAGAAAGTCAGGGCGCTGTTTTCCTGGGCTAATGGCTACGTGACCCACAGCCCGTCCCAGGTGGTGGTCGGCAGGCCGGACTAGACCCCGTTACGCAGGCGCGGCCGACCCATGGCGATGGCGCCCATCCGCCGTCTCAGTTCTTCCCGAAACTGACGAGCCGGCCCGCGGCCGTCCAGCCGGATGATTCGTAGCGGACGGCTGCCTCCGGTTCCACCACCATGTGCAGGTACTCGGCGCCGTGCAGGAACGCCTCCTCCGCCATGGCGGCGAACAGGCCCTGTTCGAAGGTCTCCTGCTCCGGCCCCTGCGGCAGTTCGGTGACCGCCACCGCCGCGAAATCGTCCCGGATTTGGATGCGTCCCTTGGCGACAGGGTGGTCAAATACGGTTATTTCGACGGCGTCAAAAGTCTCCATCGGTGCCAGGGCCACCTGGGAGTTCTCCGGCAGCACCACCGGTCCGTTAAGCTCGGCCGTCGGTGCCATGAGCAGCACCCGTTCGGCCACGGGTGCCAGGCCCCTTGGTGCATGGTCCCTTGCGGCAGCGGCGTCGGCGCAGAGCAGGGTGAGGCGCACTCCGGCCTTGGCTGCGGCGTTGCTTGCAAGCTCCTCGGTGCCCGGTCCGGGCCAGCCGGCAACGTACTCCTGGCTTTCCGGGTCCTGCCCGGCGCCTGCCCCGAGGACGAATCCTGAATCAACGGGGCGTGCACTGCGTTCCTGCAGGTCCGCCCACGCAGGGACCCATCCGATGGCGGGCAGTTCGTGGTGGTCCGGCATGGGAGTCTTCCTAACGTCCAGCACCGGTCTGCAGCGTCCGGTGCGGCTGGGCAGGGGCCTTTCTGTCAACGTATCCGATCGGCACGCGGGCCGCCAGCGGGGCCGGAGGGGCTTGCTCCCGGCTTGGCCGCAGCGGACGGCCTAAGGCAGGTGCGCGAAGGACATCCCTGCCGAGAGCAGCCTGTCCAAGGCCTGCTTGACGCCTTCTGCCGTTCCCCCATTGGGGTGGTTGCCGTGGCAGATGACCACGTCCCCCGCCCGCGCCCTTCCCACCTCCCTGGCAACGACTGCGGAGGGAAAGGTCGCGCCGCCGTCGCCATTGATGCTGAAGCCCACCGGCTTCACGCCCAACGCACCCAGGATGTCTGTGGCGACGTCGTCCAGGTAGGCGGTGCCAGGGCGGAAGTACTTGGGACGCTTGCCGGTGATGTTTGCCAGGGCCTCATCGTTTGGCATGACCTCGTCGTAAACCTCCCCCGCGTTCCTGGTGCCCGGGATGCCGTAGGCCGTGTTGCCGGTGGTGGACAGCGGCTTGTGGGACGTTCCGTGGTTGGCGATCTCGAAGAGCGGGTCTGCTGCCAGCTGCCGGGTGGTGGCGGGGTTGGCCGCGATCCACCGCGAGTTCAGGAAGAGCGTGGCTGGGACGTGGCGCTGGCGCAGGGTGTCAAGAAGGGCCTGGTCGCAGCCGCTGCCGCCGGGGCCGCCGCAGAAGTCCAAGGTCAGTGCGATGCCCTGCCCGGGAGGCATCCGGGTCAGGACGCCGGGAGCCTCCAGGCCCCAGTACCGGGCCTGGTGGTTACCGTAGGTATCGACAACCTGGGCGCGTGACAACACGGGAGCGGCCATCGGGGTGGGCGCCGGTTCGTCACCGTCCGGACCGGAGTGCAGGGCCGTCGGGCTGACGTCCCCTGCGCCGTCGTCGGGCGCGGGCAGGTCGGAGGAGGTTGCCTTCTGCTTCTGGTCGGGCTGCAGGCTGGGCACCGCGGCGGACATTGTCAGTACCGCCGCCAGTAAAACGGCCCTGCGGCCGGGACCTTTTCCGTCCTGGCTCAGGTGCCGCGGGACATGTGGTTCCACCTCTAGTTCCTGTTCCCTGGCTGTCCTGCGGGCCTGGTCCGGTCCCGCCGGCCCGGACATGCGGACGTGGCAGGTGCGGTGTGACTGCAGCCTGCGGGGATGGCAGCGTCGAAGGCCGTGGCGCGCGCAACAGCAGCCTGGGAGCGGGGGGTCATACCGGGAGGATACCTTGCCTGGCTTGCTGTTTCCTGAACTCCGCACGGCGTCGGAGCGGCGGCTGGCCGAAATGGCGCTTAACCAGCGAAAAACCCCGGAAACCCCTAAAAGAAGGGGCTGTCCGGGGTTTATCCCGAGCTTCCTATCAGAATCGAACTGATGACCTTTTCATTACGAGTGAAACGCTCTACCGACTGAGCTAAGGAAGCACCGCATGAAAATCCCCGGCGGAACCGGGCGCTTCATGCAAGAGTCAACTGTAATAGAGTCCCCTCGCCCCGGTCAAAATGGGGCGGACGGAAGCTGCGGGAGCAGTCAGCAGACCGTGTTGTCGGCCGGCAGCTTGCCGCCCACCAGGTAATTGTCCACCGAGTCCTCAAGGCAGCTGTTGGCCCGGCCGTAGGCGGTGTGCCCTTCACCGCGCCAGGTCAGCAGTGAGGCGTTCCCCAACTGCTTGCGCAATGACGCGGCCCAGCCGACGGGGGTGGCGGGATCGCCGGTGGTTCCGATGACCACGATGGGGGAGTCGCCGCTGTATTCCACCGGCGCAGGCGTACGGACGTTCTTGTAGGGCCAGTCGGCGCAGGTAGTGCCGCCGTAGGCAAAGAAGTAGCCCATGGTGGGGGAGTCCTGTTCGAGCCGCTTCTCCTCCGCCCGCATGCCCGCGGCATCCGAAACCACGGGGTAGTCGAGGCAGTTGATTGCGTTGAAGGCGAAGGTGGAATTGGACGTGTACGAACCGTCGGAGGCACGGTCGGCGCCGAGGTCGGCAAGCCTGAGCATGAGGCTTACATCGCCGGACATGGCCGCCTCAAGGGCTTGGGTGAGTGCGGGCCAGCTTTGGTCGTTGTACAGCGGGGTGATCAGGCCGCTGACGAATGTGGTTGCATTGACCAGCCGCCCGTCCTTCGCCGTTCGTGGCGTCTCCTGGATGGAGTTGATGAGGTCCCGGATCTGCTTCACGCCGGAGTCGGCGTCGCCGCTGAGCGGGCACTTCCCTTGCTTCTGGCAGCTCGCAACGTAGGTGTGCAGCGCCTTTTCGAAAGCCTTGGCCTGGCCGCTGGTGAGCTCTTCGTTGCTGATGGAGGGGTCAAGGGCTCCATCAAGGACCATGCGGCCCACGTTGTCCGGGAACAGGGAGGCGTAGGTGGATCCCAGGAACGTGCCGTAGGAGTACCCCAGGTAGTTCAGCTTGGTGTCGTTTACGACGGCCCGCAGGACGTCCATGTCCTTCGCGGCGCTGACGGTGTCGATATGGGCCATGACGGGGCCCGTTTGCGCCGCACATTGCGAGGCGATTGCCTTGTTGTCCGCAAGGGCCGCCTGGAGCCCGGAATCGGTCTCAAGGGCGTAGGTCTTGGCCCGGTAGGCGTCGCGTTCGGCGTCCGACATGCAGGTGACCGGGGCCGAGCGCTTCACGCCGCGCGGATCGAAGCCGACAAGGTCGTAGGCGTTTCGGACTGCGGCCGAAAAATGCGTTCCGGCGGCGTCCTTGACGAAGTCGTAGCCGGACGCGCCCGGGCCGCCCGGGTTGACCAGCAGGCTGCCGGTCTTCTTGCCCGTGCTCGGCGCCCGCAAAGCGGCCAACTGGATGGTCTCGCCGCCAGGATTGGCGTAATCCACGGGCACGGCCACTTTGGCGCACTGGAACTCCCCTTCGCACGGTTGCCAAACGACTTCCTGCGAGTAGAACTTCTCCAGCCCGGCCGGAGCGGACGCCACGATGGACGGATCAGCCTTGGCGGTGGCCGCCTCCTGCGGGTTCCGGTCGCCGCCGTTGAGGAGGCTGCACGAGGCCAGGACCATGGCCAGGACCATGGCACCCGCAGCGCGGACGGCGACCGCCAGGGACCTGTGGCGTGCGGGCAGGGAGCGGGCAGTCATCGGGTCTCCTTGGAAGGCTGGATCAGGCTGGCCGCCATGGACTCTATGGTCAGCAGCGGGGCCACATTGGTAGTGGTGATGCGTTCGCGGGCTTTGTTGATGGCGTCCATGCGGGCCAGCGTGGCTTCCGGGGTGGTGTGGGCTGCGAACTCCTCCAGCTCACCCCTCAGCTCAACGTTGACCAGTTCCACGGCGTTCCCCAGCTGGATGACCAGCACATCCCGGTAAAAGGACAGCAGGTCGGTGAGCGTACGGTCCAGGGAGTCGGTGATGGACCTCTTGGCGCGGCGTTTCTGGTCGTCTTCGAGCTGCTTCACCTGGCTGCGCATTGCTGGCGGCAGGGTGCCGGACTCCGGTGCTCCAAGCGTAGCAAGGAGGCTGGCCTTCTCCGCGGCGTCGCGCTCCTCATTGGAGCTGTTTGCCTCTGCCGTGGCGATCTTGACCAGTTTGTCCGCCATCATGACGGCGGCCGTTACGCCGCGCAGTCCCAGTGGAAAACGGACGGTTTCCAGGCGGCGTTCCCTTGCGGCAGGATCCCTGGCCAGCCGGCGGGCAATCCCCACGTGGCTTTGCGCCGTGCGGGCTGCCTGTTCCGCGAGGGCCGGGTCTACGCCGTCCCGCCGGACCAGCAGCGCTGCCACGTCCGAGGCCGGCGGCAAGCGGAGGGCCACGCTGCGGCAGCGGGAGCGGATGGTGACCAGGACGTCGGCAGGCGACGGCGCACACAGCATCCACACGGTGCGCGGCGTCGGCTCCTCGATGGCCTTGAGCAGCACATTGGTGGTCCGTTCGGCCATCCGGTCGGCATCCTCCACGACGATGATCCGCCAGCGGCCCGACGACGGCCGGTTGCCCGCCGTCGCTACGAGCTCACGGGCCTCGTCTATGGTGATGGTGACTTTTTCAGTGCGCACAAAAGTCACATCGGAATGGGTTTCGCCCAAAATCGTGTGGCATGCCTGGCACTGTCCGCACCCTCGAAGGCCCACGTCTTCCTGGTCGCAGTTCAACGCGGCAGCGAACGCCTTGGCGGCGTTGGAACGGCCGGACCCCGGCGGCCCGGTGAACAGCCAGGCGTGGGTCAGGCCTTCGCCGCCCGCGGCCTGGCGCAGTTGTTCGACGACGGCGGGCTGGCCCTGGAGGTCATCCCAAACGGTCACGAGCCACCACCGCCGGAGGGTGTTCCCGGCGCCGGCACCGGCACCGCCTCCTCCGCCGCCGGCCCCTGCACTGCATCCAGCAGGGTGTCCACCCGGGCGAGGATCCGCCCGGCCAACTCGTCAACGGGGAGGCGGGCCGGGAGGACCAGGTAGGACCCGGGCCGGACGGCTGCCAGATCGAGGAATGCGTCCCGGATGCGGGTGTGGAACTCGTCGGCTTCGGATTCCAGCCGGTCCTCGGTTGCCTGGCCCGCGGTCCGCCGGCGGCGCCCCAGGTCCGGGTCGACGTCCAGCAGGACAGTCAGGTGCGGCTGGAGGCCAGAGGTGGCCCACTCGTTAAGGGTACGCACGGCGTCCTGGCCCAGGTTTCGGCCTGCCCCCTGGTAGGCCACGGAAGAGTCGATGTAGCGGTCGGTCAGCACCATCTCGCCGCGCGCAAGGGCAGGGCGGATCACCTGGGTGGCGTGCGCGGCACGGGAAGCCGCAAAGATCAGGGCCTCTGTATGGGCGTCGATCTCGCCGTTTCCGTGGTCCAGCACCAGTGACCGGAGCTTTTCGCCGACCGGGGTGCCCCCGGGTTCGCGGGTACGGAGCACGGTATAACCGCGGGCTTCCAGTGCCTCCGCCAGCCGGGCCGCCTGGGTGGACTTGCCGGCACCATCGCCACCTTCGAATGCGATGAATACGCCGGCCCTCTGTTTGTTCACTACTCAAGCCTACCGAGGCGTGGCGACAATCCCGGCTTCCGGAGACCTCCTGTGCAGGAGCAGTGGACGGACCGGCGTCCACAAAACGACACTGCTTTCCGGCCCGATTGGCTGGAACAGTACCCTTTGACCATGAGTCTTTCCGAGCACCAGGCCGCGTCCCTTACACCCGAGACCGTGGTGGTGGCGGCCGGACGTCCGCCGAGGGAAAGGGACCAGCCGGTCAACCCTCCTATCACCCTTTCGTCCACCTACTTTGGGACCGGTCCGCTCGGTGATGGCGACCGGGGCTACGGCCGGTACTCCAACCCCACTTGGGACCCCTTCGAGGAGGCACTCGGCCAGCTTGAGGGAGCGGCGCTTCCCGGACTGCTTTACGCATCCGGACTTGCCGCGGTCAGCTCTGCGCTGTCCCTGATTCCGGCCGGCGGGGTGCTGGTCATGCCCAACCACAGCTACTCGGGCTCGCTGGTGATGGCCTCCGAACTCGCCCAAAAGGGCTTCATTGAACTCCGGACCGTGGACATTGCCGATACCGGCGCGGTCCAGGACGCCCTTGCGCCCCAAGGTCCGGCTGCCAAAGCCGCTTCCATGCTGTGGCTGGAGAGCCCCACCAACCCCATGCTCGGCATCGCGGACATGGCCGCCGTCGCTGAAGCCGCCCACGCCGCCGGGGCGATCGTGGTCACCGATAACACCTTCTCTACGCCCCTGGTGCAACAGCCACTGCTGCTCGGATCCGACGTCGTCCTCCATTCGGTGACCAAATACCTCGCCGGACACTCCGACGTCGTCCTTGGCGCGCTGGTCACGTCCAACCCGGACATCCGCGCTGAACTGCTGCACCACCGCATCATCCACGGCGGCATCGCCGGACCCTTCGAGGCGTGGCTCGCACTCCGCGGCCTGCGGACGCTCGCGCTGCGCGTGCAGCGGTCGCAGGAATCAGCCATGGTCCTCGCGGGCCGCCTCGCAGGGCACCCCGCCGTCGAGTCCATCCGGTTCCCCGGGCTCGACACCGATCCGGGGCACATCCGCGCGAAGGCGCAAATGAAGGGGTTTGGGTCCATTATCTGCATCCAGGTGGCCCCCGCGGCGGGCCTCAGCGGCGCCGACGCCGCGGACAAACTCGTGCGGGCCCTTGGCCTCTGGCTGCCCGCCACGTCCCTGGGCGGCGTCGAGTCCCTCATTGAACGCCGGCGCCGGCACTCGGCTGAACCCGCCAGCGTCCCGGAGAACCTGGTGCGGCTGAGCGTCGGGGTGGAGGGCGTCGAGGACCTCTGGGCCGACCTGAAGCAGGCGCTGGACACGCTGGGCGGCTAGGCTGGGTCTGTGGACGGTCGACTAATCATCAGTTACGTAGAGCAGGCAGTGTTCTTCATCCTGGGCCTGGTGGCTTTGGGTCTTGAGCTGTGGGCGTTCGTGGACTGTGCCCGGCACCGGCCCAACGCCTTCGAAGCCACTGGAAAACGGACCAAGACCTTTTGGCTGGCCTTGACCGGCGGCTCGGCCCTGATCGGCGTGATTTCGTTGTTCGGTTCCGGCGGGGGCCTCTTCAGCACGCTGGGCCTGTTCGGCCTGGCCGCGGTGGTCGCCGCCTCCGTCTACCTCGCGGATGTCCGCCCGGCCGTGAAGGACGCCGGCCGCGGCGGCAGCCGCAACATGGGCCCCTACGGCCCGTGGTGACCAGGCGCCACAGCGTCCCAGTCCACCGTTAGTTCCCCCAGGCGCCACCTGCCGGGACCGTCCTGGACCGGCCACCCGGCGTCGCGCAAACCTCGGCACATGCCCACCCAGCGCTGCCTGTTGCCAAATGAAGCAAGCGGCGCACTTCCAAACCATGCCTTGTCCATGGCCTGCATGAAGGCGTGAACACGTTCACCGGGGACATTACGGTGGATCAGCGCCTTGGGCAGCCGCTCACTCACGTCCGAGGGCAGCCCGAAACTGCCGAAACGTACCGAAATGCCAAGGGACAGGGGGCGCTCCCGGTCCAGCGCCACCCACGTGACGCGACGTCCGATCTCGTCGCACGTGCCGTCCACGAACAAGCCGCCGGGGGACAACCGGTCCTGCACCAGCCGCCAAATGCCCGGTACATCTGCCTCCTCGTATTGCCGCAGGACATTGAAGGCGCGGACCAGCACGGGGCGCCCCGGGACGGGCAGTTCGAACCCGCCCACCTGGAATGTCAGGCCGGGACGCTGCAGCGGAAGCGCCGCCCGGACGCGGTCGGGCTCAATTTCGATCCCGCAGACCCGCACGTCCGGCCTGATAACGGCGAGCCGTTCGTAAAGTTCGACGGCGGTGGCCGGCGTTGCGCCATACCCCAGGTCGACCACCAGCGGGTCCGCCGCGGACCGGAGGCGCCAGGCCTGCGGTCCCGTCAGCCACCGGTCAACCCGGCGCATCCGGTTCGGGTTGGTGGTGCCGCGGGTCACGTTGCCCACGGGGCGGCCCTTCGCGGCCGCGGACGTCCGTCCGGAAAGTTGCGGGGCGTCCACCCGCTCAGCCTTTTGAACCACCGCCCAACCCTATCGCCCGGCGCCGGTGTCCCGCCCATCCCGGCCCCGCGGGATCCTTGTAACGCTGGGCGGGGGGCAACACCGCTCAGCTAGGATGAAAATCATGACTTACAAGCTGATCCTGCTGCGCCACGGCCACAGCGAATGGAACGCCAAGAACCTGTTCACCGGCTGGGTGGACGTTGACCTGAACGACCAGGGCCGCGCGGAAGCAGCTCGCGGCGGCGAACTGCTGGTGGAAAACAACATCCTCCCGGATGTGCTCTACACCTCCCTGCTGAAGCGGGCCATCAACACCGCAAACATCGCCCTGGACAAGGCCGACCGCGGCTGGATTCCGGTCAAGCGCGACTGGCGGCTGAACGAACGCCACTACGGTGCGCTGCAGGGCAAGGACAAGGCCCAGACCCTCGCCGAGTTCGGCGAAGAGCAGTTCATGGAGTGGCGCCGCTCCTACGACACCCCGCCGCCGCCCCTGGACGACAACAGCGAATTCAGCCAGGCCCACGACCCCCGCTACGCGGACCTTGGCGACGCCCTGCCGCGCACCGAGTGCCTGAAGGACGTCCTGGTACGTCTCCTGCCCTACTGGGAATCGGACATCAAGGAAGACCTCAAGGCCGGCAAGACCGTCCTGGTCACGGCCCACGGCAACTCGCTCCGCGCGCTGGTCAAGCACCTGGACGGCATCAGCGATGAAGCCATCGCCGGCCTGAACATCCCGACGGGCATCCCGCTGGTCTACGAACTGGATGAGAACTTCCAGCCGATCAAGCCCGGCGGCACCTACCTTGACCCCGAGGCGGCCGAGCAGGCCATCCTGGCAGTAGCCAACCAGGGCAAGAAATAGGGCATTAGCCGCGAACGACGGCGGGCCGGCCACCTGGGTGGCCAGCCCGCCGTCGTTATCAGCAGTGTTTAGCTGTGCTCGGTGGCGTTCGGCTGCCACGCTCCGGTCACGAGGTAGGTGACCTTCTGGGCCACGGAAACGCCGTGGTCCGCGAAGCGTTCGAAGTAGCGGCTGGCGAGCGCAACGTCCACCGTGGTGGCGGGGGACTCGGTCCACTCGGGAGCAGCGATGGCCTTGAAGACGCTCAGGTGAAGGTCGTTGATGGCAGTGTTCGCCTTGAGGATGTCCCTGGCCACCTCGAGGTCGCGGCTCTCCAGCAGGACCGTCAGCTTGTCGGCGATTTCCTGGTCCAGTTCGGCCATCCGGTTGAAGGTCTCCGTCATGGACGCGGGAATCACGGTGGAGGGGTACCGGAGGCGGGCCAGCTGGGCGATATGCCGTGCCAGGTCACCCATCCGCTCCAGGGATGCGCTCATCCGGAGGGACCCTACGATCATGCGCAGGTCGCTGGCGACGGGACCCTGCAGCGCCAGGATGTCGATCGCGCGCTCATCCAGGCTGTTCTGGAGGAAGTCAATGCGTGCGTCCGCAGCGATGACGTCCTGGGCGAGGTCCACGTCCGCTACCTGGAATGAGGTAGTGGCCTTTTCGATCGCTTCGCTGACCAGGCGGGAGATCTCCACCAGCTGGTCACCAACCTGGGTGAGTTCTTCCTGAAAAACCTTACGCACGTGGGCGTCCTTTCCTTGGAACTCCCGCCGGCCGCTGCAGGGCAGCAGGAATCGTATCGCCGTTGGGCGCTCTGACCTCTAACTTTGTCATCGCCCGGTAAACGATTATGCCCACACAGGTGAACGTTAGTTGAACCTACGCCGTAACTGGCCGGAGTCGGCAGGAGGCGACAGGCAAGAGCATAAAGTGGACCTGTGGATCCTATGCTCATTGGTCTGGTTGCCGGCCTTATCGGCCTGGCGCTTGGCACGTTCGGCGTGCTTGCCTACCGGGTCAGCGAGAAACAGCGTGAACTGCTGGATGTCGATGCCGGGGAGCTCGCCTTGCCGGCCGGCGCCGCGGAGGTGCTCGCCGTCGTCGGCCGCGCTTTTGTAGTGCTCGACGACGTCGACGGCGTGGTCCGTGCCAGCCCCGCAGCCTACGCGTACGGCCTGGTCCGCGGGCACACCGTAGTGCACAAGGAACTCCTGGACATGACTGCAGGGGTCCGGCGGGACGGCGTCATCCTGGAAAAGCAGCTCGAGCTTCCGCGCGGGCCGCTGGGGCAGGGAACCATTATCGTCCAGGTGCGGGCGGCCATGTTGGGTGAGGAATACATCCTGCTCCTTGCCGATGACCGGACTGAAATCACGCGGACCGAAGAGATCCGCAATGACTTCGTTGCCAACGTCTCGCACGAACTGAAAACCCCCGTGGGCGCCATCTCCCTGCTGGCTGAGGCGCTGGAGTCCTCCGCCGATGACGAAGAAGCCGTGCGCCGCTTCGCCAAGCGCATGCACAAGGAGTCAGCCCGCCTGGCCGCGCTGGTCCAGGACATCATTGAACTTTCCCGCCTCCAGGGTGCCAGCGTGACACAGCAGGGCGGTCCCGTCGACATCAACGCGGTGATCGCGGAGGCCGTGGACCGCTCGCAGCTTCCCGCCGAAAGCAAGAACATCAGCATCGTGGTCGGCGGCCGGACGGAGGGGAAGGTGTTCGGGGACCAGGACCTTTTGGTCACGGCGCTGCGGAACCTCATCGACAATGCCATCCGCTATTCCCCGCCCAACACCCGTGTTGGCATCGGCGTTCGCTCCAGGGACGGCCTGGTGTCCATTTCCGTCACCGACCAGGGGGACGGGTTGTCGCCGGAGGACCAGGAGCGCGTCTTCGAGCGCTTCTACCGGGTTGACGCCGCCCGCTCCCGCCAGACGGGCGGTACCGGGCTTGGCCTGAGCATCGTCAAGCACGTGGCGTCGAACCACGGCGGCGAAGTGACGCTGTGGTCCCAGCCAGGCCAGGGGTCGACCTTCACCCTTCGGCTGCCCGAGATGGAAGGGCAGGACGGCGACGCCGGGCCGTCCAGTTCCGTCCGGCCGGCACTGCCGCCCGCCCAGGGGACGCCCGGGGCCACTCTTACCCAAGTACCACGCGCCGCCGGCGCAACAGAACGAGGAGCTAGCGCTTGAGCAGGATTTTGATTGTTGAGGACGAGGAATCGTTCAGCGATCCCTTGTCCTATTTGCTGGGCAAAGAGGGATTCGAGGTTGAGGTGGTGGACAACGGGCTGGACGCCATCACCGAATTCGACCGCAACGGCGCCGACCTGGTGCTGCTGGACCTGCAGCTCCCCGGGCTTTCCGGTACGGAGGTATGCCGCCAGCTCCGGCAGCGCTCCACC
Organism: Pseudarthrobacter sp. CC12; assembly: GCF_039907755.1. Lineage (NCBI taxonomy): Bacteria > Bacillati > Actinomycetota > Actinomycetes > Micrococcales > Micrococcaceae > Pseudarthrobacter > Pseudarthrobacter sp. CC12. The sequence goes on along the minus strand of NZ_JARDJH010000009.1, from coordinate 19,672 downwards.
GTTCCCGTGATCATGCTGACCGCCAAGGACTCGGAAATCGACAAAGTGGTTGGCCTGGAGCTTGGCGCGGACGACTACGTCACCAAGCCCTACTCATCCCGGGAGCTGGTGGCCCGTGTCCGGGCCGTCCTGCGTCGCCAGGGCGAGCCGGAAGAACTGATCTCCGCCACGGTCCAGGCCGGGCCTGTCCGGATGGACATCGAACGGCACGTGGTAAGCGTGGACGGCGAACAGGTCCTGCTTCCGTTGAAGGAGTTCGAACTGCTTGAGATGCTCCTCCGCAACTCCGGCCGGGTGCTCACCCGCGGCCAGCTGATCGACCGGGTGTGGGGCTCCGACTACGTTGGCGACACCAAGACCCTGGACGTCCACGTGAAGCGCCTCCGTGGAAAGATCGAACCGGATCCTTCTGCCCCGCGCTATCTGGTGACCGTGCGCGGCCTCGGGTACAAGTTCGAGCCGTAGGCCCGAAGACACCGCAAAAAAGGGAGGAGCCCCTTGGGGCTCCTCCCTTTTTGTGTTTGTTTGTTCGAGCGTTCGCCTTAGCGGCTGGTGGCAGTCGCCGTTGCCGAGGTGCTGGAGGTCGCGGAGGCGGAGGAAGTTGCGCCCGCGCTGGCCGACGAAGAGGACGACGGCGTGGACGTCGCCGACGGGCTGGGGGTGGGGACGTAGTCCTTGTACTCCTGCAGGGTGGCGTCCAGGACCGGAACCTTGACCGTGCTGTTGACGTTGGTGCCGTTCTCGCTGATCTTGACGTCCACCAGGGAACCCGGCTTGCCGCCGGTGGTGCTGAGGATGGCCTCATCCGACTTTTCGTTCAGCAGGGTGTAGGAGTTGGCCTTCACCGGAACCTCGGTCTGTGAGCCCTTTGCGCCGTTGACGGTGAGCTTCACATCCTTGGAGGAGGAGTTGTAAACGGCACCGATCAGGCGGCCGGGCTCGTCCTCGCCGGTGGAAACAATAAGGATGTTCCGCAGCTGCAGCGGACCGAGGTCCGCGCGGATGCCGTCCGAGGCGGAGTACTGATGGCTGGTCTGCTGGGGCGTGATGTAACCGCAGCCCGCGGTCAGCAGGCTGGCGCCAAGGGCAGCAGCCGTCAGTGCCAGTTTGCCGCGCTGGGCCCGGTTCATCGCAGTGGAACGCACGTCACGTACTCCTCGAGAAATTTGAAGTCTTTTTCAGCCATAGCCTATCCGCAAAGATGGGCAAACGAGGATTCGGCGGTGTCACATCCCCCGCGTGAGCGCTCACCGCATGCACTAATCTGCGCATCCGTCAAGGGGGTGAAGGGGTTCGATTGGGCCGTTTTCCCGCGTATTTTAGCGGTTGGGAGCCCTTTCTCCGGCCGGTCATATGCCTGAATCGTGATAAACTGGTCTGCGGGAAAGGGGAAATGTCCACATGGTATTTGAGGTCGGCGAGACAGTAGTTTACCCTCACCACGGTGCTGCGAAGATTGAAGAAATCAAGATGCGCACCATCAAGGGCGAAGAGAAGATGTATCTCAAGCTCAAGGTGGCTCAGGGTGATCTGACCATTGAAGTTCCAGCAGAGAACGTTGACCTTGTTGGGGTCCGGGACGTAGTGGGCAAGGAAGGCCTGGAGCACGTGTTCGATGTGCTCCGTGCCGAGTTCACGGAGGAACCCACCAACTGGTCACGCAGGTACAAGGCAAATCTGGAGAAGCTTGCTTCCGGTGACGTCATCAAGGTGGCAGAGGTTGTTCGCGACCTGTGGCGCCGGGATCACGACCGGGGCCTTTCCGCAGGCGAGAAGCGAATGCTGGCCAAGGCCCGCCAGATTCTGATTTCAGAATTGGCGCTGGCTGAGAAGACCGACGAGGAGAAGGCGGCAAGCGTTCTCGACGAGGTCCTGGCTTCCTAAAGAATTTAGCCCCGGCTGCACGCACGTGCCGCCGGGGCTTTTTTGGGCCCACCCCGCGGTGTCCCAAGCATCCAAGCCATGGTGCGGCGTCGTAGGCTAGTCCGCATGAGTGAATCACCCACGCGCCTGGTCACAGCAGTCATCGTGGTTGCCGCAGGTTCCGGGCAACGCCTTGGCTACGGCATGCCCAAGGCGGCAGTGCCGCTCGGCGGAGAGCCGATCCTGATGCATGCCCTGCGGGGCATTGTTGCTTCGGGCGTGGCCAGCCAGGTGTGCGTGGCATTGCCTCCCGGCGACGAAGGCCTGCGCCGGCTGTGCGACGACTTCCGGGAGGAACTTGCCGACGGCGGCCCCCTCCTGACGGTCGTTGACGGCGGATCCACCAGGGCTGAGTCCGTCCGCGCCGGAATTGCAGCGCTGATGGAAGGCATCGAGGCCGTCCTCGTCCACGACGCCGCCCGTGCCCTCACACCCGAATCCGTTTTCCACCGCGTCTGCGATTCCCTGGTCGCCGGCGCCGCGGCAGTTATTCCCGTCGTCCCGGTCGTGGACACGGTCAAGACAGTGGCGGCGACCACCGGCGGCGACGCCGCGGTTGCCCCCGAAGTTGTCACCGGAACTGCCCGCCGCGAAGAACTGCGGGCGGTGCAGACCCCGCAAGGCTTCACCCTCGGCACGCTGCTGCGGGCGCACGAAGCCGCCCAGGCCCTGGACCAGCAGCAGGCAGCGGCCGTCACCGACGACGCCATGCTCGTGGAAATGCTGGGCACTGCGGTGCACGCCGTCCGCGGGTCGACGCAATCCCTGAAAATCACCACACCCCTTGACCTCATCTTCGCCGAAGGCCTCCTCGAGGGTCCGCTCGGTGCCCGGTGGGTGGAGGGATGAGCCCGGACACCGTCCTGCCCCGCACCGGTGTGGGTATCGACGTCCACGCGTATGCCCCCGAGGATTCTCCGCGCCCGCTGTGGCTCGGTGGCCTGCTCTGGCCCGGCGAACGCGGCCTCGCCGGGCATTCTGACGGCGACGCCGTGGCCCACGCAGCAGCGGACGCCCTGTTTTCGGCTGCCGGCATCGGCGACCTTGGTACCCACTTCGGCACGGACCGCCCGGAATTCGCCGGTGCGTCCGGTGCCACGCTCCTCGCCGAGGCCGCACGGATCGTCCGGGCTGCCGGATTCGAGATCGGCAACGTCGCCGTGCAGTTCGTAGCCAACCGGCCCAAATTCGGCCCGCGGCGGGAAGAGTCGCAAAGAGTCCTGAGCGAGGCGGCAGGCGCCCATGTAGGCGTCACGGCAACCACCAGTGACGGCCTGGGATTCACCGGGCGCGGCGAGGGCGTCTCCGCAGTAGCCACCGCCCTGGTGTACCCGCAGCCCGCTGCGCCCATCAGCTAGTCTGGAGCGGTGACCCTGCGCTTCTATGACACCGCCTCCGCCGACGTCCGGAATTTCGTCCCCCTCGTCGAGGGCAAGGTCAGCCTCTACTACTGCGGTGCGACTGTCCAGGGGATGCCGCACGTGGGCCACATCCGTTCCGCCATCGCTTTCGACCAGCTCACCCGCTGGCTGCAGTACCGGGGGCTGCGCGTCACGGTTGTCCGCAACGTGACGGACATCGACGACAAGATCCTCGCCAAGTCCGAGGCCTCCTTTGACCCGGACTTCAGCCCCGAGCCGGGCGAGGTGGCCCGTGAGGAATGGTGGGCCCTGGCCTACCGCTACGAGCAGGAATTCCTGAAGGCCTACGACGCTCTGGGAGTCTCCCGCCCCACGTACGAGCCCCGCGCCACCGGACATATTCCCGAAATGCATGCCCTCATCCAGCAGCTCATCGACCGCGGCCACGCCTACCCCGCGTTGGACGACTCGGGCGACGTGTACTTCGATGTCCGCTCCTGGGACAAGTACGGCGCCCTGACCCGGCAGAACATCGACGACATGCAGGCAGCGCCCGACGCCGATCCCCGCGGCAAGAAGGACCCGCGCGACTTTGCGCTGTGGAAGGGTTCCAAAGAAGGGGAGCCCGCTACCGCCAGCTGGTCCTCGCCCTGGGGTGCCGGACGGCCGGGCTGGCACCTCGAGTGCTCCGCCATGGTGACCAAGTACCTCGGTGCCGCCTTCGACATCCACGGCGGGGGACTGGACCTCCGTTTCCCGCACCACGAAAACGAAATGGCGCAGTCGCAGGCAGCCGGACACCCGTTCGCCAACTTCTGGATGCACAACGGCATGGTGACGTACCAGGGCGAAAAGATGTCCAAGTCCATCGGCAACACCATCAGCCCGGCCGAAATGCTCGAACTCGCCCCACCGCGGGTGGTGCGCTACTACCTTGGCCAGGCGCACTACCGGTCCATCCTCGACTACCGTCCCACGTCCCTCCAGGAGGCAGCGGCCGCCGTCGAACGCATCGACGGATTCCTGGCCAAGGCTGCGGCCCGTTTCGGCGGGAATGCGGGCCCTATCGACGACGGCAGCCACGGCTCCTCATCGGCGAATGTCCAGGCATTCCAGGAGGCCATGGATGATGACCTCAACGTCCCGCGCGCCTTGGCCGCACTGCACGAGACGGTCAGGGCGGGCAACACTGCACTCGCCGACGGGGATGATGACGGCGCCCGGAGCGCCATGCATGCCGTCGTCTTGATGACCGATGTCCTGGGGCTCAACGCCGTCGCAGGCTCTGAAAAAGCCAGCACGCGTGAGGCCGAAGCGCTCGACGTCCTGGTCGAGGCCCAGCTCTCGGCCCGGGCGGCTGCCCGCGCCGACAAGGACTGGGCGAAGTCCGACGCCATCCGGGACACCCTCAACCAGGCAGGCGTCCTGGTGGAGGACGGCCCGGACGGTGCCACCTGGAGCCTCAAGCGGGACTGAACAGGGGCGCTGTCCCCGATTTTTTTCGGGTCAGTAGACTGGTATGCAGATTCAGTCAGCACAATCAAGGGTGGGACATCATGGCCAACAATGGTCGCCGATCGGTTAAAGCGAAGAAGGGCCCCACCGTCGGAACCGGTGGCCATGGCCGCAAGGCCCTCGAGGGCAAGGGCCCCACGCCCAAGGCCGAGGACCGCGTGTACCACAAAGCGCACAAGGCCCGGCAGCTTGCCGAACGGTCTGCAGCGAAGCGGGGGACCGGTGCCCGCAGCGCCGGTGCTGCCAAGTCCGGCCCCAAGGGACGTGCCACCGAGGAAGTGGTTACCGGACGCAACTCCGTAGTCGAGGCGCTCCGTGCCGGAATTCCGGCGAAGGCCCTCCACGTTGCCATCCGCATCGAGATGGACGACCGGGTCAAGGAGTCCCTGAAGCTCGCAGCCGAACGCGGCATCCCGCTGCTGGAAACCGGCAAACCTGAACTGGACCGGATGACGGACGACGCCGTCCACCAGGGCCTGGTCCTGCAGATCCCGCCCTACGAGTACCTGGACGCCTACGAGCTCGCCGAGGAAACCGTGGACAAGTGGAAGAAGGGGCACATCTCCAACGCGCCGCTCTTCGTTGCCCTTGACGGCATTACCGACCCCCGGAACCTGGGTGCGATCATCCGCTCCGTCTCCGCCTTCAGCGGCCATGGCGTCGTGGTGCCCGAGCGCCGCTCCGTGGGCGTGACCGCCTCGGCATGGAAGACCAGTGCCGGTGCCGCCGTCCGCGTGCCCGTGGCCCGCGCCTCCAACCTGAACAACGCGCTGAAGCAGTTCAAGAACATGGGCATCTATGTCCTGGGGCTCGACGGCGACGGCGACGTTTCGCTGCCTGACCTCACGCTGGCGACCGAACCCGTGTGCATCGTGGTGGGCTCCGAAGGAAAGGGTTTGAGCCGGCTGGTCCGGGAAAACTGCGACCAGATCGTCTCCATTCCCATCGATTCCGCCATGGAGTCCCTGAACGCCTCAATGGCCGTGGGCATCTCGCTGTACGAGGTCTCCCGCCAGCGCTCCGCAGGATAGCTCCGCCTGCCCGTAACCTGCGGACGGATTCCCCGCGCCGCAGGGGCATACGGGCAGGCCAAGTGCCGCTGGCCGCTACTATTTAGGTGATGGTCATGCCGCTTTTCGACACTGCTTCCACCATGGACGCCTCCTCGGCTGTTCCCCTCGGTGTCAGCGTCCCGCGCGCTGATTCCGGCGGTACCCGGCACCACGCCGGCGGACGCGCCAACGTTGCCTGCTTCGCCCCCGGCGTCGCCAGCCTGGACATCGCCTACTGCCCTCCCGGCGGCCAGTGGCGGACCCAGACCCTGCCCAACGTCACCAAGGGAGTCCACCACGGTATCGTGGAGGACCTGCCGTACGGATCGCGCTACGGCTTCCGCCCGACGTCGGACGGCCAGGCTTTGCCGCCGGAGCTTCCGGCAGAAAATGGCTCCGCCCGCCAGCCCCTGCTGCTGGACCCGTACGGCAGGGGAGTGGACCAGGGCGAGGGCTTCCTCACCAGCGTCCGCACCGCTCTCGACTTCGACTGGGAATCTGACGAACGGCTGCGTCTTCCCTGGCGCAACACCATCGTCTACGAGGCGCATGTCCGTGGCCAGAGCATGCTCCATCCTGACGTACCCGAAGAGCTGCGGGGGACCTATGCCGGCCTGGCCCACCCCGCCGTCGTAGAGCACCTCACCGGCCTGGGCGTTACGTCCGTCCAGCTCCTGCCCGTCCACTTCCACATCGATGAGCCACACCTGCAGGACCTGGGGCTCAGCAACTACTGGGGGTACAACACCGCCGCCTTCTTCGCCCCGCACCCCGGCTACGCCACCCGAGCCGCGCAGGAAGCGGGCCCGCAGGCGGTCCAGGACGAGTTCAAGGCCATGGTGAAGGCACTTCACGCCGCCGGGCTGGAAGTCATCCTCGATGTCGTCTACAACCACACGGCCGAGGGCACGGCGGACGGCCCCGTCCTGAGCTTCCGCGGCCTCGGTGAAGACACGTACTACCGCGTGGACGGCAGCGGCAAGTACATTGACACCACCGGCTGCGGCAACACCCTCAACTTCGGGGACCAGCATGTAGTCCAGCTGGTGCTTGACTCCCTCCGCTACTGGGTGGACGAATTCCACATCGACGGCTTCCGGTTCGACCTCGCAGTCACGCTCTGCCGCAACGCCGCAAACGAATTCGACCCCCACCACCCCTTCCTCACGGCCGTTGCCGCCGATCCCGTCCTGGCCGAGGTCAAGCTGATCGCCGAACCCTGGGACATTGGCTACGGCGGCTGGCAGACCGGCCGGTTCCCGCGCGGGTGGGTGGACTGGAATGACCACTTCCGCGACGCCGTCCGGACGTTCTGGCTGGCCGACCGGGCAGCCATCGATTCCGGTGGGCACGGCGGGACGATGGCAAAGCTTGCCGACTCCATGTCCGGTTCCGCGGGCCTCTTCCAGGCCTCCGGCCGTTCGCGCCTGGCATCGGTCAATTTCGTCACCGCCCATGACGGCTTCACCATGAACGACCTCGTGTCCTTCGACCGGAAGCACAACGAGGCCAACGGTGAAGAAAACCGGGACGGGCATGGGGATAACCGCAGCTACAACCACGGCGTTGAGGGCCCCACCGAGAATAGCGCAATCCTGGCACAGCGCGCCCAGTCCCGGCGCAACCTGATGGCGTCGCTGATGGTCTCGCTCGGCGTCCCAATGATCACAGCCGGGGACGAGCTGGCACGGACCCAGCACGGCAACAACAACGCCTACTGCCAGGACAACGCCATCACCTGGCTCGACTGGACGCTGACGCCGGAGGCACACGAGATGCTGCGCAGCACCAAACGGTACATCCGGCTGCGCAAGGAGTTCCTTGCCGCCCAGCCCCACGACTTTCCCGTCCGCGACGAACAGTCCTACCTCTACTGGTTCGACCAGCACGGCCAGCCCATGTCCGCCGAGCGCTGGAACGATCCGCAACACCGCGTCCTGCAGCTACTGCTCCGCGACGACGGCGGCGACCTTGCCGGACTGGTAGTGGTCAACGGAGGCGCCCATGACGTCGAGGTCACCCTGCCGGATGCCGGGAAGCCGGCGCCGGGCCTGTTCGAGCTGCGGCTCACCACCTCGCCCCGCCACAAGGAGCGGCAGGGCATCCAGGTGGCAGCGGGGGAGATCGACCTTGCCGAGGCCAACTCCATCAGCATCTACCGCACGTAGACTCCTCCATCCCCGTCAGGCAGACCCGCATGCGCAACCGCTCCATCCTCCCGCTGATCCTCACCACCCTGGTGGTGCTGGCCGTCGTGGCGTTCGGCGGCGCCGGGCTGCTGGGCCGGCAGACGGACGGTGCGACGCCGGGAGCCGCCTCCAGCGCAGCGGGCACCCAGCGCGGGACGGCCACGTCCCCGGCCGCGAAGCAGTCGGCGTCCCACCGAGGAGCGAACCCATCCAGCCTGCCGGAGATCCGGGAATCCGCCTTGCCGGTGGAGGGCCGTCGGGTGCTGGCGCTGATCCGGGCGGGCGGCCCGTTCCAGTACGGCCAGGACGACCAGGTATTCGGCAACTTCGAACGCGTCCTGCCCGCCCGGGACCGCGGTTATTACCGCGAGTACACCGTTCCCACGCCTGGTGAACCGGACAGGGGTGCCAGGCGCATCGTGGCCGGCAACGACGGCGAGAAGTATTACACCGGGGACCACTACGCAACGTTCAAGTACATAGCGGAAGGCAGCTAGCACAACCATGAGAATCTTCTCCGGCGACACCTGGACCCTCGAAGAGCTGCAGGAACAGGTGGCCGACGCCGGGCGCCGCAGCGTGGTGGTCCCTCCGGCGGACAGCAAACGCACCGTCCTGGAGACCTTTGGCGAGGTGCTGGACTTTCCCGAGCATTATGGCGTGAACCTCGATGCGCTGAACGACTCGCTTCACGACTTCGCGGACAGCATCAGTGGTAACAGCAACCCTCCCGTCACGCTGCTGTGGCAGGTGGCGGCGCCGTTCCGCGCAGACCGGTCGTTCGGGATCATCTGCGAGATCCTGCAGGACGCAGAACGGTACGCGGGCAAGGACCTGGCCGTCACCGCCGTGCTTCTTTAAGTGACCGCGGCGCTTCCTTAAACGGAGCGGCAGGCCTGCCAGGAAGCAGGCCTGCCGGTCCCTGTCCGCAATGGGCTAAGCGTTCACGATCAGCCCAAGCTCGGCCTTCGAGGCCAGGGCGTCATGCCGGGGCAGGACGCGGACGGTGTACCCGAACGGCCCGGAGCGGTCGATCACCAAGGAGCTGCTGAACAGGTGGCGCCCGTTGCCCAGGTCCTCCTTCACCTGCAGCTCCATCATGGTGATGTCGGCCAGGGTGTCGTTCTCCTCGGCCCGGCCGTAGGCCACCTCCACGCAGACATCCTCCGGTGTGAGGGCGTTCAGGGCCACGTAGGCGTTGACCTGGAGCGTGTCGCCGATCTGCGGGTCCTCGGACACACCCACCGAATCCACGTGCTCAACGTGGACCTGCGGCCAGGCGCCGCGCACCTTGGCCGACCATGAAGCCAATGCGCGGGCCTGGGCGTACGAGTTGGCGGTGGCGCTGCGGCCCGCTTCCGCTGCCGGGCGGTACAGGATGTTCACGTAGTCGCGGAGCATGCGTTCAGCGGAGACCGCCGGACCCAGATGCGAGAGGGTGTGCTTGATCATGGACACCCAGTGCGTTGGGACCTTCTCCCTCGGCGTGGTCGAGGGACCGGCAGCGCCTGCAGCCTCGGACACCGTGCTGCCGTAGAAGCGCGGTGCCACCTGCGTTTCCAGCAGCTCATACAGTGCCGCCGCCTCAATGTCGTCCCGCTCCTCGGGGGAAGCGTCGTTGTTGGCCGTGGGAATGGCCCAGCCGTTCTCGCCGTCGTACATCTCATCCCACCAGCCGTCCAGGACGGAAAGGTTCAGGGAACCGTTCAAGGCCGCCTTCATGCCCGACGTGCCGCAGGCCTCCAACGGACGCAGCGGGTTGTTCAGCCAGACGTCGCAGCCCGGGAACAGGGTCCGGGCCATGGCGATGTCGTAGTTGGGCAGGAACGCGATGCGGTGCCGGACCTCGGGGTCATCCGTGAAGCGCACCAGGTCCTGGATCATTTTCTTCCCGGCGTCGTCGGCCGGATGCGACTTTCCGGCGATCACCAACTGGATGGGGTGGTCCTTGTGCAGGAGCAGCGCCTTCAACCGCGCCGGTTCGCGCAGCATCAGGGTCAGCCGCTTGTAGGTGGGCACGCGGCGGGCAAAACCAATGGTGAGGATGTCCGGGTCCAGCACGTTGTCCGTCCAGCCCAGCTCTGCGTCGGCAGCGCCGCGCTTCTTCCAGGCCGCCCGCAGCCTGCGGCGGACGTCCTCCACCAGGGCAGCGCGCATCTCGCGGCGCAGCGCCCAGACGTCGGCGTCGCTGACGTTGTAGGCCAGGTCCCATTTGCCCAGCGCTTCGGCCTCGCTGCCAAACTGGTCGCGGGCGAGCTTGGAGATGCGGCTGTCCACCCAGGTGGGAACGTGCACGCCGTTGGTGACTGACGTGATGGGCACCTCGGAGTGGTCGAAGCCAGGCCAGAGGGCGGAGAACATGCCGCGGGACACCTCACCGTGGAGCTTGGCCACGCCGTTGGCCCGCTGGGCCAGGCGCAGGCCCATGACCGCCATGTTGAAGACGGCCGGGTTACCGTCCGCGTAGTTCTCCCGTCCCAATTCCAGGACACGGTCCACGGGCACGTCCGGAGCGAGGCCGGCCTGGAAGAAATGGCTGATTTGGTTGATCTCGAACCTGTCGATGCCGGCCGGGACCGGCGTGTGGGTGGTGAACACCGTGGAGGCGCGGCCCGCGGCAAGGGCCTCGTCGAAGGTCAGGGCCTCCTCCCCGGACATCAGTTCCTGGATGCGTTCGATCCCCAGGAACCCCGCGTGCCCTTCGTTGGTGTGGAACACCTCCGGCGCGGCGCAGCCCGTCAGCTTCTGGAAGGCGCGCAGGGCCTTGACCCCGCCCATGCCCAGCAGGAGTTCCTGCTGGAGCCGGTGGTCGCCACCGCCGCCGTACAACCGGTCGGTGATGCTGCGGGCGGCGTCGTCGTTGCCCGGCACGTTGGAGTCCAGGAGGAGCAGGGGAACACGGCCGACGTCGGCCCGCCAGATGTGTGCCAGGAGCCGGCGCCCGTTGGGAAGGGGCAGGGATACCTCAAGGGCCTTGCCGTTGCCGTCCGGAGACGGCTCCCGAAGCAGTGTCAGCGGCAGGCCGTCCGGATCCAGGACGGGGTAGGTCTCCTGCTGCCACGCATCGCGGGACAGTGACTGCTTGAAGTAGCCGGCCTGGTACAGCAGGCCCACCCCGACGAGGGGAACGCCGAGGTCCGAGGCTGCCTTCAGGTGGTCGCCGGCGAGGATGCCCAGGCCGCCCGAGTACTGGGGGAGGACCTCGGTGATGCCGAACTCGGGGGAGAAGTAGGCAATGGAAGCGGGTGCATCCGGGCCCAGGCCCTGGTACCAGCGCGGCTCCTGGAGGTACCGGTCAAGGTCCTGCTCGGCGGCGCGCACCCTCTCCACCACGGACTGGTCCGCAGCGAGTTGCTGGAATTCCTCGCGGCTGACCATGCCCAGGAAGCCGATGGGGTCCTGCCCGCTTTCCTCCCAGAGGCGCGGGTTCAGCCCCGCGAAAAGTTCCCGGGTGGGGCGGTGCCAGGACCACCGCAAATTGCTGGCCAGCCGGGCCAGGGGCCGAATGGGTTCGGGGAGGACTGTACGGACCGTAAACCTGCGGATTGCCTTCACCTGCGTCACACTAACCGACAACATGCGCCGCTGGAACCAGCTTTCGGTTTCTTTTGGGTAAATGACAGGGGCGTGAAGAAATTCGGCCGCGGCACACCGTTTTTAGTGAGCAGGCTTAGCAATCCGGGGCATTTCTCGCTAACGTCGAGCCTGTGACGACTAACTCAGGAACCAGTGCAGCATCCACCAAAATGCCCCAGCGCAGTATCACCGAGGGCCTGCGGTTCGGGCGTTTTCCGATTACCGCCGTGCAGCCCGTCGTCGAGGGCGGCAAGTTTCCGGCCAAGGCCCTGCCCGGCGAAGCCATCGTGGTGGGCGCCACCTGCTTCCGCGAGGGGCATGACCAGCTCGGCGTCAGCGCAGTGCTCCTGGACCCCTCCGGTGCCGAGCGCCAGCGCGTGCGCCTCGCGCCGCCCCGCGGGGAACGGGGTATGGGCACGGACCGTTGGGAAGGCGTGCTCACGCCGTCGGAAACGGGGAACTGGTCCTTTGCCATCGAAGCCTGGCACGACCGGTACGGCACCTGGCACCACAACGCCGAGGTGAAGATCGACGCCGGGGTCGACGTCGAACTCATGCTCGCCGAAGGTGCCAAACTGCTGGGCGAAGCATCCGCCGAGGACTTCCGGGACGACGTGGACCGGGCTGCCCTGCGGCACGCCTCTGAGGTCCTGGGTGACCAGTCCCGCAGCACGGAGGAACGGCTTGGTGCCGGGTTCAGCCAGGAAATCGCCGACGTCGTTGCCCGCCAGCCCATCCGGGAACTCGTCACCGTCTCCGAGAAGTACCCCCTGCTGGTGGAGCGGGACCGGGCCGGGCGGGGCGCCTGGTACGAGTTCTTCCCCCGGTCGGAAGGCGCCGTCAAGGACCACAACACCGGTGCCTGGACCTCGGGTAACTTCCGGACCGCGGCCAAGCGGCTGGACGCCGTCGCTGCCATGGGGTTCGACGTCCTCTACATGCCGCCGATCCACCCCATCGGCCTGCAGTTCCGGAAGGGGCCCAACAACACGCTTGTCGCCGGCCCCCACGATCCGGGTTCACCGTGGGCCATCGGAGCCAAGGAAGGCGGGCACGACGCCATCCACCCCGACCTCGGATCCTTCGAAGACTTCGACGCGTTCGTGGCCCGTGCCAACGAACTGGGACTGGAAGTGGCCCTGGACCTGGCGCTCCAGGCTGCCCCTGACCACCCCTGGGTGCAGTCCCATCCGGAATGGTTCACCACCAGGGTGGACGGCAGCATTGCCTACGCGGAAAACCCGCCCAAGAAGTACCAGGACATTTACCCGCTGAATTTCGATAACGATCCCGAAGGCCTTTCGCGGGAAATCCTGCGGATAGTGCTGCTGTGGGTCAGCCATGGCGTCAAGATATTCCGCGTCGACAACCCGCACACCAAGCCAGTGTGGTTCTGGGAATGGCTCATCGCGGAAGTGGACAAAGCGGTGCCCGGCGTGGTTTTCCTTGCGGAGGCCTTTACCCGCCCAGCCATGATGCACGCACTGGGCAGGGCGGGCTTCCAGCAGTCCTACACCTACTTCACGTGGCGGAACACCAAGAAGGAAATCGAGACCTACTTCGAAGAAGTAAGCCACGAGTCCCCGGCGTTCTTCCGCCCCAATTTCTTCGTCAATACCCCGGACATCCTCACGGAATACCTGCAGTACGGCGGGCCGGCCGCGTTCCGCGTCAGGGCGGTACTTGCCTCCACGGGCAGCCCGCTCTGGGGCGTGTACGCAGGCTACGAACTGTACGAGCACGTGGCCCGGCCCGGTGCCGAGGAATACATCGACAACGAGAAGTTCGAGTACAAGGCGCGCGACTGGGACGCGGCCGCCGAGTCCGGACGCTCTCTGGCCCCGTACATCACGCGGCTGAACCACATCCGGCGGGACCACCCCGCGCTGCTTGACCTCCAGAACCTGACGGTCCACAACAGCACCGACGACTCAACGGTGGTCTACTCCAAGCACAAGACCCTTCCCGACGGATCCAAGGACACCATCATCGTGGTGGTCAACGTGGACCCGCACGTGACCAAGGAATGCAGCGTGGCCCTGGACCTGGCAGCCCTGGAACTGGACCCGCAGGACATCACGCCCGGCGGCGGCTTCTACGTGGACGACCTCCTCTCCGGCCAAAGCTGGGAGTGGGGCGAGTTCAACTACGTGCGGCTTGATCCGCACGTGGAGCCCGCCCACATCCTGAGCGTGAGGAGAACGCATCAGTGACCTTCAATCCGCAAAGTTCCGGCCACTTCACCCCTAAGAGCACGTTCGAGCTAAATGCGCCCGGCCTTCAGCATGACCCCCTGTGGTACCGCAAGGCAGTGTTCTATGAAGTGCTTGTCAGGGCCTTTTCGGATGCCAACGGCGATGGGTCCGGGGATTTCTCCGGCCTCATCGACCGGCTGGACTACCTGCAGTGGCTCGGCGTTGACTGCCTCTGGCTGCCCCCGTTTTTCCAGTCGCCGCTGCGTGACGGCGGTTATGACATCTCGGATTACAACTCGGTCCTGGACGAGTTTGGCACCATCAGCGACTTCAAAAGGCTGGTGGCGGAGGCCCACGCCCGCGGCGTCCGGGTAATCATCGACCTTCCGCTGAACCACACCTCCGACCAGCACCCCTGGTTCCAGGAGTCCCGGAAGGACCCGGACGGGCCGTTCGGGGACTTCTACGTCTGGAGCGACACCGACGAAAAATACCAGGATGCCCGCATCATCTTCGTCGACACGGAGGAATCGAACTGGACGTTCGATCCCATCCGCCGCCAGTTCTTCTGGCACCGGTTCTTCAGCCACCAGCCGGACCTGAACTTCGAAAACCCAAAAGTGATCGACGCCGTCTTCGACGTGGTCCGGTTCTGGCTGGACCAGGGAATTGACGGTTTCCGGGCGGACGCCATCCCATACCTGTTCGAGGAGGAGGGCACCAACTGCGAAAACCTGCCCGCCACCCACGAGTTCCTCCGCCGGCTCCGGGAAATGGTGGATGAAAGCTACCCCGGCCGCGTCATCATCGCCGAAGCGAACCAGCCGCCCAACGAAGTGGTGGAGTACTTCGGCACCGTTGAAGAACCCGAATGCCACATGGCGTTCCACTTTCCCATCATGCCCCGCCTCTACTACGCGCTCCGCGACCAGAAGGCCGCACCCATCATCGAGACCATGCGCGACACCCCGGACATCCCTGAGGGCGCACAATGGGGCACATTCCTCCGCAACCACGATGAACTGACCCTGGAGATGGTCACCGCCGACGAGCGCGCCGCCATGCTGGGCTGGTACGCGCCGGACCCGCGCATGCGGGCCAACATCGGCATCCGCCGCCGGCTGGCGCCGCTGCTCGACAACTCCCGGGCCGAGATCGAGCTGATCAACGCGCTCCTGCTCTCACTTCCGGGGAGCCCGTTCCTCTACTACGGCGACGAGATCGGCATGGGAGACAACATCTGGCTCGAGGACCGCGACGCAGTCCGTACGCCCATGCAGTGGAACCCGGACCGGAACGCAGGCTTCTCCCATGCGGACCCCGGCAAGCTGTACCTCCCGCCCATCCAGTCGCTGGTGTACAACTACGCCATGGCCAATGTGGAGGCTGAGGCGGCGCATTCCGGATCCCTGCTCCGCTGGACGCGGCAGATCCTGAGCGTCCGCAAGAACCACCCGGCGTTCGGGCTGGGCGGCTTCAAGCACGTGGACGCAGACCACGACGCCGTCCTGGCGTACCTGCGCGAACTCCCGGACAACAACCCCGCGGGGGCCGACTCCGAGACCATCCTGTGCGCCTTCAACCTGTCCCAGCATCCGGTCGCTGCCACGCTGCGGATTCCCGAGTACGCCGGCAGGGGCCTCCGCGATGTGTTTGGCGGTCAGGTCTTTCCCGGTATCGGCGACGACGGCACACTCACCCTGACCATCGGAAGCCACGATTTCTTCTGGCTCCGGATGCGGTCGGCGGGGTCAAGCCCCTCGTCGCCCTACACCCAGGCCATGCCCATCCTGTCGATAGAGAACTGAGATGAACCAGCCAATCCTCACTCCCGCCCTCACCGCGCTGCTCAAGGAATGGCTGCCGCAGCAGCGTTGGTTCCCGGTCAAGACCCCCGATTTCTCCCTCTCCCAGGCCGGCAGCCTGGGCCTGGCGGATGCCAGCGGGCACGCAGCCCTGGCCGTGTTCCTCCTCAACGTCACCACCCAGGCGCCCGACGGCGGCCAGCGCACCTCCGTGGTGCAGGTTCCCCTGAGCTTCCGGCCGGCGCCGGCCGGAGGCATGGAGCGGGCACTGGTAGGTGAAGCAGCCGGAATGGATCCCACCCGCCCGTGGGTCTACGACGCCGTCCACGACCCCGACTTCGTGGGGGCCTGGCTGGAGCTCATCCGGCAGGAAGGGAAAGCGGACAGCGGCACCGCGACCGGTTTCCGCGTGCAAGGTTCCTACCGCCTGCCCACGGCCAAGGGCGTCGTGAAGGTTCTCTCCGGCGAGCAGTCCAACAGTTCCGTCATTGTGGACGACGGCGAGTCGGCGGCGATGGTGAAATTCTTCCGGGTCCTTTCGGATGGGACCAACCCGGAAATCGAAGTGGGCGCCGCCCTGACCAAGGCCGGGACCTCCGAAGTCCCTGCCACGCTTGGCTGGGTCAGGGGGGAGTGGCTGGGGAACGGCACCCACGCCACCGGACGTACCGGCCATGGAACCCGGTACGTGCAGGGCGAGCTTGCGGTGGCCCACGAATTCCTCGCCGGCGGGCGTGATGCCTGGCGCCTGGCCGTCGACGCGGCCCGCTCCGGCACTGACTTCACCGCCGAGGCCAGGGCCCTTGGCGCCGCAACGGCCACCGTGCACAAGCGCCTGGCGGAGGCCCTGGGGCAGTCCACCGGGCCGGGCGCCGGAACGGGGGCAGTATCTGCTGTTGCACAGCGTGTCCGGACCGCCTGGGCTGAAGCGCGTGCCGCCGTCGGACCTTACGACGACGCCCTTGACGCCCTGCTGGCGAACCTCGACAAGACCCCTACCGGGCCACTGCAGCGCATCCACGGCGACCTCCACCTGGGCCAGATCCTGCAGGTCACCGGCACATCGGGGGACGGGAGCCGCTGGGCGATCCTGGACTTCGAGGGGGAACCCCTGCGGCCCATCGCCGAACGCAATGTCCCGGATGTGCCGCTGCGCGACGTCGTCGGGATGCTGCGGTCTTTCGACTACGCGGCCGGGGCAGCCCAGCGGGAGCAGGAGGGTGCACAGGTACCGGACCGCTGGGTGGACGACTGCGCCGACGCCTTCCTGGCCGGGTATGCCGCCGTCATTCCCGGAACGGTGGACCGGACCTCACCGCTGTTTGTGGCATTGTGGCTGGACAAGGCGCTGTACGAAGTTGTTTATGAAATGCGTAACAGGCCCGACTGGGTGGCGATTCCAGTAAACGCCTCCAGGCGGCTCCTGGGCAGTAACGGTGCCGGCGACTCCGCCGGCGCAGCATCGGAAGGTAACGAAATGACAGGCTCAGCACGAACTGACCGCCCGGGGGTGCCCCTGCACGTGGATGAAGGCACCCTGGGCCGGATCGCGAACGGTGAACACCACGCCCCCCACTCCGTCCTGGGCGCGCACCTGGACGACTTTGGGCATGTCACCATCCGGACCGTGAAGCACCTGGCCGAAGCAGTGACCGTGGTCACGCAGGCCGGCGAAATTCCCATGGAGCACGAAGCCCACGGTGTATGGGTTGCCGTCCTGGAACCATCGGAACAGGGGCATGTTCCCGACTACCGGCTCTCGGTGACCTACCCGGGCAAGGACCCCCTGACCGTCGATGAGCCCTACCGCTACCTGCCCACCGTGGGCGAAGTGGACCTGCACCTCATCGGGGAGGGCCGGCACGAAAAACTGTGGCAGGTGCTTGGCGCCCATGTCCGCCACTATAAGTCCGGGCTGGGGGACGTCAACGGTGTCTCCTTCGCCGTATGGGCCCCCAACGCGCAGGCCGTCCGCGTCAAGGGCGACTTCAACGCCTGGGACGGACGTGAGCACTCCATGCGCTCCCTGGGTTCCTCCGGCGTCTGGGAAGTGTTCATCCCCGGCGTCGCAGCAGGGGCCTGCTACAAGTACGAAATCCTGACGCGGGGCGGTTACTGGGTTGAAAAGGCAGATCCGCTGGCCTTTGGCACCGAGGTGCCCCCGTTGACTGCCTCCAGGGTGGTGGAGCCGTCCTACGCTTTCAAGGACGACGAGTGGATGGAAGCACGGGCCAAGCGCGACCCGCATAACTCCGCCATGAGCGTGTACGAGGTCCACCTCGGGTCCTGGCGTCTGGGCCTTGGCTACCGCGAACTCGCCCAGGAACTGGTGGAGTACGTCAAATGGCTCGGGTTCACGCACGTGGAGTTCATGCCGGTCGCGGAGCACCCGTTCGGCGGTTCCTGGGGCTACCAGGTCACGTCCTACTACGCGCCCACCTCCCGCTTTGGCCACCCTGACGAGTTCCGCTACCTGGTGGATTCCCTTCACCAGGCCGGGATCGGCGTCCTGCTGGACTGGGTTCCCGCGCACTTCCCGAAGGACGCCTGGGCGCTGGCCCGGTTCGACGGCGAGCCCCTCTACGAGCACTCCGACCCGGCCCTCGGAGAACACCCGGACTGGGGTACCTTGATTTTCGACTTCGGCCGCACCGAGGTCCGCAACTTCCTGGTGGCCAACGCGCTCTACTGGCTGGAGGAGTTCCACATCGACGGCCTGCGCGTGGACGCGGTAGCTTCGATGCTGTACCTCGACTATTCACGCCAGGAAGGCCAGTGGCGGCCCAACCGCTTCGGCGGCAGGGAGAACCTTGAGGCCATCTCCTTCCTGCAGGAAGTCAACGCCACGGTCTACAAGACCCACCCGGGCGCCATCATGATTGCCGAGGAATCCACGGCGTTCCCGGGCGTCACCGCCCCCACCAGCCACGGCGGCCTGGGCTTCGGCCTCAAGTGGAACATGGGCTGGATGCACGATTCACTCAAGTACATCTCCGAGGACCCCTACAACCGCAGATGGCACCACGGCACGGTGACGTTCTCCCTGGTGTACGCGTTCACCGAGAACTTCCTGCTGCCCATCAGCCACGATGAGGTTGTCCACGGCAAGGGCTCCATGCTCCGCAAGATGCCCGGTGACCGCTGGCAACAGCTGGCGAACCTCCGCGCCTTCTTTGCCTACCAGTGGGCGCATCCGGGCAAGCAACTCATTTTCATGGGCACCGAGTTCGGCCAGGAAGCGGAGTGGTCCGAGCAGCACGGCCTTGACTGGTGGCTTGCGGACATCCCCGCCCACCGCGGACTGCAGCTGCTGACCAAAGACCTCAACGAGCTCTACGCAGCCACACCTGCCCTGTACACCCAGGACAACGTTCCGGCCGGCTTCCAGTGGATCAACGGGGGAGACTCGGACCGCAACGTCCTGTCCTTCATCAGGTGGGACGCCGACGGCAACCCCCTGGTCTGTGCCATCAACTTCTCCGGCGCACCGCATGTCGGCTACACCCTCGGAGTTCCGACGCCCGGGGCCTGGACAGAGGTGCTCAACACCGACCACAGCACGTACGGCGGATCCGGCGTGCTGAACGACGGGGAGCTCAAAGCAACGGATGACGGACAGGATGGCCAGCCGGCCACCCTGACCGTTACGCTTCCCCCGCTGGGTGCGGCGTACTTCAAGCCGGGAACATCAACGGCTGGCTGACCCGTCCGGCCGGTGAACTACGAAAGGCCCGGAATCCGCGTGATTCCGGGCCTTTCGGCTGCCTGTGGCGACCCCAAATGGGGCCGACTGGCGAACCGGGAAGAGTGGTGGTACAGTTTATTTCCGCGCTGCTCCACGGAGTCAGACGGAAAACCGATCCCCCAAGCATACGCTTTGGATGATCGCGGACGCCGGTTTGACACGCGGAACGTCAGCGGGTAAGTTTGAAAAGTTGCTCCGGAGCGATCCTGAATGTTTGGTTTGGGTGGTGCCGGGTGTGTCTGTTGTTTGAGAACTCAATAGTGTGCCAAGTTTGTTGATACCGATTATGTAATGTGATTGGTTGAATTTGC
>NZ_JARDJH010000089.1:0-1139 GCF_039907755.1 Pseudarthrobacter sp. CC12 | reverse complement strand
AAAGACTAGAGTTCAAGAAACCGATCGAACTGATCGAAAACCTCCTGTTGCAATGACCGCTTGAATCCGCCGATCCTCATTCGGGACAGCTGATGATGATGCGCCCTGCGGAGTTGGTTGCCATGGCACTTCCCGGACGCCCGGCACCACGTGGAGTCGAAGTCCATTTCCGTCGCCATGACCCACCTCTGTCCGCCGGCCACAGGATCTTCGATGACTGCGGGAATAGTGGGGAATGGTGCCAGGGCACATGATTCACCCATCTGCGGTCGCGGTAGAACGCCGGCGCGGCGCTGCAGGGGGTGAGAAACCGCCTTTTCCACATAGGACGTAGAGGCCGTCGGAATTGTCAGAGGGTGCTGGAAGACTCTGCTTATGGAAGCGGTTGAAGTGGGAGCAAAAGTACTGGAGGCGAAGCCTCAAGTACCTTGCATCGCTGATGTGCTTAACCTGTTGGCCCGTGTTCCCGTGGCTGCTGATGGTGCGGGCTTGATTGACCAGATTCGCGGGCTGGAGGAGTTGAAGTGCTTTGCCGGTGCCCGGCAGGCTGAGGCCGCTGTGGCTTTTGATCTGTCCCAGCGGCGGGAACAGGCCGACGCCGGGGTCCCGGCCGCCGGGCAGGGTGCCGGGGTCGCGGCGCAGATCGCCTTGGCAAGGCGGGAGTCCCCGGCCCGGGGTTCCCGGCTGCTGGGCCTGGCCAAGGCGTTAACCGGAATGCCGCACACGTTTGCCGCGTTCCGGGCCGGGCTGCTCAACGAGTGGCGGACCACCCTGATCGTGAAGGAAACCATCTGCCTCACGCCCGGGGACCGGGCCGGGGTAGATGAGGAACTCGCCGCCGATACCGGCGCCCTGGGCGGTGCGGGAGACAAGGCGATCATCGCCGCCGTCCGCGCCGCGGCGTACCGGCGGGACCCGGCCTCCGTCGCCAAACGCGCCGCCCGGGCCGTGAGCGAGCGGGCCGTGAGCCTGCGTCCGGCCCCGGACACCATGACCTACCTGACCGCGCTGCTCCCGGTCGCCCAGGGCGTGGCCGCCTACGCCGCCCTGGTCCGGGACGCCGACACCGCCCGGGCGGCCGGGGATGACCGGTCCCGTGGCCAGGTCATGGCCGACACCCTCATCGAACGCCTCACCGG
>NZ_JARDJH010000088.1:0-1143 GCF_039907755.1 Pseudarthrobacter sp. CC12 | reverse complement strand
TCCTTGCAGTCCCGGCCTTCCTCGAGCATCCGGGTAACGGCGGCGAGCTGGCCCTGGGCGCGCTTGAGGCGGTTGATCACGGGCGTGAGTTCGGTTGGGTTCAGTTCCATAAGAGGGGTCTCCATCGATAAGGGGCTTGCCGCCAACTATATACCCCCACGGGTGTTTTGACTACCCCCGGGGGTATCTGTAATACTCGGTGAGGTATCCACCCGCCCCCTTCCGAGAGGCCACTTATGACTTCCCCTTCCACGGCGCCCGCTGTTACCGCACTCGCCCCTGAAACCCTCCAGTCCTGGTTCAAAGAGCACCAGGACCTCGTGGTGATTGATGTGCGGTCCGCCGCTGAATTCGAATCCATGCACATCCGCGGTTCCTACAATGTGCCTCTGCCGCTGCTGTCCGAGCACACCGATGAACTCGCCGCCCGGCTTGGCTCGCGCGTGGTCCTGGTCTGCCAGTCCGGCGTCCGCGCCGAGCAGGCTCGCCAGCGCCTTGCCAAGGCCGGAATCGACACCGCCTACGTACTGACTGGCGGCGCACCCGGCTTCGCTGCCGCCGGCGGCGACGTGGTCAAGGGCAAGGACCGCTGGGACCTTGAGCGGCAGGTCCGCCTTGTGGCCGGCTCTCTGGTGGTCCTGGGCCTGGCCGGGGGCAAGTTCGTCTCCCCCAAGATCCGGACGCTTGCCGGAGTCATCGGCACGGGCCTGACGTTCTCCGCGGCGACCAACACCTGCGCCATGGGCAAGGCCATCTCGGCCATGCCGTGGAACAAGGCTGCCCAGGAACCCACCCGTGAAAGCGCCATCCTGCAGCTTCCCGTGCAGCAGGCTGAAGAGGGCGCTGCGGCATGATCCCGGCCCTGGGACTGGGGCTCGTCGTCGGCGTCGTCCTGGGCGTTGTGGGCGGCGGCGGGTCCATCATCGCCGTTCCGGCCCTGGTGTACGGCGTGGGCATGAGCCCCGCCCAGGCCATTCCCACCTCGCTGCTGGTGGTGGGAATCTCCTCGCTGGCCGCCCTGCTTCCCCGGATCCGGGAAGGCTTGAACTGGCCCGTGATCGCGCTGGTCGGGGCCGCCGGTATCCCGGCGGCCTGGGGCGGCGCGGCAGTGGGCAAGCTGCTGGATCCGAACATCCTGATGCT
>NZ_JARDJH010000087.1:0-1220 GCF_039907755.1 Pseudarthrobacter sp. CC12 | reverse complement strand
TGGGGTTGCCCGCAAATCGTGGACAGTTGATCAGGCGGCTTGTGCCGGCTGAGGTTGTGCTGTGGAGAGCAGTAGCTCGTGCTCCACAGGAGTGTTGAAGCCCAGAGCTGAGTGCAATCGGACGCGGTTGTAGAACTCCTCGATCCAGCGACCCGTGGCCATGATCGCGTCGTGCCTGGTTGCCCAGCGGCGGCGGTCGTAGAACTCGGTCTTGAGCGTGGACCAGAACGATTCCTGCATCGCGTTATCCCAGCACACGCCGGTTCTGCCAACGGATTGGAGAATGCCCAGCTTGTCGCAGACGTCGTTTAGTTGGGCGGAGGTGTACTGGGTGCCGCGGTCGGCATGGAACACGACACCGGCCGGGCCGCCGCCGCGCAGGACGTAAGCCATGCGCAGCGCGCGTTCCACCAGGCTGGCCGTCTGGACCGAGTCCATCGCCCAGCCGATCACCCGCCGGGAGCAGGCGTCCCTGACAGCACACAAATACACCCAGCCCTCGCCGGTGCGAAGGTAAGTGATGTCCGAGATCCAGACCGCGTCCAAGGTCCCGGTATCCCACTTCCTGGCCACCAGATCCGGGATGGAGTGCACTCGGACCTCCCCGACCGGAGTCACCGGACGGAAACGGCGCGGCGAGATACCTTCCAAGCCTTGCCGGCGCATGGACGCCGCAACGGTCTTCCGGTCAACAGCGGTCCCATTCCGGGCCAACTCCGCGCGGATCCGGGGCGCCCCATACGTCCCGCATGACTTCACATGTGCCTTTCGGACCTTCACATCCAGATCCGCCCGCTCCGCGGCGCGAACCGTGGCTTCTGAATGGACTCGTTGGCGCCAGGCATAGAACCCGGACCGGGACACCCGTAAGAGCCGGGCCATCCGCTGGACGGGATAGTTGGCCTTCTCGGCCTCCATCAGTTCGAAGCATTCCGATTCGGCTGCTTGGAGGCGAAGAAGGCTGCGGCTTTTCCCAAGAACTCGTTATCCATCCGCAACTGCGCATTTTCCCGGCGCAAACGCTCCAGCTCCGACTTCTCCGTCTCGGCCGCCGCGAACTCCTCCGGAGCCGCCAAACGCGCCCTCTCCTGAGCCACCCACCGGCCAAGCAACTGCTCACCCAGACCCAGTTCGCGGGCCACCGGCGCGACCGGCCTGCCCGTATCAATCACCAGACGCGCAGCCTCCCGCCGATACTCAGGAGTGAATTTACGTCGTGT
>NZ_JARDJH010000086.1:0-1229 GCF_039907755.1 Pseudarthrobacter sp. CC12 | reverse complement strand
AGGATCGGCGGATTCAAGCGGTCATTGCAACAGGAGGTTTTCGATCAGTTCGATCGGTTTCTTGAACTCTAGTCTTTTGCGCGGTCGGTCGTTGAGTTCCTGGGCAACCCAGTCGAGGTCTGCGGGGCTGTGGATGCTCAGGTCGGTGCCCTTGGGGAAATATTGGCGCAGTAGGCCATTGGTGTTTTCGTTGATGCCGCGCTGCCAAGGCGAGTGCGGGTCGCAGAAGTAGATGTCGATGCCGGTGTCGATCTTCACGGTTTTCCAGTCCTGCATCTCGATGCCCTGGTCCCAGGTCAGGGAATGCCGCAGCGACTCGGGGAGTGTCTTGATCTTCGCGGTCAGTGCATCACGCATCTGCTCGGCCTTGTACCCGTCCGGCAGGTGTACGAGCATCGTGTAATTAGTGGTCCGCTCGACCAGCGTCCCAATCGCGGACTGATTCCCTTTACCGATGATTAGATCGCCTTCCCAATGCCCTGGCACGGCCCGGTCCTGAACTTCGGGGGGACGTTCGGAAATGTTGATCATTCCCGGGATCCGGTTCTTGCGCTGGCCGGCCTTGCGGCACGGCTGCCTGATAGCCCGCCCGGTACGCAGACACACGGTCAGATCACGCTTCAGCGCCCCGCGGGACTGCACGTAAAGGGACTGGTAGATCGTCTCGGGTGACACCCTCATCTCCAGCTCATCGGGGAACTCAACCCGGAGTCGTCCTGCGATCTGCTCGGGTGAGAACTTCTTTTTCAGGTCCTCTTCCACCTTCGCACGCAACACCGTGTTCGTGTGCAGTTTCGCCGGTTTCGGCCGCGAAGCCCGCTCATACGCCAGTGCGTGCGCTGAGGTCGCCCGGTAGGGCATCCCTGCCACCGAGTTACGCCGCAACTCCCTGGAAACCGTGGAGGCCGCTCTGCCGACCACGGCTCCGATCTGCCGCAGAGATTGACCCTGGGCACGCAGTATTGCGATCTCCTCCCGCTGGGCGAAGGTCAGACACCGGCCCTTCAGATCACGGCCCCGCCGGGGCCTGACACCACCGGCCTCAAGCAAGACCCTGCGCCCGGTACGCCGGCTCGTATTGATCGGAGCCACGGCATCGGTGATGAAATCACCCGCCTGCATCCCGGCCCAAAAAACCTGCAAGAGATCAGGCCTCAAATGAATTGAATACCCCGCCATAACAACACCCATCCGCTAAGTGTTGCAATCACCGCGAGAACCCAAGGATC
>NZ_JARDJH010000085.1:0-1233 GCF_039907755.1 Pseudarthrobacter sp. CC12 | reverse complement strand
CGTGGCTGCAGGAGAAGATACCTCCCATATCCTCAGCGGGTTGACTAACCAGCTGCCTGATCGTGATCCGGAAGAGACTGCCGAGTGGGTTGAGTCCCTGGACGCGTTGATCAGGGAACAGGGTACCGAGCGTGCCCAATACATCATGCGGAGCCTGCTGCAGCGCGCGGGCGCGCAGAGCGTGGGGGTGCCGATGGTGACCACCACCGATTACGTGAACACCATCCCGGTGGACCAGGAAGCGGCGTTCCCGGGCAACGAGGAGTTCGAGCGCCGCTACCGGGCGTACATGCGGTGGAACGCCGCGGTCATGGTGCACCGGGCGCAGCGGCCCGATATCGGGGTCGGCGGGCACATCTCCACCTACGCCGGGGCCGCGACCCTGTACGAGGTCGGGTTCAACCACTTCTTCCGCGGCAAGGACCACCCCGGCGGCGGGGACCAGGTCTTCTTCCAGGGCCACGCTTCCCCCGGCATGTACGCCCGGGCGTTCATGGAAGGCCGCCTCTCCGAGGAGGACCTGGACGGGTTCCGGCAGGAAAAGTCCCGCGAGGGCCACGCCCTCTCCTCCTACCCGCACCCGCGCCTGATGCCGCACTTCTGGGAATTCCCCACCGTGTCCATGGGCATCGGGCCGATGAACGCGATCTACCAGGCACAGAACAACCGCTACCTGCACAACCGGGGCCTGAAGGACACCTCGGACCAGCAGGTCTGGGCGTTCCTGGGCGACGGTGAAATGGACGAGCCCGAGTCCCGCGGCCTGCTCCAGCTCGCAGCGAACGAGAACCTGGACAACCTGAACTTCGTGATCAACTGCAACCTCCAGCGCCTCGACGGCCCGGTCCGCGGCAACGGCAAGATCATGCAGGAACTCGAAGCGTTCTTCCGCGGCGCGGGCTGGAACGTGATCAAGGTCGTCTGGGGCCGGGAATGGGACGACCTGCTCACCCGCGACACCGACGGCTCGCTCGTGAAGATCATGAACGAAACCGTCGACGGGGACTACCAGACCTACAAGGCCGAGTCCGGCGGGTTCGTCCGCGAACACTTCTTCGGCAAGACCCCGCAGACCAAGGACCTCGTCGCGGACCTCACCGACGACCAGATCTGGAACCTCAAACGCGGCGGCCACGACTACCGCAAGGTCTACGCCGCCTACAAAGCCGCCACCGAATTCAAGGGCAAACCCACCGTCATCCTCGCCCACACCGTCAAGGGCTACGGCCTCGG
>NZ_JARDJH010000084.1:0-1243 GCF_039907755.1 Pseudarthrobacter sp. CC12 | reverse complement strand
GGGACTGCCCCCGGTTTTGTTGACTCCTTGACCTAGCGAGCTTGTGCTCGTGGAAGGATGTTGACCATGCCCACGGCTTATGGGGCGGAGTTCCGCCAGGATGTTATTGATGTAGCCCGCAAGGGCGAGGCGCCGCTGACGCAGATTGCCAAGGATTTCGGGCTTTCGGTCACGACGCTGAAACGGTGGATTGCCATCGCCGAGCGCAAGGAATCCGGGGCCGGCCCGGCCGCGGCGGAGTCGGCCGAGATGCGCGAGCTGAAGAAGCGGAACCGCCTGCTGGAACAGGAGAACGAGATCCTGCGCCGGGCAGCCGCCTACTTGGCAAGGGACATCAACCCAAAATGATCTACCCGCTGGTCACGGATCTTGCCGCCGACGGAGTCCCCGTGGCGGTGACCTGCAGGGTGTTGGGATTCAGCAAGCAAGGCTATTACCGGTGGAAGGCCAGCCCGGTGACGGACCGGGACTGGGTCGATGCACACCTGGTCAACGCCGCTCTGGACATCCACGCGGACGACCCGGCATTCGGGTACCGGTTCATCGCCGACGAACTCCCCGAGAAGGGCATCACGGCGGGCGAAAACAGGGTCCAGCGCCTGTGCAGAGACCACGGCATCTGGTCGGTGTTCTCCAAGAAGCGTGGCCTGAACCGGAAACCAGGACCGCCGGTCCACGACGACCTGGTCGAGCGGGACTTCACCGCTGAGGCGCCGAACGAGCTGTGGCTGACAGACATCACCGAACACCCCACTGCAGAGGGGAAGCTCTACCTCTGCGCGGTCAAGGACGTCTATTCCGGCAGGATCGTCGGCTACTCGATGGACCCACGGATGAAGTCCTCGCTCGCCGTCGCCGCACTGGAAAACGCCGTGCGGACACGCCGCCCAGCCGGAACCGTCGTGCACTCGGACCGCGGATCCCAGTTCCGG
This sequence comes from Pseudarthrobacter sp. CC12, assembly GCF_039907755.1. Lineage (NCBI taxonomy): Bacteria > Bacillati > Actinomycetota > Actinomycetes > Micrococcales > Micrococcaceae > Pseudarthrobacter > Pseudarthrobacter sp. CC12. The sequence goes on along the minus strand of NZ_JARDJH010000084.1, from coordinate 311 downwards.
TCCCGCCGCTTCGTCGAAACGCTCCGGCACCACGGGCTTACAGGGTCTATGGGCCGGGTCGGCGCGTGCGCGGACAACGCCGCAATGGAATCCTTCTTCTCGCTGCTGCAGAAGAACGTCCTGGACCGCCAGCGGTGGCTCACACGCCAGCAACTCCGCCTGGCCATCACGACCTGGATCGAGCGTACCTACCACCGCCGGCGACGGCAAAGACGGCTGGGAAAACTCACGCCGATCGAATATGAAACAATCAACCGGACCGCGCTCACAGCGGCCTAAGACCCCGAGTCAACAAAAGCCGGGGCAGTCCC
>NZ_JARDJH010000083.1:0-1243 GCF_039907755.1 Pseudarthrobacter sp. CC12 | reverse complement strand
GGGACTGCCCCGGCTTTTGTTGACTTGGGGTCTTAGGCCGCTGTGAGCGCGGTCCGGTTGATTGTTTCATATTCGATGGGCGTGAGTTTGCCCAGCCGTCTTTGCCTTCGCCGGCGGTGGTAGGTCCTTTCGATCCAGGTCGTGATGGCGAGCCGGAGTTCCTGCCTGGTCAGCCACCGTTGACGGTCCAGGACGTTCTTCTGCAGCAGCGAGAAGAACGATTCCATTGCGGCGTTGTCCGCGCACGCACCGACCCTGCCCATCGATCCGGTGAGCCCGTGGTGCAGGAGTGATTCGACGAACCGGCGTGACCGGAACTGGGACCCGCGGTCCGAGTGGACCACTGTCCCTGCCGGGCGGCGTGAGCGCACCGCGTTCTCCAGTGCGGCGACGGCCAGCGAGGACTTCATTCGTGAGTCCATGGAGTACCCGACGATCCTGCCGGAATAGACGTCCTTCACCGCGCAGAGGTAGAGCTTGCCCTCTGCGGTGGGGTGTTCGGTGATGTCCGTCAGCCACAGTTCGTTCGGCGCTGCGGCGGTGAAATCCCGATCGACCAGGTCGTCGTGGACCGGTGGCCCGGGTCTGCGGTTCAGGCCCCGTTTCTTCGAGAACACCGACCAGATGCCGTGGTCCCTGCACAGCCGCTGGACCCTGTTCTCGCCCGCCACGATGCCCTTCTCCGGGAGCTCGTCGGCGATGAACCGGTACCCGAATGCGGGGTCGTCGGTGTGGATGTCCAGGGCGGCGTTGACCAGGTGCGCATCGACCCAATCGCGTTCCGTCACCGGACTGGCCCTCCACCGGTAGTAGCCTTGCTTGCTGAATCCCAATACCCTGCAGGTCACCGCCACGGGAACACCATCGGCGGCAAGATCCGTGACCAGCGGGTACATCATTTTGGGTTGATGTCCCTGGCCAGATAGGCAGCCGCCCGGCGCAGGATCTCATTCTCCTGTTCCAGCAGGCGGTTGCGCTTCTTCAGCTCCCGCATCTCGGCCGACTCCGCCGCCGCCGGGCCGGCACCGGTTTCTTTACGTTCGGCGATGGCGATCCAGCGCTTGAGTGTCGTGACAGACAGTCCGAAGTCCTTCGCAATCTGCGTCAGCGGCGCCTCGCCCTTCCGGGCCACATCAATAACATCCTGGCGGAACTCCGCCCCATAAGCCGTGGGCATGCTCAACATCCTTCCACGAGCACAAGCTCGCTAGGTCAAGGAGTCAACAAAACCGGGGGCAGTCCC
>NZ_JARDJH010000082.1:0-1245 GCF_039907755.1 Pseudarthrobacter sp. CC12 | reverse complement strand
GCGGCAGGCGTACCAGCCGGCGACCATGAGGATGGAGGCGATGGCGGTGACGAGCATGGTCAGGGGTGAGTCGATGAAGACCATGGCCAGGACGCCGATGAGGAAGAGCAGGGAGAGGTAGCCGGTGTAGGGGGCGCCGAACATGCGGAAGGTGGGGCGTTCGACCCAGCCTTTGTCGGCCCAGCGTTTGAGTTGGATTTGGCAGAGCACGATGGTGGCCCAGGTCATGATGATGCCGACGGAGGCGATGTTCAGGACGATTTCGAAGGCTTCGGCGGGGACGAGGTAGTTCAGGGGGACGCCGAGGAGGGAGACGGTGGCGGTGATGGCGATGCCGCCGTAGGGGACGCCTGCTTTGTTCATGCGGGAGGCGAATTTGGGGGCGGAGCCGTTGACGGACATGGAGCGCAGGATCCGGCCGGTGGAGTAGAGTCCGGCGTTCAGGGAGGACAGGGCGGCGGTGAGGACGACGAGGTTCATGATGACGTCCACGCCCTGGACGCCGATGGAGCCGAAGAACGTCACGAAGGGGCTGACGCCTTTTTGGTAGGAGGTGAAGGGCAGGAGCAGGGCGAGGAGGATGACGGAGCCGACGTAGAACACGGCGATGCGGAAGACCACGGAGTTGATGGCCTTGGGCATGATTTTTTCGGGGTTTTCGGTTTCGCCGGCGGCGGTGCCGACGAGTTCGATGGAGGCGTAGGCGAAGAGGACGCCCTGCATGAGGATGATCATGGGGAGCAGGCCGTTGGGGAAGATCCCGCCGTTGTCGGACAGGAGGCTGATGCCGACCTGTTGGCCGTCGACGGGGGTGCCGAAGATGACGAAGTAGGTGCCGATGATCAGGAACGCGACGAGGGCGGCGACTTTGATGAGGGCGAACCAGAATTCCATTTCGCCGAAGACTTTCACGGAGACCAGGTTCAGGGCCAGGACGACGACGAGGGCGGTCAGTGCCCAGGCCCACTGCGGGACGTCGGCCATCCAGGGGATGTAGTTGCCGAAGAAGTGCATGTAGAGGGCGGCGGCGGTGATGTCCACGATGGTGGTGGTGGCCCAGTTGATCCAGTAGAACCAGCCGGAGACGAACGCGGCTTTTTCGCCGAAGAATTCGCGGGCGTAGGAAACGAACGAGCCCGATGAGGGCCGGTGCAGGACCAGTTCGCCCAGGGCGCGCAGGATCAGGAACGCGAAGAACCCGCACACCGCGTAGGCGATGACCAGGGACGGGCCGGCCGCGTTGAG
>NZ_JARDJH010000081.1:0-1277 GCF_039907755.1 Pseudarthrobacter sp. CC12 | reverse complement strand
AAGGGTGATGGCAGCGGGTGCAGGTTATGCCCGTTTTCATGGAGCTAACGATGGCCCAGCGGCAAGCTGTGACGAAGAAGAAAGCCCTCGCCTACCGAGGTGCTGATCGTGCAGGAAAGTCCCGGATCCTGAACGAGTTGGTCGAGTTGACCGGATGGCACCGCGACTACGCCCGGGCCGCGTTGCGGGACGCACTGGTCCTGAAGATCGTCAAACCCAGACCGGGCAGGACACCGGTGTACGGCCCTGATCTGCTGGATCCTTTGATTAGGTGCTGGGCGGTGCTGCGGGCCCCTGCGGGCAAGCTTCTGGCCCCGATGCTGCCGGTTCTGGTGCCGCTGCTTCGCCGTGACAAAGAACTGGACATCACCGATGAGCAAGCCGCGTTACTGATGCGGATGAGCGCGGCGACCATCGACCGGAAACTCGCCGGCGCCCGGGCGAAGCTGACGCTGCGGGGACGGTCCCACACCAAACCCGGAACGTTACTCAAATCCCAGATCCCGGTCCGGACCTGGGCCGAATGGGACGACGCCGTGCCGGGTTTCGTCGAGATCGACCTGGTCGGCCACGAGGGCGGCAACAGCTTCGGAGAGTTCTGCTTCACGCTGACCGTGACGGACATTTGCACTGGATGGACGGTGAACAGGTCCGTGCGGAACAAGGCCGCCAAATGGGTCTTCGAAGCCCTTGAACACGTCACCTCAGTATTCCCGTTTCCGATTATCGGGATCGATTCGGACAACGGCTCGGAATTCATCAACGACCACCTGCTGGCCTACTGCCACGCCCGCCAGATCACCTTTACCCGCTCCCGGCCCGGGAACAAGAACGATGGCGCTCACGTGGAGCAAAAGAACTGGGCCCGGGTCCGGGAGCTGGTCGGCTACCTGCGCTACGACACCACCAGCGAACTGGAGAAACTCAATGAGATCTGGGAGCTGGACCGTGTCTTCACCAACTACCTCCTGCCCCAGCAGAAGCTGGTTTCCAAGCAGCGCTACGGCGCGAAGGTCAGCAAGAAACACGACACACCCGCCACACCCCACCAAAGAGCGATACGGCATCCGCGGATGCGTAAAAGCCCGGTCATACGCATGAACGCCGCCTTCAAACGCATCAAACCCGGAGCTCTCTCCCGCCAGATCCTGGCCCTCACAGCCGAACTGGAAACCCTGGCCCTGGCAAAGAAACCCGCACCGATCAGACCCGTTAACCGGGCCTGGAACCCCTAGACCTCCGGAGCTTCTTCACTGAGGCATCGATCACGCGAAAAC
>NZ_JARDJH010000080.1:0-1410 GCF_039907755.1 Pseudarthrobacter sp. CC12 | reverse complement strand
GGTCAAGTCCCGAGGAGTGGTGTAACGGTTGATCCTTCGCTTATGTGCTGAGGGCCATGATCGTGTCGGTGTCCACCTCGCTTCCGGTGTCAGTGGTGGGGCGCATGCGAGAGCGGGCGAGGATGTCGAGACCCAGATAGCGGCGTCCCTCGGCCCATTCGTCGGTTTGCTCGGCGAGGACGCCACCGACGAGGCGGATGATCGCGTCCCGGTTGGGGAAGATTCCGACGCTGTCGGTTCGGCGGCGGATCTCTCTGTTCAGCCGCTCGTTGGGGTTGTTCGACCAGATCTGCTGCCAGAGGTCCTTGGGAAACGAGGTGAACGCGAGGATGTCTGCCCGGGCCGCGTCGAGGTGCGAGGCGACGGCGGGAAGTTTCTCGCTCACGTAGTCCAGGGTCCGGTCGAACTGTGCGGTCACCGCGGCAGCGTCGGGTTGGTCATAGACACTGTGCAGCATCGCTTTCACGGCCGGCCACATGCTCTTGGGTGTCGCACTCATCAGGTTCGCGGAGTAATGGGTGCGGCAGCGTTGCCAGGCTGCCCCGGGCAGGTTCGCGGCGACCGCGTCTTTCAGCCCGGCGTGCGCGTCGGAGGTGACCAGCTGCACCCCGGTAAGGCCGCGGGCGGTGAGATCGGCAAAGAACGCGTTCCATGCCGGACCGGTCTCAGACGTGGCGACCTGGAGTCCGAGGACCTCACGGCGTCCGTCGCCGTTGACCCCGGTCGCGATCAGGACCACGGTGTTCACGACCCGGCCGCCCTCTCGGACCTTCATCGTCAACGCGTCCGCGGCAACGAAGGTGAACGGGCCGGCCTCGGACAGGTTGCGGTGCCGGAACTCGTCCACGTGTTCATCGAGATCGGCCGCCATCCTGGACACCTGCGACTTCGACAGGGAGTGGATACCGAGCTGCTTCACCAGTTTGTCCATCCGGCGGGTCGAGACGCCGGCGAGGTAGCAGTCCGCGATGACGGTGATGAGCGCGGCCTCGGATCGTTTCCGGCGTTCGAGGAGCCATTCCGGGAAGTAGCTGCCCTGTCGCAGCTTCGGGACAGCGACATCGATCGTCCCGGCACGGGTATCGAGGTTCCGATGCCGGTAGCCGTTGCGGTGGGTGGTGCGGTCAGGGCTGCGTTCGCCCCACTCCGCGCCGACGACGGCATCGGCGTCAGCGGACAGCAAAGCGTTGATCATGGTCTGCAGCAGATGCCGCATCAAATCCGGGGACGCGTCGGTCAGGGCTTCGCCGAGCACGGTCGCGGGGTCGACAATATGAGGAGCGGTCATCGTGTTGATGCCTTTCGAGTGGGATGTGAGAGTTTCCTCGAAGGATCACACGGTGACCGCCTTCACGTCAGCAACGACGCAGACAACCACCGTGGCGTTACACCACTATGCGGGACTCCACT
>NZ_JARDJH010000008.1:0-122394 GCF_039907755.1 Pseudarthrobacter sp. CC12 | reverse complement strand
AACCACGACAGTACCAACTCACCGGAACAGCAATACCAACAACCCGGAACACGAGTACCAACTCACGCTATCTGCCAGCGAGAAGCACATTCATTGAATGCGCCTCCGGAGGAACCTAGATCCACAAGTTTGACGCGGGTTCAGGTTCGTCGATGCGGCTGGCAGCGAAACAACCAGCGGTACATTTCCACCACCTCCAGCCACCGCCAGGTTACAGCGAGCGTCAGCGTGGATGCCCTCAGTGTTATCTTTGACTGCTCCGCGGCGATCCGCACATTGGAAGCGGAAGCACTCACCGCCGTCTGTCTCGGATGCTTGAGCTGCTCAGAGGAGGTCTTGGGGTTTCTGCCGCATGTTGACCTTGAGATCAACTCCGAGATGATCCACGGAGCTCACAACGCCGAGCGAATAAAGACGATCGGCTAAGGCCTGGTTGGCCGCAGTATTTGCGATACGGGGATGCTTGCCGTTGGCTGCCGTAAGATCTGCATACTTCCCGCCCAGAGCATCTAAAACAGTGGTGAGCGAGGGGAGATCCAGGGATGGAAGATGCGGCTCGAGATGCGGGACGACGATGTCTTCGCGGACCCCCTCATCAGCAAGGCGGACGACATCCTGCATGTCGATTGCCATGTGTCTATCAAGGGCGTAGCTCGCGACGGAGGCGAGGGCGGTAGCCGAAGCCTCGGACGTGAACTCGCCGAACCGGTCGACGATGGCGTCCTTGACCCGAGCGGGAACAACCGGGCTGTCGATCAGTGCGCCGACGCACCGGGGCGCCACCTCTGCCACTGTCATGAATTCCACAAAAGCCCTCGACTTGCTGATCGCGAAGGCAAGCCCTGCGACGTCTGTCTGCTTGATGATGGAGAAGGTAGTGGCATCGTCAGCGACTACGTCCTGAGCGATGAGATGGCCGACAAGCTCCCCGGACTCAGCGGGGATCTCCGATGCCGCGATCGGGCTCTCGAGTGAGAGCCCGTGAACCAGTTCAGCTCGGAACTGGGCTGATGGGATCTCGCTCATGGCGCGGAGAATCGTCAACGCTAACTCCAACTTGGCGGGCTCATCCGCGTCGTCTCCGACGTCGATCTTCCCGGCATCTCCCAGTAGCTGCGCGATGGAACGGTCCAGTCCCAGCGCGGAAATGTATGCGGCGATGTTTGTGAATATGGCGGGGAAGCGCTGACCTTCAGCAAGTGACCGCCACGCTGCTTTCGGAACGCTGTCCAGCTCGTCCACTCGGCAGCCTGGGACTGCCCTGGAGATGATAGCCGGAAGTTGGTCTTCGTCCGCCTCGCTGACGTCCTGGAGGGTGGCGATGAACTTGTCAGGATTGACCACGGTGGGTTCCTGATCGTGGAGTGCTGTTAGGTAACCGGAGAGATCCTCGAGCAAACGCCCGTAGACCGCGCCATTTGCTTTGGCGATTGCGTCGAGATTCAACGAGTGGCCAGCTTCGCCCAGTGCCGTCTGCAGATTCTCGCGGGTGAGATGGTAGCTTCGATTCGCCACGATCGCAGGCAGAATCTCTGCGCTGAGCGGGCGGAGCAGGGGGAGCCTCACACCGGCCTTCCTGACGAGTTCGGCGACGCGGTCGGCCGCTTCTTGAGTCGTGTCGCCGGCGGTAAACGCTGCGAAGTCAGCATAGTTGTCGATGATATAGTCGCGCGCGGCATCGGTGACAATGTAATCAACGTCGTTGTTCAGCGACAGTAGTGCGACGTTGACAAGATGGAGCGCTTTCTCCTGGTCGAGCTCCTCATCCTCAATCAGCACGGTGAAGATGTTGGGCCATTTCTCCGTCAGGATGCCGACAAGGGCCGCAGGGTCGCGCCCGTCCTCGAGGTAGGCGAGAAGGAACTCACGTCCTTCCCCGCCGTCCGTCATCAGGCGACCGGCGAGAATCCCCACAGCTTCGGCGTTGTTCACCAGTATCCGGTCAAGGATGTTGATGTTAAATGAGGCCCTCTCGCGGAGAAGCCCCTTACCCTTTTCGCGGATGATGGCATCGACGTCCTCCGCAGTGAGCGTGAAGAACATGTCGGGCACATTTGGGTCGATGACCTTCAGAATGAAGTTGGTTGCGTTGGCGCTGATGCGCTCACCGTAGAACGTAGAAGTGTAAAGGGTGAAGTTCTTGTCAATGTAGCCCGCAGCCACGAGTTGGGTTGCGAGCTCGGACGTGAGGTGCTTCTCAGCTAGCTGTTGGAACGAGAGGCTCTCTTCACCTCGCTTCAGGACAAACTCGGCACGGGACATTAGGTCGCTCATGTCCGCGTGTACGAGGAACCCGCGGTCTCCTAGGGCCTGCTGGGTTTCGCCGTCGAGTCGTGCTCGTTCGGCCTCGGCCCATTGCCTGCTGTTCAGCGGTTCCTCGACGGCTTCCTCGATCTGTGCCCGCGTGAGATCGAGCGTCCGTTCGTACCCATTGAAGTTGGCGTATGTGACGCGTAGCGCGTCGCTTGCAGAGAGTGCTTCCCAAAACTCAGGTTTCCGGAGCGACGCCTCCGTGAACAGGTCTCCATCAAGCCCGTACGACCGGATGCTTTGGCCCTGCCCCCAGAGGGTCAGTTTGACGTATTCCACGAGAGCGCCGGCTAGGTTCTCACTGCGCTCAGCGCTGATCCGAGCTTTCGCCCTTTCACTGCGGGCACGCGCGATCTGGGTATTCCGTGCCTTCACATTGGCGTCGACGAGCTCACGGCCGTCGCGGTAGAGCTTGTCGAGGTTGCTCTTGCCGAGCTTGATCTGTTCGAAGTCTGTCAGGTGGGTGCTCTTGTAGAGCATCATCGCGAAAAGCTTGTCCGCGTCGAGCTCCAAGGTGCCCGTGTCGATGACCAGCTGCTTAAAAACCACGAATTCATTGCGGATGTTCTTGATGAGCCGCATGTCGGCGACGTGCCGGGCCGTCAGGTCGATGAGGTCGGTGGAGACTCCCGGCTTGATGTCTTTCATCGTTTCGACGAGCAGGTCGCGGGCGCTCCGGTGCGTGATGAACGGAACGACAGGGATAACGAGGTCGAAGAACTTCGTCCGGTTGGCGCGCGCCACCTGGGCCTCCGCCGAGTCCTGGGCCCGGTCGGAGCTCGGCAGTGGCGTCGCGAGTTCGCGCTTCTTCCTCGTCTCCGCTGCGTCCTCCGAACCTGCGGACTTCGGCTGCTTGCCGTCGTCATCCAACTCTTCCTTAGCGGCGCGGGTTCCGAGCTCGTCAAAGATGCTGTCCTTGATGGCGTAAACGAACCGGATCCGTCGGCCCTTGAGCTGCCTGGCTCCGTTAAGGATGCTGTTCAGTGACCGTAGCGTCTCGAAGATATGGGCATCGTCGAACCGGTCGATGTCCTCGAAAATGACGATGTTGCGATTGACCACCTCGAAGAAGTACACAATCTCATCGAGGTACTCGTCGAAGTAGGTCCCGGAGGTTGTCGACAAGGAGATAGTCGCGGATCCTGCCGAAATCTTGTCGATCTGAATGCGGTTGTGGAATACGAAGCGGAACCCGAGGATGACCAGCGCTGCTGAAACGAATAGGATGGCGTGGACCAGCAGGTGCCACTCCGAGGGCAGAATGACGAGCTTCGACAGCGACTCCGTCCAGCCGGTCAGGTAGAACGCCAGTGTGACCGGCACAGCTACCAGCGCGGCAAGGCGAATTTCGCGCAGCAGCCTAAAACTCGTGATGCGGCGATACCGCGAACCCGGCATCCTTCCCGGCTCCTGACTGAAGAGCAGCTGCTTGAAGATCTCCTTCTGAATCCGGTTCGTCTTCGTGGTCGAGGTCGCGGCCTCGTTTGCTGGTGCTATCGTTTCCTCGGGCAATCCCAAGGTAGACAGCGAGATCCGGATGACTTCCCGCGCGTGGCGCCGTGCAAGCTCTTCCAAGATGCTGCTTTTGCCAACCCCGTAGCTACCCGTGAGGGCAACATTCAGTACCGCATTGTCCTGCAGGGCGGCGTCGAGCGCCTTGAAATAAACCTCGTGCTTGTCCGCCTCGTATCGGGGCGTCAACGATAATAACTTTGTCGCCGCATCGGCGACTTCGGGTTGGGGTGCCCGTCGCCAGATCTCCTTGAAGCACTCACCCAAGGACTTGAGCGCAGACAGCGCCACGGCGAGCATCAGAAGAACCCGATCGGCCAGCCGCCGCGGGGGATAATTTGCAACTCTTCGATGGTGTTCCCCCACACGAGTGCGACCTGTGACGGCTTTCCGTTGCGGGACGGCCGCCGGGGCTGGAAAACGACAAGGCGAGACGCCCACCCCGGATCTGGCTGGCTCATTAGCTTTTGCGTACCTTTCATCTCGTCCCGTGGCCCTTCGCTGACAAAACTACTGCACCTGGCCGCGATTGCCCCGTAAGGTGCCCAACCGTGACCGAAGCAGGCGACAGAGGAGAACGCGGCACCGCCTGCCCACTCCACGGCGTGAGCGCTGCCGCGACGCGTACGGTTCGGCAAAGCTAGCTGCGCTTGTACATGACCCTGGCCAGATGCCCGCTGCTGTCCGGTGCCTCCTGCCGCTCTCGCAGATAGGAACGAATGGTGACAGCAGTCCGCTTGTGGCCCAGCTGCTGGGCTGCTACGTCGATTGAAACTGTTTCGCCCAGGAAGGTTCCTACAGAGCGTCGGAACGTGTGGGGCGTTGCGGTCGCAATGTTGCAGGACTGCCGGCGTTCCTGCTTCCTTCCCCTGGCTCCTTCCTCCTCATTAGGGAGGTCGTAGGCGATGTCCAACTCCTGTCGAACTTTGCGCCATCGGCGACGAAAGTTGTTCAGCTGCATCCAGGCGCCGCCCCGAGCCGGAAATATCGCGCCGTTGGGATTTGTGCGCCGTTCGTTAGCTCTCCTGGCACGAAGCATTGCTGCCACGTCCGGGCTGATGCGAAGATCGAGCTTCTTGACGCCTGTCTTGATGTAGTCATGGCGGAGCATGGGGCGTCCTTGCTCCCATCCAACCTTGCCGTTGATCTGTACCCAGTAGGAGCCGTCGTCCTGTTGATCGATATAGACGTCTTCCCATCTCAGTGCAAGGAGCTCTGAGATCCTCATCCCCGTGGCGAGCAGCAGTTCCACGCCGTCGGGGATGTCCAGGTTCTGTCGAGGCCCCGGTCGGGTGACCTGCAGTTGTTCTTCTCCGTGCTTTCGGACTGCAGCCAGAACGCCAGCCATGTCCTCCTTTTCGACAATGAGGACAGGTTTTTTGCGAGGCCTCGGCAACGATGCGACCTGCCTGACCGGGTTCCCGGGAATCAGCCCCCGGCCGGCGCACCAAGTGAGGATGTTTGAGAGGACGACACGGTTATGTTCAGCTTTGGCGTAGTAGCGGCCGCCGTCCACGATGCCGTGCAGGAACTCGGCGCAGGTTCTGATGTCGATGTCGATAAGCCTGAGAGCCCCCAGCGCAGGAACAATGTCGGCCCTCGCCATGCGGGTGTACTCGTAGGCCGTACTGATTCGCAGGCCGAGGCCGCCGGAATCGATATACGAGATCCAGTTCTCCACAACCTCGGAAAACAGAACATGCCCCTCGTTGCTTATCTTCGTGGACGGGGTGGTTTCGGCGGCCTTGTTCCGAACTTCGTCGTCGGCAGCCATAGCTTGAAAGACCGCGAGAAGCGCGTCCTCGGCCTTGCGTGCCGTCGTGCCCGTTCGCGTTCGCTGGACGAGTTTCGTGCCGTCCAAGGGCTTGTAGCGTCCACTGGCCAGGTACCGACCGTCGGGTTGTCTCGTGGCCGGAGGTATTTTTCCCCATGAACCGGGGCGGGTCTGGTGATTGGCCATTATGCTGCCCTCGGCAGTATGCGCTGGGCAGACAACCACTCGGCCACATCTTCGACGGCGTAGACCACGGCGCCGTCCAGTTGCCGGTAGTAGACCGGGCCCTTTCGTTGTGCCGCCCAGTTGGCCAGCGTGCCGGGAGACCGGCGCAAATACGCTGCCGCTTCGTCCCGTGTTATCAATTCCGACGGCATCCAGGAGGACCCGTTTCTCACTACGTCAGGTTCGTTCATAAAGGGGTCTATGCCGCTGCCCGGACCACGGGTGTCACTTCTTGCAGGCGGAAGCGAATAACACTTTGCATAACACTTTGGCCGTGAACGGGCGTGAAGCGCCGGTATGCGGCGTCCCTTCCCTTGGTGGGAAATGCCGCGGATCCGCTGATGCGGGGCACGAGCCGTGAACAGGCGTGAACCGGCGTGATTCGACGTTCGCATCGAAGAGGTCAGGAGTTCGAATCTCCTTAGCTCCACTGTTTGTCAGCGGTGATGGACCGTGGCGGTGTCCCAGCCCGGCGAAGTCTCAGGACCAGAATTGGGATGCCTGGGCAGTGTCCTCTGCGATTTCCAGGGCTTCAGCCACCTTGCCGCCGGAGATGGTGAAGACGATGACCGACCGCTGGTCCAGCGACCTGCCATCGCGCTCGGCGTGGTTGGACTGCACTCCGACCGTGTATCTGTCGCCAGCGGCAACATCATCCAGGGTGAGCTTGAGCGACCCCTGGGACCGGGAGAACAGCTCACCGAAGTAGGCCAGGATCTCCCCGACGCCCTTCTTGTCTCCCGAAAGGCCGCCGGTTCCGCTGGTATGCCAGACGGCGTCATCGGTGAACAGCCCCCTGAGCGTGTCCATATCGCCCGCGATGAATGCTTCATAGCCGCGCCGCACCAGTGCGACGTCCTCCTGTGTTCCCATTTCACACACCTCTGTTATCGTTGTGGGAATTTGGCGAGGCCACGTTAAGCCCGCGGCGGGACCTTGTCGAGAGGCGAACGGCCCGTGAGATCGGACAACCTCCTGCGCAAAACGCGGCGCCTGATGAGGGGCAGGGGAAATTTGGCGGCCTAGAGTGGGTCCATGGGAATCATCATCGGCCTTCTGGTCATCTGGCTCATCCTGTCCATCGTCGGCTTCGTCGTCAAAGGCCTCATCTGGCTCGCCATCATCGGCCTGGTCCTGTTCGTCGCCACCGGCGTCTGGGGCTGGCTGAAGCGCAAAACGAACGCCTGAGCAACATCCGCCTGCCGGACCGGGAACTTTCAGTCCGGCACGCGGGTGGCCCGGGCGGCCAAAAGACCCTAGCCCGCCGGCGGCAGGCCGCACCATGCTTTCCCCATGAGCCGCAGAGAATCCGCATCCGGTCCCGGGGAGTTTCTTCCGCCCGTCCGCAGGAACACAGCCGCCAACCGTGCCCTGCACCCTGACCGCCCCTGGATCCGGGCCGTGCGCATCGCCGTCGGGATTTTCGTGCTCGCAGCGCTGGTCCAGAAGACCTTTGACGCCACCCTTCCCGGTAACGATGTGGATGTTGCCCAACTGTTCTCGGAGTTCACCGTGCAGGGGAACCTTGCCTTAGGGCTCGTTTTGATACTTTCGGGTGTCCGGCCACGGAGCCGGCTGCCACTGTGGTGGGACCACCTTTTCGGCGCTCTGGTCCTGTACCTGGTGATGACGGGGATTATCTACGTTGTGCTGGTGGCTCCGCCGGGTGAGCCTTGGTGGAGCTGGGACCTGTACTGGCCCCAAATGGTCCACCACCGCCTTGCTCCGCTGGTGACCGCGCTCGATTGGCTCCTGGTCACCAGGACCGTGCGCGGGACGTGGTGGCGGCCCTTGGCATGGCTGGGCTACCCCGTGGCCTTCCTGGCGTTCTCCTGGATCCGCGGGGGTCTCGACGGGTGGTACGTCTACGACTTCCTCGATCCAACGCTCGACGGCGGGTGGGCGACGGTGTTTGTTTCCACCGCACAGGTGCTGGTTGCGTTCCTGGTTGTTGCTGCCATCGTCAACGCCGCGGGCAACGCCCGGGTTGCGCTGGCCGCGGGCCGGCCGGCCCGGGCAAAGAGCGTCCGGGGCGCCGGAGTGGCCGCCTGAGCGGCGCCGGTTAGACCCCGGGCTGGATGTTCCGGCACCGGGACATCCGGCCCTAGATCCAGCCCTTCTTCTTGAAGATTCCGTACATGAGGGCCCCGGCCGCAACCATGAGGATCAAGGCGTAGGGATAGCCCGCGGCCCAGTGGAGTTCGGGCATGTTGTCGAAGTTCATCCCGTAGATGCCGGCGACGAAGGACGGCGCAAACAGGATTGCTGCCCAGGATGAGATCTTCTTGACCTGTTCGTTCTGCTCGGCGCTGGCGTCGTTCTGCCGGTTGGCGGTCAGGGTTCCGTCCAGGGTCAGGGCGTTCTGCAGCAAGTCCCGGAACGAGTCGGCCCGGGAGATCACCCGCTCCACGTGGTCCTCAACGTCGCGGAGGTTGTGCCGCAGTTCGGTTTCCACCCCGTACTTCTCGAAGCCTTTCTTCAGTTGGTCCAGCATCTCCGGCAGGGGATGGATGGCACGCTGGAACTGGATTACTTCCCGCGCCAGTTCGTAGATCCGGCGCGACACCGAGGAATCGCCGCTGAACAGTTGGTCCTCGATCTCGTCAATATCGTTTTCCAGTCCGGCCACCACCGGAGCGTAGTCGTCCACCACACGGTCCAGCAGGGCGTACAGAACCGCTTCCGGCCCGTGCTGGAGCAGGTCCGGCCGTGCCTCCAGCCGCTGCCGCACCCGGGCCACGCCTGCCGTTTCCGCGTGCCGGACGGTCACGACGAAGTTCTTCCCGGTGAAGACGTGCAGCTCGCCGAATTCCACCGTCTCATCCACGTCCAGGTACCTTGCGGGCCGCAGGACGGTGAAGAGGTTGTCGTCGTACCGTTCAAGCTTGGGGCGCTGGTGGGCCGACACGGCGTCCTCCACTGCCAGGGCGTGAAGCCCGAATTCGTTGGCGACGGCGGTCATCTCTTCCGCGGTGGGCCGGTACAGCCCGATCCAGGCCATACCTCCGTGCCTGGCGAGGGTCTCGAAGGTCTGTTCAAGGCTTTCGGGCTCCGCGTGGCGGACGCCGTTGACGTAGACGGCGTTATCGATGATGGTCATTCAGGAAATCCTAGCCGGGGCGGCGGCACTGCTGAGACCGCTGATGAGGGGTTCGGTCCGGTACGGGATGTGGGTGTGCAGGGCCAGGACGGTTTCTGTCCGGATGACCCCCTTGATCCTCAGGACCTGCCGCAGGGAGGACTGCAGGTTGTGGGTATCGGTGGCTACCACCCGGCACCAGACGTCCCCGCGGCCGGAAATTTCGTGGACTTCCAGAACCTGCGGAATGAGGCGCAGCGCCCCCACGACGCCGTCGAGCTCGCGGTGGGAAACTTCGATGGTCACGAACGCCACGACGTCGTAACCCACCGCCTCAAGGTCAACCTCGCGGCCGCCCGGCCGCAGTACGCCGGCGCGGAGGAGGCGCCGCACACGCGACTGCGCCGTGTTGCGGGCGATGCCCAGGGAATCGCTGAGCTCTCCGATCTGGATCCGGGGATCCCTGATGAGCGCCAGCAGAATCCTCAAATCGGTGGGGTCCAATTTGTTCAAGAACGTCACTCTCCATCATCCAGGGATGCCCATGTTGACTATATTGCTCAATTATCCACCTGTTATTGGATGAATTACTCAGCACTGCCGCACTCTTGAACCAACACAGTTGTATCCGCGCCGGGCTCCCACAAGGACCACCCGCCGCGGCGAACCCCTAAGGCGGCACAAATGACGGTCTTCAGCGAATTGCGCATGCGTCCGGCGACAGCCATGCCCCGCGGTTGGAATGCCTCCACCACTGCGCGGCTGGTGATCTCCGGCGCGGTGATCTTCATGCTCCTGGTGGGCGCCAACCTCGCCACCCCGCTGTATCCGCTGCTCCAGGCCAACCTGGGACTGTCCAGCCTGGAGGTGACCGCAGCGTTCGCCAGCTACGTCCTGGCGCTGGTGGGAACACTGCTCCTGGCCGGGCACTGGTCGGACCACATCGGCCGCCGGGCGGCCCTCCTGGTCGCCGTGCTGACGGGACTGGCGGGCGGCTGGATCTTTGCCGAAGCCCACTCGCTGGCCGCACTGTGCGCCGGCCGGGCACTTCAGGGCGCGGCAGTTGCGCTTGCCACAGGAGCCAGCGCGGCCGCCCTGCGGGAGTTGCTTCCGTCCCGGCCAGAGTGGGCTTCGCGCTTTACGCTGCTGGCCTCGTCCGGGGGAGTGGCGGCGGGACCCGTGATCGGCGGCCTGCTGTCGCTGCTTCCCGGAGCCACCACGGCACCTTATGCCGTCCATTCCCTGCTGATGGCCGGGCTGCTGGTGCCGCTGTACCTGATCCGTGCCCGCCCGGCCATCATGGTTCCCGCGGTGTCCCGGCCGCTGCATGCCCTGGCGCCCCGCCGGCCCTCCGTGTCGCGGCAGGCGAGGGGCCCCTTTTGGCTGGCATCCGGCGTCGGCTTCCTCAGCTTCGCCGTGTTCGGCTTCTCACTCTCACTGGCCCCGGGTTATTTCGCACAGGTCCTGGGCACCGACTCCCGGCCACTGATCGGCGTCCTCGCGGGCCTGCCGCTCGGTGCGTCGGCCCTTAGCCAGTTGGTGACCGTGCACGGCCGGCGGACGGTACCGGCTGGCCTGGCGGTCCTGGGCGTCTCTGTCATGCTGCTGGGTGCCGCAGGGGCCTGGCACAGTCCCATGATGCTGGTCAGCGCCGCCGTCGCCGCCGGGGTGGGGCAGGGGCTGGCGTTCCGGACCGTCTTTAACGATGTGGCGGCCCGCGTGGAACCGGCCCGCCATGCGCAGATCATCAGCACCGTCTATGTGATCACCTACCTGGGAAGCGCAGTCCCCGTCCTGGGGCTGGGCTGGGCCAGCGCGGCGTTTGGGATGGCAGCGGCCGTGCAGGGCTTCGTCCTGCTCTGCGGCGGGGCGGCCTTGGGACTTGCAGCCGTGACGCTGGTGCAATCGGCACGGCGGAAGGTTTCCTGAACGGCCCCGGCCGCCCCGGGTGCTAGTCCGGAAGTGGTCCGTGGTTGCCCTGGATGTGTTCGAAGACGAGGGTGGTTTCGGTGTGGCCCACCACAGGGTCGGTGGCCAGGTTGTCCAGGACCCAGTCCCGCAGGTCTTCGGTGCTCCCGACGGCGATGTGCAGCAGGTAGTCGACCGAACCTGAGGTGTGGAATGTGGAAAGAACTGCGGGCAGGTGCGGCACCCGGGCGGTGAAGCGGTCGATCTGGTCGCGGTCGTGGGCGCGGAGCCGAACAGCCACCAGTGCCTGCACGGACCTGCCGATGGCTGACAGGCTCAGCTTCGCCTCGTAACCCTGGACGATGCCACGCTCCGAAAGGGCACGGGTGCGCATCAGGGCTGTGGAGGGGGCGATTCCCACCATCTCGGCGAGCTGTTTGTTCGAAATCCTGGCATCCGCCACCAGGGCCGCGAGGAGACGCTCGTCGATGGCGTCCAGCGGCTCCAGGTGCGCCCCGGGCCTGGTGTTCCTTGCATTCGTACTCACTGCGGTTCCTTCCAAGCGGTCCTAGTTCATCCTAGACCGCAGAATCGCCGCGAGCTGCGCAGCAGAAGCGCGTCCTGCCGAACATCCTGACACCCCGGGGGCTGCTCGTAACCGGTTAATTCGCCGGCAGGTTACGGCGTCAGGGTGTGTGCTCTGTCCCGGGATGGACGACGGCGACAGTTGCCGCAGTCAGGCACGCCAGGACCATGACCGCTCCCGCAAGGGCGTTCCACCCCCAGGCCTGGAAGACCAGGCCGCCGGCCCAGCCCAGCAGGCTGGAGCCGAGGTAGTAGGCGAGGTTGTACAGTGACGCCGCCTGCGCCCGTCCGGTCCTGGCGATGGCGCCCGTCCAACCGGAGCCGATGCTGTGGGCGGCGAAGAAGCCGCCGGTAAACACCACAAGCCCGGCCAGGATCAGGACCAGGGACTGGGTGAGGGTCAGGGCAAGTCCTGCCAGGGCAAGCGCCAGTCCTGCCAGCAGCACGTTCCGGCGGCCGTACCTGGTGGTCATGCCCGCGGCCCAGCGGGAGGAGAAGGTTCCGGACAGGTAGGCCAGGAAGATCAGGCTGATGACCGTGGCCGGAAGTCCAAACGGTGCACCGGACAACCGGAAGCCCAGGTAGTTGTAGACGGCCACGAATCCGCCCATCATCAGGAAGGCCTGCGCGTACAGGGCCAGCAGCCTGACGTTCCGCAAGTGTCCGCCGAGAGTCCGGACCGCACTGCGGAAGCCGGAGGCCTGGGCCGGGAGGAACCCCCGGGCCCGCGGTACCAGGACAAGGAAGGCGACGGCGGCAACCGTCGCCAGGAGGGACACGGCCAGGGCTGCCGACCGCCACCCCCAGATCTCCCCGACCGGCCCCGCGACCAGCCGCCCGGACAGTCCTCCCAGTGTGGTGCCGGCGACATAGCTTCCCGCGGCAACGGCTGCGTGGGCTTTGCTGACTTCCTCGTTGAGGTAGGCAATGGCGATGGCGGGAATGCCGCCCAGGGCCATTCCCTCGAGGAGCCGCAGCGCCAGCAGCATGGTGAAGCTGCTGGCCATCGGCACCAGCAGGCCCAGGACGGTGGCCGCGGTGATACCCCACATCATCGCCTTGACCCGGCCGATCCTGTCCGCCAGGAAGGACCACGGGATCACCGTGGCAGCCAGGCCGACGGTCGCGAGCGAAATGGTGAGGGCGGCCTCGGCGGCCGTGATGCGCAGGTCCGCGGCCAGGAGGGGGAGGACCGCCTGGGTGGAATAGAGCTGGGCAAAGGTGGCCACGCCCGCGCAGGACAGGCCGGCAAGGATCCGCCCGTACGCCCTGGATCCCTTGGCGTGGCCGGTCCAGAGAGGCGACGCATCAGTTCCGGCGCTTGCGTTCTGAGGCATCCAGCCAGCGTAGTCCCGGTAGATGAATGCCTCCAATGCATGCTTTATGCCAAAGTGATAGCAAATGTTGATTGTTTTTGCCTGGAAGGAACTGCCGATGGAGCCGGACCGGAAACAACTGGCGCAGTTGCTCCCGCTGCTGCCGGTGCTTGCAGAGCTGGGCCGGACCGAGCACGTGACGGAAACGGCGGAACTGCTCGGAGTACCCCAGTCAACGGTGAGCCGGGCGCTGGCGAGGGCCAGCGCCGCCGTCGGCACCGACCTCCTGGTCAGGGACGGACGCGGTGTCCGTCTGACTCCTGCCGCCCGCACACTGCTGCCCTACATCGAGCAGGCGCTCGCAGAGTTCCAGGCCGGACTGGACCTGGTGCGCAATGAATCCGAGGTGGTCAGGGGCACAATATCGGTGTCTTTCCAGCACACCTTTGGCGAGGCCACCCTGCCGCTGCTGATCAGTGCCTTCCGGGCACGGCATCCCGGGACTGGATTCCGCCTCAGCCAGGGGGCCCGCGACACCTGCCTGGATGAGTTGTCAGCGGGGGAGGCGGACCTCGCCCTCACGGCACCCGTTGCGCCCCCGGGCAAGAACCTGGACTCCGCACCCCTGTACCGCGAGCCGCTGCGCCTGGTGGTGCATCACGCCCATCCGCTCGCCCGGCAGCGGATGGCCCGGCTGGCCGACATCCGAACGGAACCCGTCGTGGTGCTCGGGCCCGGCTACGGGCTGCGTTCCCTCACGGATGCACTTTTCCGCGAGGCCGGCTTCCGCCCGCGGATCGCCTTCGAAAGCCAGGATTCCCATACCGTCCGGGGGCTGGTTTCCGCGGGCCTTGGCGTCAGTATCCTCCCGCCCGGCGGCGATGCCCCCGGCCGGAATCCGCGTCCTGAAACGGGGGACCTGGGGTGGGTGGAACTTCCGCTGGACTCGCCGCTCGCCTTCCGGGAAGTCGGCGTGAGCTGGCGCCGCCGGAAACCGGAGAGCGAACCGGTCCCTGCCCGGCTTTTCCGGGAGATGGTGGTGGGGCAGGGCGCCGGACTGCTGGCCGGGCTGGTCACCAGGGCAGAACGCTGAGCGGAGAAAGCGCCCGACGGCGGCGGGCTGGCTTCCGGGGCCCGGGGCCAGGGCACCAAACAGCACGAGGCAAGTACCCTTGTGACGTGACAAACACCCAGAAGCCCCCTGCCGCTCCGTTTGACCAAGCGGCAGGTTCCCCGGCCAGTCCATTGCACGGCATCACGATCGGGCTGGACATCGGCGGCACCAAAACGCACGGTATCCGTTTCGAGGGCGGTGTCCCCGTGGCCGACGAATCGGCCGGAAGCTCGAACGTCCAGAATGTCAGCCGGGAGCAGGCCGCACGCAACCTCGCGGACCTTTTCGCCAGGATCGGCGGAGGACCCGTGGACCGGGTGTACGCGGGATCCGGCGGAATCGATACCGACGAGGACGCCGCCGCCCTCGCCGCACTGATCCAGCCCCTTGCCCCCGGAGCACGTGTCACCGTTGTCCATGACTCCCGCCTCCTGCTGGCCGCGGGACGCGCCACCACGGGCGTGGCGGTCATTGCGGGCACCGGCTCGGCCGCCTGGGGACGCAATGCCGACGGCGGTGAGGCCAGGGCCGGCGGCTGGGGCTACCTGCTGGGGGATGAAGGCAGCGGCTACTGGCTGGGCAGGGAAGCGGTGCGGCACAGCCTGCGCAGGATGAACCAGGGGCTGCCCGTCGACCAGCTCACGGAGGCACTCCTGGTGTCCTGCGGGCTGGACCATCCCAACAAGCTCATCGCCTTGTTCCACTCACCGGACACCGGGAGGCGCTTCTGGGCGCAGCAGGCCAGGCACGTCGTGGAAGCCGCGGCTGCCGGGCACCGGGACAGCGCAACGTTGTTGGACCAGGCCGGGCAGGACCTCGCTGCCTTGGCCGGCCAGGTGCTGGGCCTCTTGAAGATCAAAGGTCCGGTGATCCTGGGCGGCGGGCTGGGCATGAATGTGGCACCCCTGCAGGAGTCCTTCCGCCGGCACCTCGCCGAAACCGGGGTCACGGACGTCAGGGTGCTGGATCAGGAACCGGTATTCGGAGTGCTGCAGTTGGTGGCAGAACCCGCTTAGCCCACGGAACGCTTCCTCGGCGTCAGCCGGACGCCAGGGAGCGGGGGAGCCGGGATGCGTCCGGCTTCCGCCCCGGCATCCGGCCCGTGTCCCGGGACCAGGCCGTAGCGGGCCGCTGCTGTTTCAGCGTCCGGCAGGCCGGCCTGCGCCTCCCAATCGTCCCTCGCCTTTTCCACTTCATCATGCGTGCGGCCCACAAAGTTCCACCACATCAGCAGTTCCTCGGCGAACGGCTCACCGCCAATCAACAGGAACCTCGTACCGGGCAGTGCCGCCACCCTCAATTCGCTGCGGCCGGTGCCGAGGTAGCCCAGCGGCCCCGCCGGCAGGTCCTGCCCATCCACCGCCAGGCCGCCGTCGAGCACCAGGATGCCGTGCTCAAAGCCGGGGTTCAACGGCAGCGCCGCCTCCCCTTCGCACGAAATGTCCGCGCCGACGATCGGCGAAAACACTGTTGCGGGGGAGGCCACCCCGGCAAACTCGCCCACCATGACCGTTACCGTAAAGCCCGGTCCGGCGGCGCGTGGCAGCTCGCGGTGCTGCTCAAATGCCGGTTCCCGGTGCCGGTCCCCGCCAGGAAGTGCGACCCACAGCTGCAGGCCCCGTTGCACCGGCAACTCCCCGCCGTCGGCAGGAAGCACAGCGAACTCGGAGTGCGAGACGCCGTGGCCGGCTGTCATGATGTTCAGCTCCCCGGGACGCACCACCACGTCGCTGCCCACGCTGTCCCGGTGGCGGATATGCCCCGCCAGCGGCCACGTGACCGTCTGCAGCCCGATGTGGGGGTGGGGAAGGACGGACATCGCCGTCCGGTCCGGGCCGAAACTGTCCAGGAAGCACCAGGCCCCGATCGTGGGAAGGCCGCGCTGGGGCAGCGTGCGCTTGACGTTCATGGCGCGGACCCCGCCCAGGGGTACTTCGCGTTCGGGCCACAGCTGCAGGCAGGGGCCGGACATCCCTCTTTCCGGGGCGGGCGGGCAAACTTCCTGCTGGGGCGAAACTTCCAAGTTGGTCACGCCTCCACTGTAGGCCCGGCCGCGGCGCCCCGACAGGAGCCGCCGGACGGCCGGACCCCGGGAAACCCATCCATCCCTGCCGGGGTACCGAATGGTTACAGTAGGGATTCCTTTGCGCGGATTAGGGCCCCAGCTGCTGAAGCCTGACCCCGTTTGGGTTACCGTAACTATCAGCGTGCTTATGGCAGTGTCGCGGTGCTGGGAACAGCCCGTCCAAGAGAACAGGTAAGTCCGCACCATGGACCAGGCGATGATCGAGTTCCAGAGCGTTACCAAGCAGTATCCGGGTGGCCAGCCGGCGGTGGACGGGTTGTCCATGTCCATTGCCAAAGGGTCCGTCACCGTTTTCGTTGGCCCATCCGGCTGCGGGAAGACAACATCGCTCAGGATGATTAACCGGATGGTGGAGCCCACGTCCGGGACCATCACCGTGGACGGCCGCGATGTCACCTCCGTACCGGCTGCGGAACTTCGGCGGTCCATGGGCTACGTGATGCAGTCGGCCGGACTGCTGCCGCACCGCTCCGTCCTGGATAACATTGCCACCGTCCCGCGGCTGAACGGGGTCTCAAAAGCGGAAGCCCGCAAGCGCGCCAGGGAACTCCTGGACGTGGTGGGCCTGGCGGCGTCCCTGGGCGGGCGCTACCCGTCACAGCTTTCCGGCGGCCAGCAGCAGCGCGTCGGCGTGGCGCGCGCACTCGCCGCAGATCCGCCCGTGCTCCTCATGGACGAGCCGTTCAGCGCGGTGGACCCCGTGGTCCGCGACGAACTCCAGCAGGAACTGCTCCGGCTGCAAAAGGACCTGGCCAAAACCATCGTCTTCGTGACCCACGATATTGACGAAGCCACCATCCTGGGCGACAAGGTGGCCGTCTTCGCCACCGGCGGCAAGCTGGCCCAGTACGCCTCGCCGGAGGAAATCCTGCGGGCGCCGGCAAACCAGTTCGTGGCGTCCTTCGTGGGGCGCGACCGCGGCTTCCGCCACCTCGGCTTTGCCCCGTCCGACGGTGTGGCCATCCACCCGGTGCCAACGATCATCAGGGCTTCCGGAGGGTATGAGTCGGATTCCAGCGCTGCCGGCGGCTGGCAGCTGGTGGTGGACGCGGACAAGCGCCCGCTGGGCTGGTCGGCGCCGGGGACCGAAATCGAACTCGTTCCCGGCGGTTCCCTGTTCCGTCCCGGAGATAGCCTCCGGCGCGCCCTGGACTCTGCCCTCTCCTCGCCGTCCGGCCTTGGCGTTGCCGTGGATGCCGACGGCGTAGTGCTGGGCGTGGTCCGCGGCGGCGAGGTCCTGGCACTGATCGAAGAAGCACGCCAGGTGCGGCAGGCTGCCCTCTGATGGATTGGTTCCTGGCCAACACCGGCATGATCCTGGAGCGCGGCGGACAGCACCTGGTGCTGGCACTCGTTCCCATGGTCCTGGGGCTGATCATTTCCATCCCGCTTGCACAGTTGGCCCGGCGGAACAATGCCCTCCGCTCCGTGGTGCTGACGGCCTCCTCCCTGCTATACACGATTCCGTCGCTGGCGCTGTTCATCATCCTTCCCACCATCCTCGGGACCCGGATCCTGGACCCACTCAACGTGGTGGTGGCCCTGACCATCTATGCCGTTGCGCTGCTGGTGCGCGCGGCCCTGGACGCCTTCGATTCCGTGGACGCGGACATCAGCCAGGCTGCGCAGGCCATGGGCTTCAAACCGCTGGCCCGGTTCCTGCAGGTGGACCTCCCGCTCTCCCTCCCCGTCATGTTCGCCGGCCTCCGGGTGGTATCCGTCAGCAACATCTCGCTGGTCAGCGTTGCGGCCCTCCTGGGTGTCGGCAACCTGGGCATGCTCTTCACAGACGGTCTCCAGCGGGACTTCGTCACCGAGGTGGTGGTGGGCATCATCGCCATCCTGGTCCTGGCGCTGCTGATGGACGCGGTTCTGGTCCTGCTGGAACGCATCCTCACCCCGTGGGAGCGGGCAGGGAAGCCGCAGGGCCACGGGACACAAGGCCACGGGACACAGGGCGTCCCCGCCGGAGCACCCGAAGCCGATGGCGCTGCTTCCACAGTTGGTGAAGCAGCATGAGCAACGTGTTCGCCGATACCTTCGCCTGGCTCGCAGACCCGCTGCACTGGTCCGGGAGCATGGGCATACCCGCCAGGCTGGGGGAGCACCTGCAATACACCGGCCTGGTCATGCTGATCGCTACCGCTATTGCAGTACCCGTCGGGATGTTCGTCGGCCACACAGGGAGGGGCCGGGTGGCCGTGGTCGCGCTCGCGGGCGCCCTGCGTGCCCTGCCCACCCTGGGCCTGCTGATCCTGTTCGTGCTGCTGGCCGGCATCGGGCTGATGCCACCCATCTGGGCCTTGGTGATCCTCACGGTCCCGCCACTCCTGGCCGGAACCTACGCGGGCATCTCCAGCGTGGACCGCAACGTTGTGGATGCTGCCAGGGCCATGGGCATGACCGAACTGCAGGTCCTGTTCCGGGCGGAACTGCCCAACGCCCTCACCGTCATGTTCGGCGGCTTCCGGACCGGCGTGCTGCAGGTGATAGCCACCGTCTCGGTGGTTGCCTACATCAACCTCGGCGGCCTGGGCCGGTATCTGTTTGACGGACTTGTCCTCAGCGATTTCCCGCAAATGCTGGGAGGTTCCCTCCTCATCGCCGTGCTGGCCATCGCCGTAGACCTCGTCCTGTCCCTGTTCCAGAGGCTGTTCCTGACACCAGGGGCCTCGAAGCTGTCCTTCCGCAGCCAGGAGGCTGCGGTTGATCTCACAGACCCCGTTGTTGCGGAGACTGTTGTACAAGGAGGTAAGTCATGAAAAATAGCCGTCCCCAGCGCCTCGGCAGGCGGGCGTTCACCGGCCTTGCCGCCGGGCTTGGCCTGGCCGTGGCGCTGTCCGCCTGCGGTGGATCGTCCGATCCCCTGAAAAACGCGCCCGCGTCCAGTGCGGGCGCTTCCGGGGGAGCCACCTCCCTGGTGGTGGGCTCCGCCGACTTCCCGGAAAGCCAGATCATCGCTGAACTGTACGCCGGCGCCTTGAACGCCAACGGAATCACCGCCACCACCAAGCCGAACATCGGCTCCCGGGAGGTCTACTTCAAGGCTGTCCAGGACGGTTCGGTGGATGTGGTGCCGGATTACAGCGGCAACCTGCTGCTCTACGTCAACAAGCAGGCCACCGAAGTCTCCGCCGGCGACATCGCCAAGGCGCTGCCGGGCAAGCTTCCGGATGGCCTCGGCGTCCTGGACGTTTCCAAGGCCGAAGACAAGGACGCCATGGTGGTCACCAAGGCAACGGCCGAGAAGTACCAGCTGAAGTCCATTGAGGACCTGGCCAAGGTCTGCAGCCAGATTGTCGTCGGCGCCCCGGCAACCTTCGCCGAGCGCGCCTACGGACTGCCCGGGCTGAAGAAGAACTACAACTGCGAACCCAAGAAGCTGGAGCCCTTCAGCGACGGCGGCGGCCCGGTGACGCTCAAGGCCCTCCTGGAGGACCAGGTGCAGGTGGCCGACATCTACACCACCACTCCGTCCATCGCGGACAACGACCTCGTGGTGCTGGATGATCCCAAGAACAACTTCATCGCCCAGCAGGTCCTGCCGCTGTACAACAAGGCCAAGATGACGGATAAGGCCAAGCAGGCACTGAATTCGGTGTCCAGCATCCTTACCACCGATGACCTGATCAACCTCAACCGGGCTGTCAGCGGCAGCCAGAAGCAGGATGCCAAGACCGCAGCAGCCGCCTGGCTGAAGGACAAGGGCATCGTCAAGTAGGGGCCCGTTCCCTGCCCGGGCGGGCAGGAACACACTGGTGACAACGACGGCGGCTGCCGGACTTTCGAAGGTCCGGCAGCCGCCGTCGGCCATGTGGCGGATGTCTCAACGGCCATTCATCCTTCCTGTGGCATATTTGAGGGATGGCAGAATTCAGGCAGTCCACGAAGCTCAATAACGTCCTTTACGACATCCGTGGACCGATCCTCGAAGCCGCCCAACAGATGGAGGCGGAGGGCCACCGGATCCTCAAGCTGAACATCGGAAACCCGGCACCGTTTGGATTCGAAGCGCCGGACGCCATCCTGGTGGACATGATCCGCCACCTGCCCCACGCCCAGGGCTACAGTGACTCGCGCGGCATTTTCTCGGCCCGCACCGCGGTCTCGCAGTACTACCAGACCCGCGGCATCCAGAACATCCACGTTGATGACATCTACCTGGGCAACGGCGTCAGCGAGCTGATCACCATGTCCCTGATGGCGCTGCTCGATTCAGGCGACGAAGTGCTCATCCCCACACCGGATTACCCGCTCTGGACGGCGTCCGTGGCGCTTGCCGGCGGCAAACCGGTGCACTACCTCTGCGATGAAGAGTCCGGCTGGCAGCCCGACCTGGAGGACATGGAAGCGAAGATCACGGCCCGCACCAAGGGGATCGTGGTCATTAACCCCAACAACCCCACCGGCGCCGTCTACCCCGAAAAGACCCTGAAACGGATCGTGGCCCTCGCCGAGAAGCACGGCCTCGTGATCTTTGCCGACGAGATCTACGAAAAGATCCTGTACGAGGACGCTGTCCACGTAAACCTCGCCGGGCTGACCGGCGACGACGTCCTGTGCCTGACCTTCAGCGGGTTGTCCAAGGCGTACCGGGTGTGCGGCTACCGGGCAGGCTGGATGGCCATTTCAGGACCCAAGAAGGATGCCGCGGACTACCTTGAAGGCATCAACCTGCTGGCCAACATGCGCCTGTGCGCCAATGTCCCGGCCCAGCACGCCATCCAGACGGCACTGGGCGGATACCAGAGCATCAACGACCTCATCCTCCCGGGCGGCCGGCTGCTCGAGCAGCGCAACAAGGCCTACGACATGCTCAACGCCATTCCCGGCGTCAGCACGCAGCAGGCACGAGGCGCGCTGTACCTCTTTCCGCGCCTTGACCCGGAGGTCTACCACATCAGGGATGACGAGAAGTTTGTCCTCGACCTCCTGAGGGAACAGAAGATCCTGGTCTCCCACGGCCGGGCCTTCAACTGGGTGCGCCCGGACCACTTCCGCATGGTGACACTGCCCAACGTGAAGGACATCGAAGAAGCCATTGGGCGCATGGGGGACTTCCTAAGCAGGTACCAAGGGAACTAGCCTGTGCTCACGGGCCACCGGGCCCGTGTATCCCCTGCGGAGAGGAACCCCATGGCCCGCGTCGTTGGCTTCGACCAGCATCCCTCTGACACGCTGCGCGTTGGAAAGGGATTTTCCCTGGCCTCGGTTGACCCGGATGCCACCCCTGGCTACAGCGGCAACAAGGCTGACGGTGAAGCGTTGCTGGCTGAGTTGGACGGAAAGCTCTCCGAGATGCAGGAACAGCTGTTCGCCGAATCACGGGCCGGCGGAAAGAAACGGATCCTCCTGGTCCTGCAGGCGATGGACACGGCGGGCAAAGGTGGAATCGTCAACCACGTCATGGCCACCATGGACCCGCAGGGCGTCCAGTTCAAGGCGTTCAAGGCCCCTACCGAGCAGGAGAAGTCCTACGACTTCCTGTGGCGCATCGAGAAGGAGGTCCCCGCAGCCGGCATGGTGGGGATCTTCGACCGCTCCCACTACGAGGACGTCCTCATCCACCGCGTCCATAACTGGGCCACCCCGGAAGAAATCAGCCGGCGCTACCGGGCCATCAATGAATTCGAGGCCCGGCAAACCGACGCCGGCACGAAGATCATCAAGGTGATGCTCAATATCAGCAAGGATGAGCAGAGGTCCCGGCTGCTGGCCCGCCTGGACAACCCTGCCAAGCACTGGAAATACAGCAGCGGCGACCTGAAGGAGCGCGCCTTTTGGGATGACTACATGGCTGCCTACCAGGCTGCCTTCGACGAGACCAGCTCAGCCATTGCGCCCTGGTACGTGGTGCCGGCCAACAAGAAGTGGTTCGCCCGTATCGCTGTGCAGCAGCTGGTGATGTCGGCGCTGTCCGATTTTCGGCTGGAGTGGCCCAAGGCTGAATTCGACGTTGACATCGAAAGGGAACTCGTCGCCCGTTCGTGACTCAGCGGCCTGGGGCCCGGGCAGTATATTCGGCCTTGCAGCCTGCTTACAGCGGCTGGTCGCGGGCAGCGGCCAGCCGCTTCCGTGCTCCCTCGAGCCACTCCTCGCACCGCGCAGCCAATGCCTCGCCTCGCTCCCACAGCGCCAGGGATTCCTCCAGGCTTGCGCCCCCCGCTTCAAGCCGGCCCACCACGGCGATGAGCTGCTCCCGGGCGTCCTCGTAGCTCAGGGCTGCGACGTCTGATTCGGGCTTCTGTTCAGTCATGCGTTTTCTTCCACTTCCTGGTGCTGGTCGGGGTTTCCCGGGTGCAGTGCCCCGGTGGGCTGCGCGGGTCCGTCGGACGTGGCGCCGAAGCGGCCCTCCGCGACGCGGATGGACAGGGCGGCGCCTGCCGGCGCTTCGTCGGGCCTGCGGACCACGGCGTGGCCGGCTTCGGCGATCCGGGCGGCCTGGTTCCCGGCGAGTTCGACGACGGCGTACCCCCGGTCCAGGGTTTTCTGCGGTGAGAGGGCGCGCACCTGGGCTTTCAGGTGCTGGAGCTGGTCCGCTGCCCGCACCACCGTGGAGTTCACGGCTGCGGAGGAACGCCGCAGCAGGCGCTCGATTTCCTCCGCCCGGACGGAGACCATGCCCTCCGGCGCCGCCATGACTGGCCGGGAATGCAGTGCCGCCAGCCGGTCCGACTCCCGGTCTATCATCCGGTCCATGGAGCGCCGCAGCTGTTCGCGTGCCTGGCGCACCCCGGCGAGCTCCTCGGACACCTCAGGAACGATCCGCTTGGCGGCATCCGTGGGGGTTGAGGCGCGGAGGTCGGCAACGTAGTCCAGCAGGGGGCGGTCCGCCTCGTGGCCAATGGCGCTCACCACCGGTGTTTCGGCCGCTGCCACCGCGCGGATGAGGTCCTCGCTGTTGAAGGGCAGGAGATCTTCGAGCGCCCCGCCGCCCCGCGCGATAACGATCACATCGACCTCCGGCCGGGCATCCAGTTCCCGCAGGGCGCGGACCACCTGGGCCACGGCCGTGTTGCCCTGGACGGCAACCTCGCGGATCTCGAACTCCACCGCCGGCCACCGCAGTGCCGCGTTGCGGAGGATGTCCTTCTTGGCGTCCGAGTCCCGTCCCGTGATCAGGCCGATCCGGTGAGGCAGCAGGGGCAGCCGCTTTTTGCGGGAGTCGGCGAACAGGCCCTCCGCCGCGAGGGCTTGGCGCAGCCGCTCAATGCGGGCCAGCAGGTCACCCAGGCCGACCGGCCGGATATCCCTGACCTGCATGTTCAGCCGACCGGTTTTCAGCCAGAATTCCGGCTTCAGCAGCGCCACGACGCGTGAACCCCGCTCCAGGGGAAGGTTCTGCCGTTCCAGGACTTTAGTCCAGACCGAAGCGGGAAGGGACACCTCGGCATCCACATCGCGAAGCGTGATGTAGGCGTTGCTGCCGCGCCGGTTCAGTTCAATGACCTGCCCTTCGACCCACGCGGACGGGGTCCGGTCGATGTGGGCCTTCAGCTTCTGCGAGAGCAGCTGCAGCGGCCACGGGTTGTCCGGACTGGTTTCCGCCGCGGTGGCTGGCAGGGTAGTGGGTGCAGTGCCTGGAAGGGAGGCCTGGTCAGACATGCGGACGCCGTTGGGAGGCTGGTGCTGCGGGCATGCGGTCCTTTATCTGTTGGTGGCGGTCAATCAACCTTATCCGTAAGGTCTAGCACCGGGTGCTGACAGGGACAGCCCCGCCACCCTGCCTAGGATGGGTTGAGTCCCCCAACCCCGAAGGACCTGTTGTGCGCACTTTTGTTTCCGCCCTGGCCACCGTGCTGGGCATCCTCCTGGCTGCCGTTGCCGTTCCCGCCATCTGGGTAGACCGCAATATCGTCCAGGAAGATGGATTTGTCCGTCTTGCTGCTCCGCTCGGCAAGGACCCGGAATTCCAACGGAAGCTGGCCACGGCGGCGGTGGGGACGATCGATACCGGGTCTGTTCCCGGTTTCCTCTCGGGACTGGTGGAACCGATGCTCGAGAAAGCGGCGGAGTCCCTGACCCAGCTTCCCGGCTATCCGGCAGCGTGGGAGGAGACCCTTCGCAGGAGCCACCGCCTCAGCTTCGCCGACCCCGCCGCGGCGCCGCAGGGCGGAGCGTCGGCCTCGTCGCTGACCCTCGACGTCGCCCCCTTGGTAGCCCTCGGCGCAGAGGAGATCAGCCGGGCCACAAGGCTTCCCCTCAACCCCCCGGAACAGACGCTGATTAATGTGGGCCAACCCGCGCAGCGGGAATGGACCGAACGGCTGGCCACCTATGCGCCGATGGGCTACGTCCTGGCCATCGGCTCGGCCGTGGCATTCCTGCTGGCGCTCGTGGCGGCACGCCGCCGCTGGACCGTGCTGCTGGCCTCAGGGGTTGGCGGCCTGGCGGTTGCAGGGCTGTGGGGGCTTGGCTTGCAGCTGGGCTCGGGCCGTGCCCAGGCCACCGACACCGGTAACGCGATAGCCAACATGTTCCGCGACGAGTTCCTTGCCGCCGCCGGTGCAGACTTCCAGGCATGGATCACAACCACCGCCGTTACCGGCGGCGTCCTGGTGGCAGCCGGCATTGTGACGTTGTTCGCATCCCGGAAACGGGTTGTGGCCAGCCGGTAGCATGGAGGCATGACCACCTCGGCTGTATCCCTTTCGATGCCATCCATTCCGCGCAGGCGCCGCTCCCCGGAGGAAGTAGCAGCTGCGGCCCCCGTGAACGGCACCAAGAAGGTACTGCTGGCTGCTCCGCGCGGTTACTGCGCCGGTGTTGACCGTGCCGTGATCGCCGTCGAGAAGGCGCTGGAACACTACGGTCCGCCCGTATACGTCCGCAAGCAAATCGTGCACAACGTCCACGTGGTCAGCTCGCTGGAGGAGAAGGGCGCCATCTTCGTGGACGAAACCGATGAGGTGCCCGAGGGCGCCCTGGTGATCTTCTCCGCCCACGGCGTTTCGCCGGCAGTCGTCGAATCTGCCGAAACCCGGGGCCTGCGCACGATTGATGCCACGTGCCCCCTGGTTACCAAGGTGCACAAGGAAGCCGTCCGGTTCGCCAAGGACGATTTCGATATCCTCCTGATCGGCCACGACGGCCACGAGGAAGTGGAAGGCACCTCAGGGGAAGCGCCGGAGCACATCCAGATCATCAACGGCCCGCACGAAGTGGACCAGGTCACTGTCCGGGACCCCGAGAAGGTCATCTGGCTTTCGCAGACCACGCTGAGTGTGGACGAGACCATGGAAACCGTGCGGCTGCTCAAGGAACGGTTCCCCACCCTGCAGGATCCGCCCAGCGACGACATCTGCTATGCCACCACCAACCGCCAGGTGGCCATCAAGAAGATCGCGCCGAAGGCCGACCTGGTGATCGTGGTGGGGTCGGCCAACTCATCCAACTCCGTCCGGCTGGTGGAAGTGGCGCTTGAATACGGCGCCAAGGCGTCCTACCGGGTGGACTTCGCCAACGAGGTGGACGAAGCCTGGTTCGAAGGAGTGGCCACCGTGGGAGTTACTTCCGGGGCCTCCGTTCCCGAGGTCCTGGTGCAGGACGTGCTGCGGTTGCTCGCCGATTATGGATATGGCGCCGTGGAGGAAGTAGTCACGGCTGAGGAAGACCTCCTCTTCTCGCTGCCCAAGGAGCTCCGGGCCACCTTGAAGCAGGCCGGCGACGTCAGCCGTGCCCTGGGCGGACGCCGGCCCCGCAGCTAGAACCGCCACCATATTTCCAAAGGAATGGGCCGGGCAGCATCTTGCTGCCCGGCCCATTCTGCATCCGGCGGCCGTGTCAGGCTGCTTCACCGTCGCCCTGCAGCTCGGGTGCCACCAGCGCCCGCGGCTGCACCTCCACCAAGGGGGGTGCCACCAGGCCTGTTTCCTCCAGGCTGTTGAGTTTGCGCGCGGTGGGCAGGACCCTGGCTTCCAGCGTCCCCACCATGGCGTTGTAGCGGTCCACGGACGTCTTCAGCGAGGATCCGAGCTTGGTGACGTTCTCGCCCAGCGTGCCCATCCGGTCGTACAGCTGCCGCGCGAGTTCGAACAGTTCGCGCGCACTGTCCGTCAGGACGTCCTGCCGCCACGTGAAGGCGACGGACTTCAGCACGGCCAGCAGGGTGCTCGGCGAGGCGAGGACGACGTTGCGGGACAGCGCGTGGTCCAGGAGCCCGGCGTCAGCTGTCAGCGCCGCCGCCAGGATGGACTCGGCCGGGATGAAGCAGACCACCAGTTCCGGCGAGTTCCCCGGGATGTCCCAGTACTTTTTGGTACCGAGCGCGTCCACGTGCGCCCTGAGGGCCTTGGCGTGTGCGGCCAGGAGGGCCTGCCTGTTGCGGCCGTCGTTCGCCGACTGCGGACCAGCCGGGCCCAGGCGAGGGTCCACGGAGCCCAGCTCCTGTGCCTCAAGGTAGGAGGACAACGGAACCTTGGCGTCCACCACCAGCTGCTTGTCGCCCGGCAGCTGCACCACCAGGTCCGGCCGCACCGCCGAGTCGTGGCCCGCACTGTGGACCTGCTCCACGAAGTCGACGTGGCGCAGCATACCGGCGGCCTCCACCACGCGCCGGAGCTGCACCTCGCCCCACTGGCCCCTGGCGCTGTTGGACCGCAGCGCCGACTCCAGGGCATGGGTGGAGCGAATGAGCTGCTCGTCGGAGAGCCGGGCCTCCTGCAGCTGCTGGGCCAGTTGGCCGTACTGCTCCACCCGGTCCCGCTCCAGCAATGCGACCTGCTGCTGAACGGCGGACAGCTTCTCCGCCACGGGCGCCAGGGCACGCAGCACACTTCCATCCTGTGTCCTGGCCTCGCCCAGCTCGCGGTTCTGTGCCGCCAAAAGCCGCCGCTCGGCGTCGGCCGCTGCCAGCTGCGCGGTGACCTCCGAAAGGCGGGACGAGACCTGGTCAAAGTCCGCCTCCAGCGCGTGCGAGTTCCGGCGCAATGAGAAATAAGTGGCTGCAGCGCCGGCAAGCGCACCCAGCAGCAGCATGAAGAGGGCCAGAATCAAGGCAAAAGCATCCATGCCTTCACTGTTGCATGGGGCTCTGACAATCACGGGCAGTGACATCCCCGGGTACTGGCCCGCGGGGTCCGGCGGGTAGAATCAATGCTCGTGGCTCTTACTATTGGCATCGTCGGACTGCCCAACGTCGGCAAATCAACCCTCTTCAACGCGCTCACCCGCAACCAGGTCCTGGCCGCGAACTACCCGTTCGCCACCATCGAACCCAATGTCGGCGTCGTGAACCTCCCGGACCCCAGGCTGCAGAAGCTCGCCGGGATCTTCGGCTCGCAGCGCGTCCTGCCCGCCGCCGTTTCCTTTGTCGACATCGCCGGCATCGTGAAGGGCGCATCCGAGGGGGAGGGGCTGGGCAACCAGTTCCTGGCCAATATCCGCGAGGCTGAAGCCATTGCCGAGGTTGTCCGGGTTTTCGACGATCCCGATGTGGTCCACGTTGACGGCAAGGTGGATCCCCGCTCCGACATGGAGACCATCAACACCGAGCTGATCCTTGCCGATCTGCAGACCATCGAAAAAGCCATTCCGCGGATCGAAAAAGAAGTCAAGATCAAGAAGCGGGAAGCCGCAGAGCTCGCCGCCATCAAGGCCGCCCAGGCGGTGCTTGAGCGGGGCGATACCATCTACTCCTCCATCAAGAGCGACAAGCTCGAGATGGAGCACCTCAAGGAGCTGGGCCTGCTTACTGCCAAGCCCTTCATCTACGTGTTCAATGCCGACGAAGGGATCCTGGCCAGCCCGGAAAAGCAGGAAGAGCTGCGCGCCATGGTGGCCCCGGCCGATTGCATCTTCCTCGACGCCAAGCTCGAAGCCGACCTCGTGGAGCTGGACGAGGAAGAAGCCCGCGAGATGCTCGAGATGAACGGCCAGGACGAATCAGGCCTGGACCAGCTGGCACGCGTCGGATTCCACACCCTGGGCCTGCAGACCTACCTCACCGCGGGCCCCAAGGAAGCGCGCGCCTGGACCATCCGGCAGGGGGACACGGCACCGCAGGCGGCCGGCGTCATCCACTCCGACTTCCAGCGGGGCTTTATCAAGGCCGAAGTAGTGTCCTTCGAGGACCTCGTGGACGCCGGTTCCATGGCTGAGGCGAAATCCCGGGGCAAGGTCAGGATTGAAGGCAAGGAATACGTCATGGCGGACGGCGACGTGGTGGAGTTCCGCTTCAACGTCTGATTAGGCCTATTTTTCCGCTTGTTCTAGCGGTTTTACCCTAGGCTAGTCCGCACAGAGTCCGCAGGAATCTTGAGAGCTTGTTCCATCATGGCTCCCGCCGCGGACCTTGTGCGGTCTTCAGCCGTGGGCCACAGGTGCGAATACGTGTTTAGCGTCGTTGTTGCTTTGGCATGGCCTAGGGCTCTTTGGACCGTGACGACGTCACAGCCGGCCGCGATGAGCCCGGAGGCGTAGAAGTGCCTTAGGTCATGCAGGCGGACGTCAGAGAGGCCAGCAGCCTTGACCGTCTTGCGCCACCAGTAACCCGTCGTGTTCTGATGGGGAGGCAGCCCGCCGTCACCGATGAAAAGCCACTGGTGGACGCTGTGCACGCCGATGTGCTCGACGTGCTGGGCAAGCATCTGCACCAGCCCGTCAGGGATATGCACAAGGCGCTCCGAACCGTACTTCGGGGGAGTGATGGCAACCTCACCCTTCCCGGCCCGCTGTACCTGCCGCTGTACCTTCAATGTGCGCCGCAGGAAATCAATGTCAGTGAGCTGCACAGCAGCGGCCTCGCCCAGGCGCAAGCCAGCAAAGGCACACATGGCGACGAGCGGACGGAACTGTATCTCAGCGGCCTCCAGGAGCTTGCCCACGTCTTCGGGGGAGGGGATCACCATGGCGTGCTCTGCCTTCCGGCCCCTGGGAAGCGTCACGCCGTCCGCAGGATCAGCAGCAAGCATCTTGTCATTCCGGGCGCCACGCAGCACTGATCGGACATTGTTGTACCGCGTCTTGATAGTTCCCGGCGCCAAGCCGTCCACGGCCATTTTCTTTACCCAAGCCTCAACGTGAGAGCGCTTGAGCTTTCCGAACTCGACGTCTCCGAACGTGCACGAGCGTACGGCCAAACTCATTGCCTTGGCAGTATTGGCTGCCCATATCTGCCGCTGGGACCAGTCAGCGAAAAACGAGTTGAGCGTGACCTTGCCCGACTTGGGATCCACGTAGGAGCCAGTCACAACTGAAGTGGTGACCTCATCCAGGAAGCGCTGAGCGTCTATCTTCCGCGGGAAGTGCTTAGCGTGTTCCTTGCCCGCGTCGTCACGGTACCGGGCGCGCCAGCGCCCGTCAGGCCGTTTCTGGATGCTTGCCATGGTCTACGCCGGACTCTCATCCCAGCCGGCGCTGTAGTCAGCCTGGAACAGGCGTTCCACGTCATCAGGGGAAGCTTCGCGCCCTAGATAGAGTCGGACAAATTTCGCCATCAGAGCCTCCACTTCAGGGATTTGTTTGCTGTAGAAATACGTGACTTCTTCGTCGCTGACAGGCCAGTTATCTAGACGTTTGGTGATGCCCGCGAGGTATTCGACCCCGTCGGCAGGGCTGCCGTCGATTTCGCGAAACAGCTCCGGATGCCTCTCCAGGTGATCCACTACCTGCCATATGTCCATCAATGTTGTCCAAAGTTCTTGGCCCAGTTTCCGAAGGTCGGAGTTTACCTGCATCCGGAGGGTCCGCAGTTCGACTACTGGCTCCTTGGGCGGTTCACGCACAAGGGCGCCCAAGCTAACACCCAGTGCCCGTGCTATTGAAGCGGCCTCAACAAGCCGCACGGAGCGGGTCCCTTTCTCGATTCGGGAGACGGCCGAGGCGTCAACGCTCATCCCCTCTTTTTCTAGGGCGGCTGCGAAATCTCTTTGACTGAGCCCCCGTGCCTGGCGACCCTGCGCCACGGCCAAACCGAAGAGTTCGTCGGTAGTGGCTGAATTTGGTTGTTGTTGCATGGAGAACATCATATGCGCTTGACAGCAACACGGGCAACCGTTAACTTGGGATTGTCGGCATGAACAATCATTGTCGAAATGGACAATCGGAGGATGATATGGCACTAGCAATTGCAACGCTGCTTACGCTGGCTGAGACGGCGGAGCGACTGAGGAAGTCCGAAGCGCAGCTTCGCTGGATGATCCACGCAGGAACCGCGCCAAAATCAGCCAAGATCGGCGGTCGGCGGATGTTCCGTGCGTCCGACGTGGAGGACTACATCAACGCCGCGTTCGAAGCTCAGGCGTCCTAGTGGAGAAGGTTTACACCAAGGCGGATATGGCTGCGGCCTGGGATTCGGCCTATTGGCACGGCACCAGTCACCAGGGCCCCCTGAACAGCGCCGTGGTGAACGCGAAGAACCCGTACCTTCAGGACGCGAACATGGTGCCGGCGACAACCCCGGCCAAGGCGTGCAAGGTGACCCTGAAGACAAAGAAAGGACGTGGTGAGTCCAACGCCAATCAGAACACCACGTCCTCAGAACCAACCAATTCCTAGAGGGAGATTCCAATGACTCAGCTTACCAAGTGGCCCGCGACCGTCAACGGTCTCATCAGCACAGCCTTAGAACGCGGCGTAAACCCCGCGGACCTGCTGGTAGAGCTCGAACGAGAACTCGGACCCTGCCCACGCCCGCCCGCCGGCTACACCCTTACCAAAGGAAAATCAGAACTTTGGATCGGCGATGACATCGTGAACACCGGCTGGATCCTGACACCCGGCTGGAACTTCGACACCGGCCACTGCATCAACGTCTGGACGGTCAAAGACCGGGACCTCACCCCACAGGAAGCCCTCGAACTTGGTACTGCCCTTATCCAGGCCGCACAGGCGGCCGGCCACCGCGCAGGGAAGTAGGCCGGGGCGGGATGACCATAAGCCAATGGGTGTACTGGGAAATTCGCCGCTGGTTGGCAGACCACGACCCCGACTTCCTGCAAGAGATGGACGCCGCTGAATGACGTATGGAGACGCAACCGCACCCGACCCGCTAGACGGCGTATTTGCAGCTGACTGGCTTACAAGACAGATTCTCCCCGCAGTGGAATACGTCGTCCCCGGCGTTATCCCCGAAGGCCTCACACTCCTGGTGGCGCCCCCGAAGATCGGCAAGTCGTGGATGGTCCTCGGTTTGGGCGTAGCGGCAGCGACGGGGGAACAAGCCTTCGGAACCATCCCGGTAAACCGCCGCCCGGTGCTCTACCTCGCCCTGGAGGACGGAGCTAGGCGCCTCCAGTCCAGACTCCGCACCATCGGAGTAACGACAGGACCCCGTGGCCTATTCTTCATGACGGAAGTCCCAGCCGGCCCCATCGCCACAATCTCCACTTTCCTGGAGCGCAACGCGGAACAGAAGCCGCTAGTCATCCTGGATACCTTGGGCAAGGTCCGCGGAACCTACGGCGGAAACGACGCCTACGGCAACGACTACAGCCAGATGTCATCGCTAAAAGATCTTGTGGACCGGCATCCGGGAACCTCGCTCATCGTTGTCCACCACACCAACAAGGGTGAGAAGTCAGACTTCCTGGACAGCGTTTCGGGTACGCAGGGATTGGCCGGCGCTGCCGACAGCATCCTCCTGATTCAACGGGATCGGCAGACCGAGAGCTCTACCCTCCACGTCACGTCACGGGATGCCATGGAAGGCCAGTATGCGCTCAGCCTTGCAAACGGCATGTGGAGGCTCGACGGATCCAGCCTCAGGGACGCAGCCAACGCCGCCAAGAACAAAGCCACAACCGAAGGCGTGGGCGACGACATGGCAGAACTCATCGCACTCGTGAACAAGTACCCCGAAGGAATGAAGCCAAAAGATATTGCCTCGCTGCTGCACTGGGAAGACAGCAAGGCGCGGCTCTACCTGCGGAGAGCTTGTGAGTCCGGCCGTATCGCTAACCCAAAGCGTGGCCTCTATACCCCTGTAACTAATGAAACTTCTGTAACTCTCCTGACTGAGGAAGACCCTGAAAGTTTCACAAGTAGCAGTAGTTACACCCATATACGGGAGGCGTCGTGAAGCTTTCCAAGGCAGACCTCATCGACCTCTGCGAAATCTACAAAGCCAAAGCCCTCGAAGAACACGACAAGTTCCGGCACTGGCAGGCAAGGGCCATAGAAGCAGAAGCCCGCCTCGCCATATACGAACCAGGCGACGAATCAACACACGAGAAGGGCAACTAATGCCACAGCCAGGAATGCCAGGAAACCTCAGGGGAGAAGACTGGATCGGCAGGGAAATAACCGACATCAAGCGCCAGATCCGCGAACTCGCCGCGGCTAACCCGTTCGGATTGTCCGGGCTGCGTCTGCAAAACGGCGGAATGGTTGTAGAGGGCTACCAGACGGTAAACGGCCCAGCCACCTTCACGGGCAGTCTGGACCTTCCAGCGGGCAGCGTCAGCGACACAGCACTTGCCAACCCTGTTCAGACCGCCACGGCAAGCAGCGGCGTTACGAACTACGCCATCGACACCACATCCACTGTCCGTGCATCCGCTACGCTCACCGTCCCGGCAGGCTTCACAAGGGCCATCATCACTGCCACCGCCACGGCCATGGGAACCAACTCCGGCACCGCGCCGGATTACCTCTACGTTTCCGCGGTAGTGGCAGGAGTCAACGGCGGAGAACTCTACTCATCGGCCGCAGCCGGGCTAGGCGTAGGAATCGCCGCACCATTCAATCCCACCCTTACCGGACTCACAGACGGCCAAGTGATCACGGTGGGAGTAGCCACCCGCGCCGGCACCGCCACATGGACAGCCGCCACAGCCAATCAGGCCAGTGTGGCCGCGACCGCCATCTTCCTGAAGTAGGAGCCACCCATGACCGCCCAGACCCCCGAACCCACAGCCCCAATCACGGACGCCCCGCTAACCTTCCAGGCACCGCCACCCGAGACACCAGGAGCCCCCAACCCGATCCCCCGCGGTATCCCATTCAACGAGCCCATAACGCCCACAACCACGACGACGGAGGCCCAGGCATGACTGACGCGTTCCTCTCAGACCCCCGCATCACATCAGCGGTAACCCCGGAAGTCCTCGCCTTCTTACGGCAGAACCAGCCGGCCCCAGGCGCCGACCCGGACACCGAAATTGGCCACTGGATCGCAGTAACAGCATGCGTCCTCGACGAACTAGCAAAAGCAAAGCAGAAAATCCGCGAATTGGAGGCAGACGCCTAATGTTCATCACCGCAGCCCACCAGTACGACCGCAACGTATCCGACGCCGCGAACTTCACCGCAGCACCGGCAGAGCTCGGGATCCCCGGCGGCGCACGGGAACCAGGCGTAGTGCTCAGGAACGGCAAAAGCATCAAAGCAGTAATGCCGGTATCTGAGGCCCTGAGGCTGGCCCACCAGATTGCCGACGCCCTGGCCTCACACAAGGCCCGAGCAGGACAGCAGCCCACCAGCGGAAGGGAAACCAACTAATGCCGCAAAAGCACGACCAGGGATGGAAGAAGCGACAGCCCACCGCACAGACCGAACCCACCGCGAATCCCGAACATCTCGCCAGGGCGTTAGTGGACAACGGGCTAGCATCCCCGCAAATCCTCGACCCCCGAGCCAACTACGGCCGACGCAGGGAAACCACACCATGAGCGAACAACCCGACACCACCCCGGAACCCACCGAGCAGGAAGCCGCAGACGCCGCGTTCTACGCATCAATCTACGGCGAACCCAAAGCCCCGGAACTCAGCACCGAAGACCAAGACCTCTACACCCAGATCTTCCCCAACAACTGAAAGACGCAGACACCATGGCACGCTTTGACCCCCGATTCGTCCGCATCAACGACCTCCGCGACATCGTGGACTCCGCCCAGGCCTACGGCATCAAGCCAGACCCCGCAGTAGCCCATGGGCTCAAAGTTCACGACATGATCCACGACCGCGCAGTCACCGCACCAACGGCACGGATTCTCGACCTCAGCGAAGACCAAGCGATTGAGCACACCATCCGCTTGGCTGGCACTTATGCCAGCTCCATCCAGGGCGGCGGACAGAGCGCAGTCCAATTCGCATCCCAGCGCGTACAGGACCAGATCACATCCGAACTACTGGAAGCCCTCGCAGCCGACGCGCCCCGCATCATCAAAGGCATGCGCCCCACGTTCGACGCCGCAGCAGCCCACCTGATCGATGCCACCAAAGCAGGCATCACCGCACGTTCAACAGCCCAAGACGTACTGGACCTCGAAGACGGGAGCGCCGCCGCCATCTGGAACGACCTGCCCGGACACGTCCGCACACTCCAAGGGATCAGGAGCCTACGCGCCAGGCTCTCCACCACGCTAGGTATCGCACCCCAAGACCTCTACGGCCTTGACCCATACGTGGACTACACCGCCTGCTTTGTGCACCCTGACACCGGCATCACACAGGGCTTCATCATCGTCTACCCCAACAACGCAGCCGGCCGCAGCGACTTCGCATCACCCCTCGCTGAATGGCTCGCACTCGCCGCCGCTGCCAACGGCAAGATGCAGCTCAACTAGAACCAGGCACACGGCGCGGGCCAGTCACACGCTGGCCCGCAGCCGTGACCCAACCACCCCGACAGGAAGCGATGGGGGCATGAACCCAAGGACCAACGAAACGGAACCGCCGGAGAGAACATCTCACACGGCCGCGAATTTCAGCTTTTGTGTGGAAGCACTGGGCACCTTCCCCATTACCCGCCCCCTACCGTTTCGGCCCGCCGGGGACCACGGTTTTGTTCTGTACGGGATGGGGGAACTCGGAATGCTCAGCGTGGGGGAGCAACCCAAAGCACTTCCAGCCCCTCCACCGACGGTGATCCCTGCGTACCGGGCGCATAGTTCAGACATCCCTGAAACTCTGTGCCGTGGGGGCATGCTCCATTGGCCATCTCTCACCACCACCGACGGTGAGCACCCTCGCAGTTCAGAGCAAGCTGAAATGTCACAACAACAAATGAAAGGTAGGCCAAAAAATGGCCGATAGAAGCATCTCGATATCGATCGAGGCGAAGGTATCCAATTTCGTCTCCAACATCAAGACGGCGCAGAAGTCCGCGGAGGATTTCGCTAGCCGGACTGCCGCGTTCGCCAAGGACCATGAGCAGAATCTAGACCGTGTTGGCAAGGCGTCCATGGTCATGGGCGGCGCTCTCCTGGCCGGCGTGGGACTGGCGATCAAGGCCTATTCCGAGTTCGACTCGGCAATGAGCGAAGTCCAAAGCTCAACTCACGAGTCAGCGGCAAACATGGACTTGCTGAGGGAAGCGGCAGTCAATGCCGGCGCAGATACCGCATTTTCAGCGAAGGAAGCAGCGCAGGGCATTGATGAACTAGCCAAAGCGGGCGTATCAACTAAAGACATTCTGGGCGGCGGTCTAACCGGCGCCCTTTCTCTTGCCGCCGCTGGTTCACTGGGCGTGGGGGAGGCCGCGGAAATCGCAAGCTCGGCACTCACCCAGTTCAAACTCTCAGGCGACAAGGTCCCGCACCTTGCAGACCTGTTGGCCGCTGGTGCTGGGAAGGCTCAGGGATCCGTGCATGACCTTGGAGCAGCCCTGAATCAGACAGGGCTTGTGGCGGCCTCCACGGGGCTGTCCATTGAGGAAACAACTGGTGGGCTTGCCGCGTTCGCCTCAGCCGGGCTTATTGGCTCAGACGCCGGTACATCTATGAAGACTATGCTTCAGAGGCTTACCCCGCAGTCCAAGGAAGCTGCCGAGAAGATGCAGGAACTTGGCATCTCCGCTTACGACTCACAGGGCAATTTCCGGGGCCTTGCAGCTTTCGCGGACAACCTCAAAACGTCCATGGCTGACCTGACGCCGGAGGCACGTAACGCGGCGATGGGGATTATCTTCGGTTCCGATGCTGTGCGCGCTGCCAACGTGCTGTACGAGCAGGGCGCGACTGGGATTAAGGACTGGACAGACAAGGTCAACGATCAGGGCTATGCAGCGGTAACAGCGTCCATCAAGACCGATAACCTCGCGGGCGATATTGAGCGTCTGGGCGGCTCGTTTGACTCCGTACTCATCAAGAGCGGTTCCGGTGCTGCCGAGTCCCTGCGCGGCCTTGTGCAGGGCGCTGAGGACTTTATAGACGCCATAGGGAAGATCCCTACGCCTATCCTGAATATGGGCCTTGGAATCGCCGGTGTAGCCGGTGGCGCTCTCCTGCTGGGCGGAGGTCTGATGACTGCACTGCCCAAGGTAGTGGAGTTCCGCACTTCAATGTCAGACCTTGCTGAGGCTTCCCCGCGTGCAGCTTCGGGCATCGGGAAAGTTGCTAAGGCCGCTGGCATCGCAGCAGCGGCGATGATCGGCCTGGAAATCTTCAACGCGGTTGCTTACGACAAGCACACCCACTCCACGGAGGAACTGGGCAACGCCATCCTCAAGCTGAATAAGGCAGCCTCAGGGGACGGTATATCCGCGCTGAATGCAGCCCTCAGCGACTTCGGCAATTTCGCCGGCAAGAAGATCGGCCCGGACATCAATTCCGCTGCGGACGCTATCGCCAGGATCACGCACCCGCAGGGCGCGGACGGTATCAACCGCTGGGCAGACCAGGCATTCTCTTGGACGCCCCTTGCTAAGTCTGAAACGACGCAGGTTGATGAGGCACTGGGCAAGCTTGGCGACGAGCTGGGAAACCTCGCACGCAACGGCGGAGCAGACGCCGCGGCACAGTCATTCAAGAAGTTGTCTGACGAGTTCATAAAGAACGGATCCACCGCACAGGACGCACTGGACCACCTGCCCGGCTACAAGGACGCACTGCTTGGGCTTGCTAACCAGGCGGGCGTAACCCTCAGCGCCCAGGATCTTCTGGACTACGCCATGGGCAAGGTCCCGGCATCCATGCAA
The DNA here is from genome assembly GCF_039907755.1 of Pseudarthrobacter sp. CC12. Lineage (NCBI taxonomy): Bacteria > Bacillati > Actinomycetota > Actinomycetes > Micrococcales > Micrococcaceae > Pseudarthrobacter > Pseudarthrobacter sp. CC12. The sequence continues at coordinate 85,627 of NZ_JARDJH010000008.1, read as the reverse complement.
GGTGCGTCCGCGGCGGTTGAAACCTACACCAGCAAGACGGGTGAGGCTAAGCCGGTGACTGAGGCGATGGCTAAGGCGTTGGAAGAGGTTGATCTTTCCGCGGCTGGGGCGATCACTGACATTGACGCTTTCGGTAAGTCATTGTTCGCCGCTGGGCTGTTGTCGCTGTCTGCGTCGGATGCTGCTATCGCCGTACAGGATGCCATTGACAAGGTGACTGAGTCGGTGCAGAAGAACGGCACGACGCTGGACATCAACACGGAGAAGGGCCGGGCGAACCAGTCCGCTTTCAACGGCCTGGCGAGCGCGTCTATCGCGTCGGCTGAGGCTACCGCAAAGGAAACCCTTGCAACGCAGGGTTCGGCGGCGGCTCAGGCACAGTTGCAGGGCTCACTAAGTCAGTCGTATGCGGACCTTATCCGGGCGGCTGGTCAGTTCGGTATCACTGGTGACGCGGCGGACACGATGGCGCGTAAAGCGTTGGGTATCCCGAAGAACGTCAACATTGATGCGTGGATCGCTGACCACGCATCAGCCACCCTGGAGGGCATCAAGGGTAAGGCTGACGGGCTGGATGGCCGGCAGGTAACCATGACGATCATTGAGCGGAACATCCGCACCATTGAGACACAGGTCAAGGGCGGTTCGGATGGTTTCGGGGATGACCCGTCGATGACTGCGCTACGCCGGGCAACTGGTGGCCGCGTCTACGGTCCCGGCACTACAACGTCAGACTCTGTCCCGGCTTGGTTGTCTAAGGATGAGTACGTGTTGAAGGCGTCGGCGGCTAAGGCCATCGGTTACGAGAACCTTGACCGGCTCAACGGGGCGGACACGCAGCCGCTAAAGGCGGGGTTCCAGTACGCGCCGGCTGCTGCCCCTGCCCGCCAGTCGGTTGCCGTCGCTTCCGGCGAGAACGCCCCGCGCTCGGTCAACTACAACACCACGATCAATCAGGTAGACGACCCGACAGGCACCGCACACGCGGTATCCCGGAGGCTCGCCGCTTTCGTACCGTAACCGCAACACCACAAGAGCCCCGTCTGGTTGAATTACCGGGCGGGGCTCTTTTTTGGCGTGACCGTGCTAAATAGCGCTGGGTGTTTTTTCGAAAATGAGAGTTTTCGACGAGCCGCTGGAAGTCGTTTGAGTCTCGTTCATAAGTCGGTATCCCCTGGCTTTCGCGCCTAAAACCACCGTCTCATACTTGGGTGACCGCGGATGAATCTTGAACACCACGTTGTCACCAACAAACGCCTCATCGAGTATCGCCGGCGCGTTCTCTTCGGCTTTCTTGTGCCCCTTGCTGTCGCTAGCAACCATGCCGATGGCGATCCAGCCGCCTACGCCATAGACCACTACGAAAAATATAATGACAAGGACGACTAGTCCGATAAGTATCCCCATGAGCGGAGTCTAGGTGCTCTCGGGCACTTGGCGCCATGGTTTGACCTAGGATCGACGGCATGACCATTCAAAAGCTGGCCTACTCCATCCAGGAAGCCGCTGAGGCCACTGGATACAGCTCCGACACTATCCGTAAGGCGCTCCGCAACAATGATCTTGTTGCCCGCTACGCCAATTCGAAACCAGTCGTTCTGGCCGAGGAACTGGCGGACTGGCTTCGGTCGCTGCCAACCGAAGCGCCGGCGGACCAGTAGGTATTAGTCCGCAAAAAGTCCGCAAGAGGTCCACAAGCTCGCAATTTGAACCGACAACCGCCCACACTGAAAACCCCTAAAATTCAAGGGAAACAAGGCTTGCCAACGCTGCACGGGTTAATAAGGTACGTTCCGCTTCAACGTCTAGCGCCGCTTCGTCAATCAGGCAGGGTGCCGCGGTCCAGTTGCGGCACCCTGCCTTAGGGTTGCGGTATGACTCCCGGCCCGCTCCTGCGCCTCGTCCTGCCCCATCAGCTCTTTGAGCAGCAGCGGGATGGTACGGACCCGGACACGGTCTTTGTGCTCATCGAGCACGACCTCTACTTCCGCCAATACCGGTTCCATTCACACAAGCTGGTCCTGCACCGGGCGTCGATGGCTGGTTTTGCCCGCCGCCTGCGCGCACTTGGGCACGACGTGGTTGTCCTCTACAGCGACCCAGCGCGGATATCCCGTGTCCAGCTGGCGGACCTTGTCCGGCAGCGGCGCCCCCGGGGAGTGTCCTGGTTTGACGTCGTCGATGACTGGCTCGCGAGGGACCTGGAAGCCGGCCTTGAGGACGGCGGTTACAGGATGCGCAGCCAGGACGTGCTTGAGACACCGAATTTCCTGACGTCGCGGGCGCAGTTGGACGACTGGTTCGCGGACAATCCGGCCCGTATGCATGACTTCTACATCTGGCAGCGACGGCGGTTGGACATCCTGGTGGACAACGGCGCTCCGGTCGGCGGAAAGTGGTCGTTCGACGCGGACAACCGCAGGAAGCTTCCCCGCGGCTATACCCCACCCACTGTCGGCAGGTTCAGGGGGCACCCCGTGCTCCAGGAGGAGGGGACGTTCAACCTGGATGCGCTGGCATCGCCGGGCAGCGGGCAGGGAAAGGACGCCGGCTCCGACGCCGCGGGCGACGTCGAAACCGCCATCGCCTGGGTCGCCACGGATTTTCCGGATGCCCCTGGAGACCCCCACCTATTCGCCTGGCCCACCACCGCGGAAGAGGCCCAAAGGCACCTGCAGGAGTTTGTCGAAGAACGCCTCGCGGGCTTCGGCCCCTACGAAGATGCGATCTCCGCAGCGCATCCATTCGTCAACCACGGCCTGCTGACCCCCGGGCTCAACATCGGCCTTCTGAACCCGGGCGATATCCTGCAGGCAGTTCTGGCGGGTGCGGATGAAAATACCCCGCTCGCCTCCCTTGAGGGCTTTGTGCGCCAGGTCATTGGCTGGCGGGAGTACATGCGCGCCACGTACCGGCTGCGCGGCCGCCGGATGCGCACTGCCAACCTGCTCAACCACCGGAACCAGCTGGGACCCGGCTGGTGGGATGCAACTACTGGCTTGCTGCCCGTGGACCTGGTGATATCCCGCGTACTTGCCACGGGGTATGCGCACCACATCGAACGGCTCATGGTGCTGGGCAACGCCATGTCCCTGCTCCGGATCCATCCTGACGACGTCTACGAGTGGTTCATGGAAATGTTCGTCGATGCCTACGACTGGGTGATGGTGCCCAACGTCTACGCCATGAGCCAATTCGCCGCAGGGGCGGACATCACCACAAAGCCCTATGTGTCAGGCAGCAACTACTTGCGGAAAATGTCCGACCTGCCGCCGGGGGAGTGGATGCCTGACTGGGATGCGCTGTACTGGGCCTTCATCCAGGACCACCGGCTGGTTTTCGAGCGGAACCCGCGCTCGCGGATGATCGTTTCCCTTCTTGACCGGATGGAGCCCGGCGTGCGGGAGGGCCACCGGCGAAGGGCCTGCGGGCTGCTTAACCGGCCCGGGGCGGACAGGTTGTTGCAGGGGCCCCCTCCTGCATCCGGAGGGGGTGCGGATCCGGGTACCGGGCCGCAGCACCAAGTATCCTGAGTATGCAGGGCGTGATCGCAGCGGCCCCAGTCCCCTCCGGAGAGGGAAAAACCACAAGGAGGCGGCATGCCGGTCAGGCGCCTGATGCAGTTGCTCACCGCGGCGTTGGCGGCAGCCCTGGTCCTGTCCGGCTGTTCTGGCGGCAGCGCCCCGTCCGTGGTGGTGGGGGAGGCGAAGCGCGGCGGCAGCGTCACCGTGGCAGAAGTCAATGCGTTCTCCTCGTTCAACCCCTACAGCGCCGGCGGCAATACCGACATCAACTCCAAGATCGGTGCCATTACGCACTCCGGCTTCTACTACCTGGACGACAGCTCCAAAGTGGTCCGCAATGACAAGTTCGGGCACTTCGAGAAGGTCTCGGACCAGCCCCTCAAGGTGAAGTACACGGTCAACGAGGGCGTGAAGTGGTCAGACGGGGCCCCGATCGGCGCGGCAGACCTCCTGCTGGCCTGGGCTGCAGGATCGGGGTATTTCGACGACGTCGATCCTGTTGCCGGCAAGGGCACCAAATACTTTTCCGTCGCCTCGGACACCACGGGCCTGGCGGGCACCCTGTTCCCCGACATCGGTTCGGACGGCCGGTCCATCACCATTGAGTACGCCGCGCCCTACGCTGACTGGGAAGTGGCCTTCGACGTCGGACTCCCAGCCCACGTCGTTGCTGCAAAAAGTGGACTCAACGACGAAAAAGACCTGGTCAATCTCCTCAAGGACACGCCGCGGGGCAACCCGGAAAAGCCGGCCTCCAACCCGGCCCTCAAGAAGGTCAGCGACTTCTGGAACACCGGGTTCGACGCGAAATCCATTCCCGATGACCCCGCGCTGTACCTCTCCAGCGGCCCCTACATTGTCCGCGACATCGTGCAGGGTGTCTCCATGAAACTGGTCCGGAACCGGGACTACGTGTGGGGCGCCGAACCCTGGCTCGATGAAATCAACGTCAGGTTCACAGGGGCCGTGCCGGCTGCAGTCGACGCCCTGCGCAGCGGCCAGGCAGACATCATCTCGCCCCAGCCTTCGGCCTCAACGGACAGCCTCCTCAGCGGACTCTCCAGCCAGGGCATCACCGTTCAACGCTACAAGCAGTCCGCCTATGACCACCTTGATTTGAACTTCACCGGGACGTTCTCCGACAAGGATGTCAGGGAGGCCTTCCTGAAGACTGTGCCGCGGCAGGCGATCGTGGATGCGGTGGTGGGAACCCAGGACACCAAGCCGCTGGATTCGCAGGTGTTCCTCCCCGGCCAGCCGAAGTACGACGACACCGTGAAGAACAACGGGTCCGCCGACTACGCCAAGGTGGACATCGATGGGGCAAAAAAGCTCCTGAAGGGCGCCTCTCCCAGCATCCGCATCCTCTACAACCGCGACAACCCGAACCGGGCCAGGGCATTCGGCTTGATCCGCGATTCAGCCGCGCTGGCGGGATTCAAGGTGGTCGACGGCGGACTGGCAAGCGCCGACTGGCCCGCGGCGTTGAGCCGCGGCGGCTTTGAGGCCGCCCTCTCAGGGTGGATCGGGACCGAGGTGGGCGTCAGCAGGGTGCCACAGATTTTCCGCACCGGGGCAGGCAGCAACTTCACGGGATATTCCGACGGCGACGCGGACAAGATCATGGAACAACTCGCCGCCACGACGGATCTCGGTAAGCAGGACGAGCTCCTGGCCGAGATCGACAAGCACGTGTGGGAGGACGCCTACGGGCTGCCGCTCTACCAAACCCTGGGTACCACAGCCTTCAGCTCCAGGGTGGCCGGAGTGAAGACGAGCCCTGGACCGCTGGGCGTCTGGTGGAACGTGTGGGACTGGCGGCTGTCCCAGTAAGCGCGCCTGGCGTGGGCTCCTTTGGCGCCCGCGGCGCCGATTCGCCGTCCGGCCTACCGCCGAGTAGCATGTGACGTGCCTAACTATCCACACCTGACGGGGGCATTGCACTGCCCCGGTCACGGTTTGGCAACGGAGTACCAATATCTGGACTGCGTGCGGTTAGGCTAACTCGTATTGTGTAGGTTCCGTCACAGCGGTGAGCTGCTTCGGCCTGCGGGGAAGCACAAGATTCCCCTATACATCTCTCCCACAACTCATAGGAGGCGGAATGCGTTTTACGCGCACTTCCAAAGCACTGGGCATCGTGGCGGTCGCCGCGCTTGCCCTGACCGGGTGCGGCGCCGGCGGCGGCGGCGGCACTGACGGATCCAGCAACGCAGCCGGCGATCCGAACAAGGTCATCACCGCCTACAGCAACGAGCCACAAAACCCGTTGCTGCCGGCAAACACCGGAGAGGTTTATGGCGGCCGCGTCGTCAACCTGCTCTTCGAAGGTCTCCGCAGCTACGACGCGAACGGCAAGGCAGTCAATGCGCTGGCCGAATCCATCGAGTCTCCCGACGCGCAGAACTGGACCATCAAGGTCAAGCAGGGCCAGAAGTTCACCAACGGTGAGGCCATCACGGCCAAGACCTTCGTCGACTCCTGGAACTTCGCCGCCAACTCGAAGAACCTGCAGCAGAACGGCTTCTTCTTTGAGTCCATCGAGGGCTACCCGGAAGTATCCGCGGTAACGTCCTCGACAGGTGCGGACGGCAAGAAGACCACCACTCCCGCGCCGACCGCCGACACGATGTCGGGCCTGAAGGCGACGGATGACTCGACCATCACGGTCAAGCTCGCCCAGCCTGAGGCCGACTGGTCCCTGCGCCTCGGTTACTCCGCCTTCTACCCCATGCCCTCCGCAGCACTGAAGGACCCCAAGTCCTACGGTGAGAACCCCGTGGGCAACGGTCCCTACAAGTTCGAGAAGCAGGGCTCCTGGGTCCACGACCAGTCCATCTCCCTGGTCAAGAACGCCGACTACAACGGCACCCGCCCCGCCAAGAACGGTGGCGTGACGTTCAAGTTCTACACCGATCCGGGCCCCGCTTACACGGACCTGCAGTCGGACAACCTGGACATCACCGACGTCCTGCCGTCCAACGCCCTGAAGACCTACGTCAACGATTTCCCGGACCGCAATGCCACCAAGGCTGTTGCCACCGACTCCACGCTGAACATCCCCGGTTACAACCCGAACTTCCAGGGTGAAGCCGGCAAGCTGCGCCGCCAGGCACTGTCCTACGCCATCAACCGCGAGGAAATCGCCAAGGTGGTCTTCAACGGCACCCGTACCCCGGCCAAGGCGTTCGCGCCGCCGGTCATCGACGGTTTCAAGGAAGGCCTCAAGGGCAGCGAAGTCCTGAAGTTCGACGCCGCCAAGGCAAAGGACCTGTGGGACCAGGCCAACAAGATCAAGCCGTACGACGACTCCAAGCCGCTCCAGATTGCCTCCAACACCGACGGCGGCAACAAGGAATGGATCGACGCCGTAACCAACGGCTTCAAGAACAACCTCGGCATCCAGGCTGAAATCCAGCCCTTCGCCAAGTTCGCCGAAGTCCTGAACCTGCGCAAGTCCCAGCAGCTTCCGGGCCTGACCCGCTCCGGTTGGCAGGGTGACTACCCGTCGCTCTACAACTTCCTGGGTCCGGTTTGGGCCACTGACGCTCCGTCGAACTACGAGAAGTACTCGAACCCCGAGTTCGACAAGCTCCTCAAGGAAGGCCTTGCCAGCAAGACCACCGACGAGGCAAACGCCAAGTTCAACCAGGCGCAGGAGATCCTGTTCCAGGACCTGCCCGGCCTGCCGCTGTGGGACCAGGCACGTCCGATCGTGTGGAGCAACAACATCACGAAGGCCGAAACTGGCTGGAACGGTGAAATTCTCTACTACGGCATCACCGCCAAGTAGTCCCAGATCTAACTTGCCGTAAGGCTGATGGGGGTTCCGGTCACGTCCGGGCCCCCATTGGCTTGCAAGCGGCAGGAAGGCATTCATGAACGCGTTTTCCCCTTTACCGGAAGGCAGGTGATCCTGTGATCCGGTTCATCCTGCGCCGACTCCTCCAGGTGATCCCTGTTTTCCTCGGCACTACCCTCTTGGTGTACTACATGGTGTTCGCCCTGCCGGGCGATCCCATCGCGGCGCTGTTCGGCGACCGCCAGCCCCCGCAGTCAGTCATCGACACCCTGCGCACCCAGTACAACCTGGACCAACCCTTCTGGGTCCAGTACGGACTGTTCCTCAAGAACCTCTTCACGTTTAACCTGGGCAATGACTTCACGGGGCAGCCGATTGCAGCCAGCCTCGCCCGCGTCTTCCCCGTGACGGCGATGCTCGCCATTGAGGCACTGGCCATCCAGGCCATCTTCGGCGTTGCCTTCGGCGTCTTCGCCGGCCTGCGCCGTGGTGGCTGGTTCGACTCCACTGTCCTGGTCGCCTCGCTGGTGGTCATCGCAGTCCCCACCTTCGTCCTGGGCTTCGTCTTCCAGCTCGTGTTCGGCGTGCAGCTTGGCTGGGCAAAACCCACCGTGGGCGCCAACGCCAACTGGGTCACCCTGCTGTTGCCGGCGGTGGTCCTTGGACTCGTGTCCTTCGCCTATGTCCTTCGCCTGACCCGTGCATCGGTCAGCGAGAACATGAACGCCGACTACGTGCGGACAGCCACCGCCAAGGGCCTTTCCCGGCCGCGGGTAGTGGTGGCGCACATCCTGCGTAACTCACTGATCCCGGTAGTGACCTACCTGGGCGCCAACCTTGGCGGCCTCATGGGCGGTGCCATTGTTACTGAAGGCATCTTCAACGTTCCCGGAGTCGGCAACAAGCTCTACCAGGCTGTCCTCCGCAGTGAAGGCCCCACCATCGTCTCCATCGTCAGCGTGCTGGTGCTGGTGTTCGTGGTGGCCAACCTGCTTGTCGATCTTTTGTACGCCTGGCTTGACCCGAGGATCCGCTATGACCAGTAATAACAGCCACTTCGTGGCCCCCATTGATGAGACCCCGCTGCAGGCCACTGACGCCGTGAAGGCGGACCAAGCCCCGCTCAGCCTGTGGGCCGATGCCTGGCGCAAGCTCCGGCGTCGTCCGCTGTTCATCATCTCGGCACTGCTCATCCTTGCCCTGATTGTGGTTGCGCTGTTCCCGGGCCTGTTCACATCGACGCCCCCCAACGAGGGCTGTGAGCTGGCCAATTCCGAAGGCGCCCCCACGGCCGGGCACCCGTTCGGCTTCACTTTCCAGGGCTGCGACGTCTACTCCAGGGTTATCCACGGCACGCAGGCCTCGCTTTCCGTAGGCCTGCTTTCCGTCCTCTGCGTGCTGGTGATCGGTGTGACACTCGGCGCCCTCGCCGGCTATTACGGTGGCTGGGTCGACGCCGTCCTCGCACGCCTGGGTGACATCTTCTTCGCCCTGCCGCTGGTCCTGGGTGCCTTGGTGATCACGCAGCTGCCCCTTTTCCGGGAGAACAAGAGCGTGTGGACCGTGGTGTTCGTCATTTCGCTCCTTGCGTGGCCGCAGATGGCCCGCATCACCCGCGGAGCCGTCATCGAAGTACGCAACGCGGACTTCGTTACCGCTGCCCGCGCGCTGGGGGTCTCCAAGTTCGGCGCACTGATCCGCCACGTCCTGCCCAACGCTTTGGCTCCGATCATCGTCCTGGCGACGCTGGAACTGGGCGTGTTCATCGTGGCCGAAGCCACCCTGTCCTTCCTGGGTATCGGTCTGCCCCAGAGCATCATGTCCTGGGGCAATGACATCGCCGGCGCGCAGGCATCGATCAGGACCCGGCCGGAAATCATGCTCTACCCGGCCGCGGCGCTGTCCATTACGGTGTTGAGCTTCATCATGCTCGGGGACGCCGTGCGTGACGCCCTGGACCCGAAGAGCCGTCAGCGATGAGAGATAACAAGATGACCAGTGCAGACGTCCGTATTGATGAATCCGGGGCCGCCGGTGTAAGGCCGCTGCTCGAGATCCGCGACCTTGCCATCACCTTCAAGACCGGCAGCGGCGAGGTCAAGGCAGTGCGTAATGCGCACCTGACCATCATGCCCGGCGAAACCGTAGCCATCGTGGGCGAGTCGGGCTCCGGCAAGTCCACCACCGCCCTGGCCGCCATCGGCCTGCTGCCCAACAACGGCAAGGTGTCCGGCGGCCAGATCCTGCTCGACGGCGAGGACATCGCCCATGCGAGCGAGCAACGCATGATCGAGCTGCGCGGCAACACCATCGGCATGGTTCCGCAGGACCCGATGTCCAACCTGAATCCCGTGTGGAAGATCGGGTACCAGGTCCGGGAGACACTGCGGGCGAACGGCCGGCCCAGCGGTCCGGACGATATCGCCAAGGTGCTGTCCCAGGCGGGACTTCCGGACGCGAAGCGCCGGGCCGGCCAGTACCCGCACGAGTTCTCCGGCGGTATGCGCCAGCGTGCACTGATCGCCATTGGCCTCTCCTGCCAGCCGCGCCTGCTGATTGCGGACGAGCCGACGTCGGCCCTCGACGTCACTGTCCAGCGGCAGATCCTGGACCACTTGGAGACCATGACCAAGGACCTGGGCACGTCGGTGCTGCTGATCACCCACGATCTTGGCCTGGCCGCCGAGCGTGCCGACAAGGTCGTGGTCATGTACCAGGGCCGCGTCGTTGAGGCGGGCCCGTCACTGGAACTGTTGCGCAATCCCCAGCACCCGTACACCAAGCGGCTCGTCGAGTCCGCGCCTTCCCTTGCCAGCCGCCGCATCCAGGTGGCCAAGGAACAGGGCGTGGAGACGTCGGACCTGCTGGCACCTGCCGCCGAAACGGTGAAGCCGGAGACCTTCCTGCAGATCCAGGACCTGCGGAAGGTCTACAAGCTCCGCTCGGGGCTGGGCAAGGCGACGGACTTCGCAGCCGTCGACGGCGTGAGCTTCGACGTCCGGCGCGGCACCACGACGGCGATCGTGGGGGAGTCCGGATCCGGCAAGTCCACAGTGGCCAAGATGGTGCTCCAGCTGGAAAAGCCGACGGACGGGAGGATCCTGTTCGACGGCGTCGACACGTCGGCCCTGAAGCCCGGCGAACTGTTCAAGTTCCGCCGGCGGGTCCAGCCGATTTTCCAGGACCCGTACGGCTCGCTCGATCCGATGTACAACATCTTCCGCACCATCGAGGAGCCATTGCGGGTCCACAAGATCGGGGACCAGGCCAGCCGGGAGAAGAAGGTCCGGACGCTGCTGGACCAGGTGGCACTGCCACAGTCCGCCATGCAGCGCTATCCCAACGAGCTGTCAGGCGGGCAGCGGCAGCGTGTTGCCATTGCCCGGGCACTGGCGCTGGACCCCGAGGTCATCATCTGTGATGAGGCTGTCTCCGCCCTCGACGTCCTGGTTCAGGCGCAAGTGCTGAACCTGCTCGCCGACCTCCAGGCCAACCTTGGGCTGACCTACCTGTTCATCACCCACGACCTCGCAGTGGTGCGGCAAATTGCCGACCATGTGTGCGTCATGGAAAAGGGGCGCCTGGTGGAAACGGGATCCACGGACGATGTCTTCGAGTCGCCCCAGCAGGAATACACGAAGGCCCTGCTCAACGCCATCCCCGGTGCGAAGCTCATGCTTCCGCCCGAGGTGGCGTAGCTGGAGCCTTTCTTCGGAATGGCTGGAGCCGGGACCTTCGGGTCCCGGCTCCTCCCATGTGCGCTGAAGACAGAAACGCTGCGGCTGTCAGTCCTGGAACGTACTGCCCGCTTCGGGCACGGCAGCGAGGGCTCCTTGGGCCGGCGAAGGATTGCGGCCAAGTCCAAGTTCCCGGAGCCTGGCTGCGAGGATTCCGCCAAGGGCCCGGCGGCCATCAGAGTTCATGTGCACCGCATCGGCGAGGTCTTTCGCCAGCCCGTACCTGGTGAGCCAGTCGCCTGCAGAGATGAACGGCAGTCCGTTGGCTCCCGCCACGGCACCCAACACGGCGTCAACCTCGCTCCGGCGGCCGCCGCCGTCGTTCGCTCCGCGCGCCAAGGTGCCGATCATCGCCAGCCGTGTGCCGGGATAGCGGGTCCGGAGTTCAGTGACCAGCCGTTCGGCATTCCGGGCGATCTGTGCGTTGCTTGCCCCGCCGGCGGCATCGTTGCCGCCACCTTCGACCACAATCAATGCGGGAGTGCCGGAGGGGAGAAGCCAGTCTCCGCGCTGCAGGGCGTCTATGTAGTTTCCCGTGGCACCGTTCGCCGCGACGTAGCCCGTGCCGCCGCGGCCGCAAAAGTACACGTTGTACCCGGCGGCAGCGAGGCCCAGGCGCGGCCAGCCGTCAACGGGTTCCGCCTGCGAGTCCCCGATCAGCAGGACGGTGCCGGCGACGTCGGGCACAACCGCTTCCAGCCGTCCGTTGCCTGTATTCAGGACGCGGGCCGTGGCTGCCACGGCAGGTTCGGCGCTGCCGGTCCGGCCGCCGGATACCTGGCCTGCGGCCGCCCGTGACAGGGCTGTACCGGGAACAGCGTCGCCCCCGGTGTTGCCCACGATTCCCGATACCGCCACGAGCGCGGAGACCGCGGCGCAGGCAGCCCAGGCGAAACCACGCAGGGTGCTTGCCTTTGCAGGGGGCATCGTTTGTCTCCGGCGTGCTCAATGGATGGGCTGTGTCACAGACATCATGTCATGCACCGGAATCCTGGAGTGAACTTGGTCACACCCATTGCGGCGCCGTGGCTGATACTGGCTCAATCGGCGGCAGCCTGTCCCGCCGGAATTTAGGCCAACAAATAACTCAGCGGCTAGAATAGAGGAAGGCGCCCTGTGCCAAGGGCCTTGTCCGTCGTGCGTTCCAGTTGGAAATGTCGCGATACAACAGCTGACTCCACTGAATCGAGCCTTTACGCATGTCTGAAACCACCACCAACACTGCGGTAGCCACTGCATCGCGCAGTGACCTCCGCAACGTCGCGATCGTGGCCCACGTTGACCACGGCAAGACCACCCTGGTCGACGCCATGCTCAAGCAGACCAACTCCTTCGCCGAGCACAACCACGTCGAGGACCGGGTCATGGACTCCGGCGACCTGGAGCGCGAAAAGGGCATCACCATCCTGGCCAAGAACACCACGGTGGCCTACAACGGTCCCTCCTCCAACGGCGAGACCATCACCATCAACGTCATCGACACCCCCGGCCACGCCGACTTCGGCGGCGAGGTGGAGCGCGGCCTGTCCATGGTGGACGGCGTCGTGCTCCTCGTCGACTCTTCCGAGGGCCCGCTGCCCCAGACCCGCTTCGTGCTGCGCAAGGCGCTGGCCGCGCACCTCCCGGTGATCCTCCTGGTCAACAAGACCGACCGCCCCGACGCCCGCATTGACGAAGTTGTCCACGAGTCCATGGACCTGCTCCTGGGCCTGGCTTCCGACCTCGCCGATGAAGTGCCGGACCTGGACCTGGACAAGGTCCTGGAAGTTCCCGTTGTGTACGCCGCCGCAAAGGTTGGCCGCGCGTCCCTCGAGCAGCCGGCCAACGGCTCCGCACCGGACAACGAGGACCTCGAGCCGCTCTTCAAGACCATCATTGAGCACATCCCGGCGCCCACGTACAACCCTGAGGGCGTCCTGCAGGCGCACGTCACCAACCTGGACGCTTCCCCGTTCCTGGGCCGACTCGCGCTGCTCCGCATCTACAACGGCACCCTCCGCAAGGGCCAGCAGGTTGCCTGGGCCCGCCAGAACGGTGAGCTGAAGACCGTCAAGATCACCGAACTGCTCGCCACCAAGGCACTGGAGCGCGTTCCGGCCGAGTCCGCCGGGCCCGGCGAGATCGTGGCCGTCGCCGGTATCGAGGACATCACCATCGGTGAAACCCTCACCGACGTCGAGAACCCCCAGCCGCTGCCGCTGATCACCGTGGACGATCCCGCGATCTCCATGACCATTGGTATCAACACCTCCCCGCTGGCCGGCAAGGTCAAGGGCGCCAAGGTCACCGCCCGCCAGGTCAAGGACCGGCTGGACAAGGAACTGATCGGTAACGTCTCCATCAAGGTCCTCCCGACCGAGCGTCCCGACGCCTGGGAAGTCCAGGGCCGTGGCGAGCTCGCACTGGCCATCCTGGTCGAGCAGATGCGCCGCGAGGGCTTTGAACTGACCGTCGGCAAGCCCCAGGTTGTCACCAAGACCATCGACGGCAAGATCCACGAGCCGATGGAGCACATGACCATCGACGTGCCGGAAGAGTACCTCGGCGCCGTCACCCAGCTCATGGCTGCCCGCAAGGGGCGGATGACCAACATGGCCAACCACGGCACCGGCTGGTGCCGCATGGAGTTCATCGTTCCGGCCCGTGGCCTGATCGGGTTCCGCACCCGGTTCCTGACCGACACCCGCGGTGCAGGCATCGCAGCTTCCATCTCAGAAGGCTATGAGCCGTGGGCCGGCCCCATCGAGTACCGCACCAACGGTTCCATGATTGCCGACCGCGCCGGTGTGGTTACCCCGTTCGCCATGATCAACCTGCAGGAACGCGGCTCCTTCTTCGTGAAGCCCACCTCCGAGGTCTACGAAGGCATGATCGTGGGCGAGAACTCCCGAGCCGACGACATGGACGTGAACATCACCAAGGAAAAGAAGCTCACCAACATGCGTGCCGCTTCCTCCGACACGTTTGAGAACTTGACGCCGCCGCGCGAACTCACCCTTGAAGAGTCGCTGGAATTCGCCCGCGAGGATGAGTGCGTCGAGGTGACCCCGGAAGCCATCCGCATCCGCAAGGTCATCCTGGATACCAACGAGCGTGCCAAGGCCAACCGCGCCCGCGCCAAGGCCTAGTAACTCCGCAGGTCTGCAGAACGCCACCGGCATTTGCCGGTGGCGTTCTGCGTTAAGCCGGGCGGCGCGGCCAAACCAGGCCTCGATGCGCAGGAACGGCGTGGGCGCACTGAGCGCCTGCTTCCGCGCCCGGGTCCGTTCTCCACATAGCCGTTTCCACCACCTGCGGATGCTCCCCGCCAGGCGCAGGCTTCAGACATGCGAACTGTTTCTGAAGCGCTGGCTCGGATGCTGACCCCGTGCTTATCCATGCGGCGCGCCATCACGCCGCACCTGGTTGCGTCACGGCCGCAGTGGCTTCCGGGTTATGGGTGATCAAGGTTCCGGATAGGCCGCATCTTGCCGCCCGCCATGGCAGGCCAATAGCCGGCTGTGTGGTACACCGCAGCGACCTTCCGTTGACTCCTCTGGACGTCGTCTGCCAGTCTCTCCGCTGTCTGCCGGCTCTTCAAGGCCTGACTATCGCGGAGTCCGCCGTCAAGAAGGGCCACATCCAACTCGCGGAGCTGCGGGCGCGGTTTCCGGCCGCCCGTGAAAAGGCCCTGCTGAACCTGGTTGGCAGAATCCGACCCCAGTCCGGCTCCATCATCGAAACCATCGCCCGGTATCTGCTTGAAGAAGCGGGGCTTACAGTCGAGTTGCAGGTGCACATTCCTGGAATGGGCCACCTGGATCTCCTTGTTGATGGTCTGCTGGGGATTGAGGCGGACGGCTATGCCCACCACAGCAGCCGGGAGGCCTACCGGGAAGACAGGCGGCGCTGGAATGTCACCGTCATCGGGGGTGTCCCAACCCTTCGGGTGACGTTCGAGATGCTGGTCCGCGACCCCGCGGAGTTCGTCCGGATGGTGGAGCTGGCCCTGGCCACGTACCGCCGGGCGCGGTGAAGGACCGGGTCATGGCGCAGGGACAGTCCCGGCGCAGCGAGGCCTAGGCGGGGCGCGCGGGGCGGCGCGGGGGAGCGGGCGGGACTTCCTTCGCGGCCACCACGAGCTCCAGGGGAATGACGACGTCGGCCCGGCGGGTGCGGACGGTGCAGGAACCGGCGTCGCACGCCAGCAGGTGGCCCAGCGCATCCGTCAGGCCGCCATCGATCCGGTAGCGCACCACCACCCGGGTTCCGGGGCCGGCCGCGGCCAGGAAGCGGACGGGGGCGGACGCTGGCAGACTCACCAGTTCATACTAGGCCGCCGGCTAGGTTAGCGGGAAAGGGCTGGGAGATAATAGGCTCAGATGTCAAGAGTCCGGCCGTGCTGCCGGATGCAAGAGCCGGCGGGCAAGCCGGAACCCAACGTGGAGAGGCCAGGGACGTGACGTACGTAATCGCGCAGCCGTGTGTGGATGTTAAAGACAAGGCATGCATTGAGGAGTGCCCGGTCGACTGCATCTATGAAGGCGAGCGTTCGCTGTACATCCATCCGGACGAATGCGTCGACTGCGGCGCCTGCGAGCCGGTGTGCCCGGTGGAGGCCATCTACTACGAGGATGACACTCCCGAGGAATGGGCCGACTACTACAAGGCCAACGTCGAATTCTTCGACGACCTCGGCTCCCCGGGCGGGGCGGCAAAGATCGGCAACACGGGCAAGGACCACCCGATGATCGCAGCCCTGCCGCCGCAGAACCAAGACCACTGACGCGGACGGGAACGTGACCGCAGCAGTGAATTCGTTTGGCCTGAACCTGCCCGACTACCCGTGGGAGGCTATGGCCCCCTACGTGGCCAAGGCCTCGGAACACCCGGGCGGGGCAGTCAACCTCTCCATCGGCACGCCCGTGGATCCCACCCCGCAGTTGGTCCAGGACGCACTGAAGGCCGCCGCCAACGCTCCGGGATATCCCACTGTCCATGGCACGCCGGCGCTGCGGGAAGCCATCGCGGGCTGGTTCGAACGCCGGCGCGGAGTGGCGGGCCTGGACCCCAAAAACATCATGCCTACGGTGGGTTCCAAGGAACTCGTTGCGTGGCTGCCGCTGCTGCTGGGCCTTAAGCCCGGAGACGTCGTCGTACGTCCCAAGGTGGCCTACCCCACGTACGATATCGGTGCCACCCTGGCCGGGGTCACTTCGGTGGCCACGGACAACCTGGACGAGCTTGACGACGCAACACGTGCACGCGTGCGGCTCATCTGGGTCAATTCCCCGGGCAACCCGACGGGGAGCGTCCGCGATGCGGAGTCCCTGAAGGCCCTGGTGGTCCAGGCCCGTGAAATCGGAGCCGTGGTGGCATCGGACGAATGCTACGCAGAGCTCGGCTGGGGCGACTGGGACGTCCAGCGCGGCGGCCGGCGCGTCCCCAGTATCCTTGATCCCCACGTTGCCGGCGGCTCGCACCAGGGCCTGCTGGCCGTGTACTCGCTGAGCAAGCAGTCCAACCTGGCGGGCTACCGCGCAGCCTTCGTTGCCGGTGATCCGGACCTGATGCCCAACCTGGTCAACAGCCGCAAGCACGCGGGGATGATCGTTCCCTACCCCGTCCAGGAGGCCATGCGGGTGGCGCTGGGCGATGACACCCACGTCGAGGCCCAGAAGGACCTGTACCGGGGCCGGCGCGAACGCCTGGTGCCCGCGCTGCTGGACTTCGGCCTGGAGATCAAGGAGTCCGATGCCGGCCTGTACCTGTGGTCGACGGCGGGAGAGGACACGTGGGCCACGGTGGCCCGACTGGCCGAACGGGGCATCGTGGTTGGCCCGGGCGTCTTCTACGGTGACGCGGGCAACGGCTATGTCCGCGTGGCCCTGACCGGATCCGACGAGCGGATCGATGCCGCTGTTGCACGGCTGGCCTGATCCGGCTCCCAGGGACCCCGTAATAATCGTGTGACTCGCCCCACATTCGGTGCATTTTAGGCCGGATGGGAAGCCTGCGGATTAGTGACACCCGCCAAGGAGCGGTACTTTTTAAGTTGACGATCAATGGTGGCTTTCTACAAGAAGGCAGCCCGGGTGTTGGAACCTGTCTCCTCAGGCTCAGTGCACGGCTCACCTGATGTTGGATCAAGCTTTCGACAGAGGCCGAAGACGCCTCATGAAGGGGACTCCATGACTGAGACCAACAATGCTGCGACCCTGCTCCACGCAGGTGGCGAGCTGAAGCTCCCGCGCATCCAGGTTGTTGAAGGGAACGAAGGTTACGACGTCTCCAAGCTGCTCAAGCAGACCGGTGCCGTGACCTTTGACCCCGGCTTCATGAACACCGCAGCAACCACGTCCGCCATCACCTACATCGACGGCGATGCGGGCATCCTGCGCTACCGCGGGTACCCCATCGAGCAGCTGGCGCAGCACTCCAGCTTCCTCGAGGTGTCCTACCTGCTGATCTACGGCAACCTGCCCACGCCCACTGAGCTGGACGAGTTCGACCAGAAGATCCGGCGCCACACCCTGCTGCACGAGGAGCTCAAGGGCTTCTTCGGCGGCTTCCCCCGCGACGCGCACCCCATGCCGGTGCTGTCCTCGGCCGTGTCCGCGCTGTCCACCTTCTACCAGGACTCCCTGGACCCGTTCAACGCCGAGCAGGTGGAGGTCTCCACCATCCGCCTGATGGCCAAGCTGCCGGTCATCGCCGCCTACGCGCACAAGAAGTCCATCGGCCAGCCCATGCTGTACCCGGACAACTCCATGAACCTGGTGGAGAACTTCCTGCGCCTCAGCTTCGGCCTCCCCGCGGAGCAGTACGAACTGGACCCGGTCATCGTCAAGGCGCTGGACCTGCTCCTCATCCTGCACGCGGACCACGAGCAGAACTGCTCCACCTCCACCGTGCGCCTGGTGGGCTCCTCCAATGCCAACCTCTTCGCCTCCGTTTCGGCCGGCATCAACGCACTCTTCGGCCCTGCCCACGGTGGCGCCAACGAGGCAGTGCTGAAGATGCTCCGCCAGATCCAGGCCGAGGGCCTCAAGCCCGAGGACTACATGGAGAAGGTCAAGAACAAGGAAGACGGCGTCCGCCTCATGGGCTTCGGACACCGCGTCTACAAGAACTACGATCCGCGCGCCAAGATCGTCAAGGCCACGGCCCATGAGATCCTCAGCAAGCTCGGCGGCAACGACGAACTGCTGGACATCGCCATGCGCCTGGAAGAGAAGGCGCTCAGCGACGACTACTTCATCCAGCGCAAGCTCTACCCGAACGTGGACTTCTACACCGGCCTGATCTACAAGGCCATGGGCTTCCCCGAGAAGATGTTCACCGTCCTGTTCGCCATCGGCCGACTGCCGGGCTGGATTGCCCAGTGGCGCGAAATGATCAGCGACCCGAACACCAAGATCGGCCGCCCGCGCCAGCTGTACATCGGCGAGCCGGAGCGCGACTACCCCGCACGCTGATTCCCGGTCAGCCAGGGACAGTAACGGCAATAACGACGGCGGCCGCCCACCTTTCCAAGGTGGGCGGCCGCTGCGCGTTGTGCCACATTCAAGGGGACTACGAGGCGTAGCCCTGGGGGTTGTTCTTCTGCCAGCGCCAGTGGTCCTCGCACATCTGGTCCACGGTCTTCGTGGTGGACCAGCTCAGGTCTGCCAGGGCCGAGGTGGCATCGGCCCAGAAGGCCGGGAGGTCCCCCGCGCGGCGGCCGGTGATCTCGTAGGGGATGGGCTGGCCCACTGCCTTTTCGAAGGAGCGCAGGACCTCCAGGACGGAGGAACCCTTGCCGGATCCGAGGTTCCAGCGGAAAACACCGGTGCGGTCCGCGATGTGGTTCAGTGCGGCCACGTGTCCTTCGGCCAGGTCCACCACGTGGATGTAGTCGCGCAGGCAGGTGCCGTCCGGGGTGTCGTAGTCGCCGCCGAAGACCATAAGCTTCTCGCGCCGGCCCACGGCCACCTGGGCAATGAACGGGACAAGGTTGTTCGGAATGCCTTGCGGGTCTTCACCGATGCGGCCCGAGGGGTGCGCGCCTACCGGGTTGAAGTAGCGCAGCAGGGCTATGTGCCACTGTGGGTCGGCTGCGCCGAGGTCGGAGAGGATGTCCTCGATCTGTTCCTTGGTGCGCCCGTAAGGGTTGTTCGCGCCGATTTCCATCTTTTCCACATACGGAATGGGGTTGTGTTCCCCGTAGACGGTGGCTGACGAGCTGAAGACGATGGACCGGACGCTGTGCCTGTCCATGACGCGGACCAGATTCAGCGTGCCCACCAGGTTGTTGTAGTAGTACTTCAGCGGCTCCTGCACTGATTCACCCACGGCCTTGAGGCCTGCGAAGTGGATGACGGCTTCAATGCCGCTCCCGGCGAAAACTTTTTCGACGGCGGCCTCGTCCACCAGGTCAACGTTGTGGAACTCCGCGGTCTTGCCGCTGAGTTCGGCTACGCGGCGCAGCGACTCCTCGCTGGAATTGACCAGGTTGTCGATGACGACCACGTCGTGGCCGGCTTCCTGCAGGGACAGAACAGTATGGGAACCGATGTAACCGGTGCCCCCTGTGACCAAGATTTTCATGCCTCAACGCTATCCCACCCGCAGCGTTGCCCGCCGCTATGTGGCGGACGGCGGGTGGGCCGTGACGGGACAGAAAAAGCACAAGTGTGCTACTAAGGATGGTGCCCAAAATTGTAGACGCCGGTGCCCGGCGGCAGGACGTAGTGCAGGCGGTTCTCCGCATCATCGCCGTGGACGGGCTCGAACGGGCGTCGCTGCGCGAAGTGGCGGACGAGGCCGGACTGGCCGTCGGCTCGGTCCGGCACTACTTCGAGGGCAGTGAGGAGCTCCTGGCCTTCGCCTTCGGCACCGTGGTGGACCGCGTCGTCGGCAGGCTGGAGGGCCTGCTGCCGGCCGTGTTCGGAGCCGGCAAGGCCAGCCCTGGCCAGCGCGAGGCCGTTTTAACCCTCCTGGGTGGAATGCTTCCGCTGGATGAGGTGACAGCAGTGGAAGCCTGCGCATGGCTGGCCTTCAAGAACGCCGCACGCATCCGGCCCTTCCTGGTGGCGGAAGCGGACCGCAGCCACCGCGAAATGGCGGCCATCGTGGGTGCATTGGTGGCAAGCCTGCTCCCGGACGATGAACCGCAGGAGAACCTCGTCCTGGAGGCGGAGCGGCTGCTGGCCACGTTGGACGGACTGTGCATGCACGCGCTCCTGCAGCCCGCCTGGATGACGGCGCAGATGTGCCGCGACGTGCTCGAGCGCCATCTGGACGGGCTGGCACGCTGAGCGACCAAAGCCCGTCCGGCACTACCGCGAACTGGCTGCGGGAATAGACTGGGAGCCGGGTAGGCCGGGCCGGAATATGGCGCCCGGGACCGGGAGGCCAGGAAAGGACTTTGGATGCAGCACGCAGGCGGTTCAGGGTGGCAGATCACCACCGACACATCCGGACCGATGATGATTGCTCTTTACGTCCGGGACGCTGCCGGCCTGAACGGAGCGGGGCGCCCCATGCTGTCCCATGCGTCACCCAAAGTCCGTTCAGCGGACCACAGCCACCTGACCGCGGATGTCGGCGGGCTCGGGGCACTGAAGACCGAGTGGGAGGCCTGGTGGGAGCAACTGCTCAAGGCCCACCCGCACACCTCCCCGGAACTTTCGCCGCCGGATTTCGAAGCCTTCGGCAACTCCCCGGCCCTCCAGCGGGTCCTGCAGGCCCACTTTGGCTCTGCCCTCACCTGGGCACGGGAGCGGAGGAGTGAATATGCCGAGCTCGAAGCGGAGCGGGTGGCCAGCGGAATTGACCAGCTGATCGGGGACATGGTGGACGATAGGCTGATGGAGGTGGGGCGGGACTCCCGGGATTTCACGCTGACCATCATCGAGTTGCCGCTGGACGAACAACGTGCGTGGTACCTGGAACCGGACAAGATGATCATGAGCCACGAGCTGATGGGGCAGCCTGAGCTGTTCCGCAGCTATGTCCAGCCGGTGCTGGAAATCCTGGTCTGACACGCGGCCGGCGGCCCGACGGCGGCCCTTACGTGCCGGCGTCGTCCTTCCGCACCGTAATGCGCACCTGCCCGTCCTGGACACCCGCCGCCTGCCACCCGTCGCCGCCTGGCCGGTCCCAGGTGCGGCCGGCTACTTCCACCCTGGTCACGGCCAGGTCCTTTGCGTTGGCAACTGCCCACGCGGCAACCGACCACCCCAGTGCCCCGCCGGCGTCCACCACCAGGGTGTCGCCGTCCACCTGCGCATCGACGCCGCCGTAGGCCTGGTCCAGGTCAGTCACCACAGTGGCCGAGTTGCCACCGGCCGTGGGGGAGCGAAGCGTGCACTGTACGCCAGCCGGGGTCTGGCCGGTCAGCCCGGAAGCGAACGCCCGGCCCATCTCTTCGTGCTGGGCATAGGCCTTGGGGTAGGCGGACCGCTGGACCTGCTGGGCAGCGTCGGTGATGTCCAGCGTCTCGTAGCCCGGGATCTTCACCAGGGCGTCATAGAAGGCGTTGACCGCGTAGTAGGGGTCCATGATCTGGGCCTCGGTGCCCCAGCCCTGGGACGGCCGCTGCTGGAAGAGTCCGCGCGAGTCCGGCCCGGCCTGGTCGCCGTGACCGATGTTGCGCAGCTTGGACTCCTGCATGGCAGTGGCCAGGGCGATGGTGGCGGCGCGCGCGGGGAGGCCCCGCCGGACGGCTGCCGCTGTGATCAGGGCGGCGTTGGCCGCCTGGTCCGGCGCCAGTTCCCCCGTCCGGTCGCCGGCTGTGGCTGTGCAGCGTTCCGACACGAGGGTCTCGGAACGCTGCACGAAGTACACCGCCGTGTAGATGCCTCCCGCTGCCAGCGCAAGGGTGAGGAGCAGCACCGCGAGGCGGCGCAGGCCGCGCCTGCGTGCCACGGACATGGGTGCCACGAAAGTACTAGTTGGCGTGCAGGGCGTCGTTCAGTTCCACGGTCTGGCCCTTGCGGGGGAGTGCCTCCACCGCGCCCGTGGTGGAGTTGCGGCGGAACAGCAGGTTGGGGACGCCGGAGAGTTCGGCGGCCTTGACGATCCTGGTGGTGTCCTCGCCCACCTCGTCCTTGGGGCCCGGCACACGGACCCGGGTGCCTGCCGTGACGTAGAGGCCAGCCTCGACGACGGAATCATCACCGATGCTGATGCCGACGCCGGAGTTCGCCCCGAGCAGGACCCGCTCGCCGATGGTGATCTTTTCCTTGCCGCCGCCGGACAGGGTTCCCATGATGGAGGCGCCGCCGCCGACGTCGCTCCCGTCCCCGGTCACGACGCCCGCGGAAATGCGCCCCTCCACCATGGACGTGCCCAGGGTTCCGGCGTTGAAGTTTACGAAGCCCTCGTGCATGACGGTCGTGCCGGCGGCGAGGTGCGCACCCAGGCGGACCCTGTCGGCGTCGGCAATCCTGACGCCGCTGGGTACCACGTAGTCCACCATGCGCGGGAACTTGTCGATGCCGTAGACGGTGACGGCGCCCCGGCGGCGCAGCCGGGCGCGGGTCAGTTCGAAGCCCTCGACTGCGGCGGGACCAAAGTTGGTCCACACGACGTTGGGGAGCTTGCCGAAGATGCCATCCAGGTTGATGGTGTTGGGCCTAACCAGGCGGTGCGAGAGAAGGTGCAGCCGGAGGTAGGCGTCTGCGGTGTCGGCAGGGGCTTCGTCGAGGTTGATCTGGACGAAGACCACCTTCTGCTCGGTGCCGCGGTCCTGGTCTGCGCCGTTCTCAGCGATGGCAGTCAGGGCGTCGTCGGCATTTTCGACCGAGCGGAGGTCCTCGGCGGCAACACCGAGTGCCGGTGCGGGAAACCAGACGTCCAGGACAGTATCCGCGCCGCCGGCGGTGGCGACGGTGGCCACGCCAAAGCCATGGGCGGAACGGTCGTCAGCGTTGGGAGTCAGGGTTTCGGGCACGGCGGAGGAAGCGGTCTCAGTCATGTGCCCCAGTCTATCGAGGGCGGGGCTGGCGGTTCGAACTAGACTGGCTTCGTGACTGCTGAAACCGCCCCCGAATCTTCCGTATCCACCCTTGACCTGCACCAGGACGTGGCGCTGCTGACCGCGGCACTGATGGATATCAACAGCGTGTCGGGCAACGAGAAGCGGCTCGCGGACGCCGTCGAAGCCGCCCTGCGGGAGATTCCCCAGCTGACCGTGGTCCGGGACGGCGACGCCATCATTGCCCGCACGGAGCTGGGCCACAGCGAACGGGTCATCCTCGCCGGGCACCTGGATACGGTTCCGTTGCCCCTGGCGGAAGGTTCCAGGGGCACCGTCCCCTCCAGCTGGGAGTCAGGTGTTCCGGGTGAAGGGATCCTCTATGGGCGCGGTGCCACGGACATGAAGGGCGGAGTGGCGGTCCAGCTGGCGCTGGCAGCGGGAATGTTCGACGACGGCGCGCAGCCAAAGCGGGACGTCACCTTCGTGTTCTACGACCATGAGGAAGTTGAGGCGGTGAAGAGCGGGCTGGGACGCCTGGTCCGGAACCACGGCGACCTGCTGCAGGGAGATTTTGCCATCCTGCTGGAGCCGACGGACGGCACGGTGGAGGGCGGCTGCAACGGAACCAGCCGGTTCGAAGCCAGTACTGCAGGGGAGGCCGCCCACTCTGCCCGGGCGTGGATGGGCAGCAACGCCATCCACGCCGCCGCCCCCATCCTGGCGCGCCTCGCCGCCTACGAGCCACGGACCATCAACGTTGACGGGCTTGATTACCGGGAAAGCCTCAATGCGGTGAAGATCAACGGCGGCACGGCCGGCAATGTCATTCCGGACCGCTGCGTGGTGGAGATCAACTACCGGTTCGCCCCGGACAAAACCTCCGACCAGGCTGAAGCGCATGTCCGGGAGCTCCTGGAAGGCTTCGACGTGGTGCGCACCGATGCAGCCGCCGGTGCGCGTCCCGGACTGCAGCACCCGGCTGCCGCGTCCTTCGTTGCCGCTGTGGGTGCGGAGCCCAAACCCAAATACGGCTGGACCGACGTCGCGCGGTTCAGCGAACTGGGGATCCCGGCAGTGAACTTCGGCCCGGGCGACGCCCTGCTGGCCCACAAGGACAACGAGCACGTTTCCGCCGATGCCATCCGAACCTGCCTGCGCGCCCTGGAGCAGTGGCTCGCCGGCTAGGACGGCCGGCTGGCGGCGTAGAAAGCCGGCTACGGAAAGGGCCCGGAACCTGACGGTTCCGGGCCCTTTCACGCCGGCAATGCCGGCGGGTGGCTAAACCTCGGCGGGAACAGCCGCCGCAGGTATGACTGCTGCGCCGGGCTTGCGGGAGAGCCTGCGCTCCAGCCATTTTGCGACAGCGGCCAGGATCAGGCACATACCCACATAGAGCACGGCGGCCACGATGGCTGCCGGGATAATCGGGGAACCGTACTGGATCTGGCTGCCGAAGTACTTTGCCTGGAAGAGGATCTCGTTGTACGTGACGATGAACCCCAGGGCGGTGTCCTTCAGGATGACCACCAGCTGGGAGATGATGACCGGAAGCATGGACCGGATGGCCTGCGGCAGCAGGATGCTGGTCATGACTTTGCTCTTGGGCAGGCCAATGGCATAACCGGCCTCGCTTTGGCCCCGGGGCAGGGACTCGATGCCGGCCCGGAACACCTCGGCGAGAACGGAACCGTTGTACAGCACCAGCCCTGCGACCACGGCAGTGAAGGGCGTAATTCCCTGGACACCGATGGTCGGCAGGCCGTAGTAGAAGATCATCATGAGGATCAGCAGCGGAACCGCGCGGAACAGCTCGGTGAAGCCGTAGCACGGCGCGCTGATCCAGCGGCGGTCCGACAAGCGGCCAAACGCCAGGAGGATGCCGAGGACCAGGCTGAGGACTGCCGCAGTGCCGAAGGCGGCCAACGTGGCACCTACGGACTGGGCAATGGTCTGCTGCACCAGCGGAAAGGTGAACAGCTGCCACTTCTTCGCCTCGAACTGGCCGCTTTCCGCGAAGCGGAGCAGGACGAACCCGACGATCAGCAGGATCACGATGGCGGTGGCGACGCCGAAGATCCGGTACCGGGCGCGTGCCTTGGGGCCGGGGGCGTCAAAAAGGATTGAACTCATCGTGCAACCTTCCACTTCTGTTCAAGCTTTCGCTGCAGGGCGGAAAGGATGAACACGAGGATGATGAACACCAGCGCCACCCACAGGAGGCCGGTCATGGCCGGCTCGCCGCGTTCGGAGAGGTTCGCCCGGATGGCCCCGGCTTCAAAGACGGAGAAGCCTGCGGCGACGGTGGTGTTCTTGAGCAGGGCGATGAAAACGCTGAACATCGGTGGGATGACAGCGCGGAAGGCCTGCGGCAGGATCACGAGGGTCAGCGTCTGGGTGAAGGGGAGCCCGATGGCGCGGGCTGCTTCCGCCTGTCCGACCGGGACGGTGTTGATGCCGGAACGGACAGCTTCCGCCACGTAGGTGGCGGTATACAGGCTCAGTCCGATGATGGCGGCGGTCGTAAAGTCGATCGGGACCAGGCCCAGCTTCGGGTAGCCGAGGGCGAAGAAGAAGAGGACCAGCGTCAGCGGGGTGTTGCGCACGACGTTGACGTAGAGCGTCGCGGTGGCACGCATGGCGGGTACGGGGGAGACGCGGAGCGCGGCAACGACGGTACCGAGGATCAGGGCGAAAATTGCCGAGAAGAAGAAAAGTATTAGCGTGTTGCGGAATCCCGTGATGAAGAGATCCGAATTGTTCAGCAGCGTATTCACAGAATCGTCGCTTTCGACAGTTGAAGAGGGGGCGGCTGCATGGCCGCCCCCTCAACTTTGGTTTAGTAGTTCTCTACCTTGGGCTGTTCGACCTTCGTGCCCGACTGGCCCAGCGTCTGGTCGTAGATCTTCTGCCACACAGAGTTACCGTCGGTGAACGTCTTGTTCATGAACTGACGCAGCGCGGTGTCGCCCTTCTTCAGGCCCACGCCGTACTTTTCAGTGGTGAACGGCTGGCCAACTACCTTCAGGCTGTCCGGTTCCTGGGCAGCGTAGCCGAGCAGGATGGCCTGGTCGGTGGTGACAGCGTCAACCTGGCCGCTCTTGAGCGCCTCGACGCACTGCGAGTAGGTATCAAACTCGGTGGTCTTGGTGTTCGGGAAGTTTGCCTTGATGTTCTGGATCGGCGTGGAACCGGTGGCCGAGCAGACGTTCTTGCCCGTGAGGTCCTTCTCGCTGTTGATGCTGGAGTTGTCCTTCTTGACCAGCAGGCCCTGCCCGGTGACGAAGTAGGGTCCGGCGAAGTCGATCAGCTGCTTGCGCTTGTCCGTGATGGAGTAGGTGCCCACGTAGTAGTCGATGTCACCGTTCGTGATCGCCGACTCGCGGTTGGCGGACGGGATCGGCTTGAACTCGATCTTGTCCTTGCTCATGCCCAGCGATGCTGCCATCCACTTGGCAATCTCGATATCGAAGCCCGTGTATTCACCGGTGGCCGCGTCTTTGAAGCCAAGGCCCGGCTGGTCCTGCTTGACGCCGATGCGGACCTTGCCGCTGGACTTGATGGCGTCGTAGGTCGGGCTGCCGGTGAGCGTGACGTTGTCAGCAACTTTGTAGGGAGCCTCATCAGTACCGGAGGAAGCAGTTCCGCCGCCGCCTGAGCCGCCGCAGGCGCTGAGGGACAGGGCCAGCGCCGCAGTCGCCGCGACAAGCAGCGGCTTCTTCCGGGTAAAGAAGTTTTTCATGGGGATACCTTTCATTGAGCGGCCGCGCTGGGGCAGCCGGTGCGGTGTGCTAGTGGGTCAGGAGCTTGGACAGGAAGTCCTTGGCGCGGCTGCTCTTCGGGTTGGTAAAGAACTCCTCCGGAGTCTCGTCCTCCACGATCTGCCCGTCGGCCATGAACACCACGCGGTCCGCGGCCTTGCGGGCGAAGCCCATCTCGTGAGTGACGACGATCATGGTCATGCCTTCCTTGGCCAGCTGGACCATGACATCGAGGACCTCGTTGATCATTTCGGGGTCCAGCGCTGAGGTCGGCTCGTCGAAGAGCATGACTTTCGGCTTCATGGCCAGTGCGCGCGCGATGGCGACGCGCTGCTGCTGGCCACCGGAGAGCTGGGCAGGAAGCTTCGGCGCCTGCTGCCCGACGCCCACGCGCTCCAGCAGCGCCATGGCATCTTTTTCGGCCTCAGCCTTGGAAGCGCCCTTGACCTTGATCGGTCCGAGGGTGACGTTCTCCAGGATGGTCTTGTGCGCAAACAGGTTGAACGACTGAAACACCATCCCGACGTCGGCCCGGAGCTTCGCCAGGGCCTTGCCCTCGGCGGGAAGCTCCTTGCCATCGATGGTGATGGAGCCGTCGTCGATTGTTTCCAGGCGGTTGATGGCCCGGCAGAGGGTGGACTTACCGGAGCCGGAGGGCCCGATGACCACAACAACCTCGCCCTTGCGGACCTGGAGGTTGATGTCCTTCAGAACGTGCAGCTGGCCGTAATGCTTATTTACGGCGTTCAGGGAGACGAGAGCATCGCCGGGCACATGAGTAGTCATAGAAAGAATCTAGCGAACAACAGTGGGTTATGACGCCAATCACCCCAAGTTCCTGCTGATCGTGATTCAAGAGATACCTCATGTTGGAGGTTAGCCTAGGGGAATGAGCATCAATGCAGATCCGGCCAAGAATTCCCAGCCGCGCCGTAAGGGGCCCCTTGAGCTGCGGCGCAAGCAAGCGGCAGTGGACATGTCGGACCAGCACCTGCTCGATACGAAGGGCCCGGGGCAGTTCGTCCACACCGATCCCTGGCGGGTCCTGCGGATCCAGAGCGAATTCGTCGAAGGCTTCGGTGCGCTTGCAGACATTGGAAAAGCGGTCAGCGTCTTCGGTTCGGCGCGTACCAAGCCGGGAAGCCTCTACTACGAAATGGGCGTCCAGGTGGGGCGCAAGCTCGCCGAGGCCGGGGTTGCGGTGATCACCGGCGGCGGCCCGGGTTCCATGGAGGCGGCCAACCGGGGAACGGTGGAGGGCAACGGGGTGTCGGTGGGCCTGGGCATCGAGCTGCCGTTCGAACAGGGCCTGAACCAGTGGGTGGACCTGGGCATCAACTTCCGCTACTTCTTCGCCCGCAAAACCATGTTCGTCAAATATGCGCAGGGGTTCATCGTCCTGCCCGGTGGGCTGGGCACGCTGGATGAACTGTTCGAGGCCATGGTCCTCGTCCAGACGCGGAAGGTCACGTCCTTCCCCATCGTCCTCCTCGGCGTCGACTTCTGGGGACCGATGATCGACTGGATCAGGGGCACCCTGGT
Organism: Pseudarthrobacter sp. CC12; assembly: GCF_039907755.1. Lineage (NCBI taxonomy): Bacteria > Bacillati > Actinomycetota > Actinomycetes > Micrococcales > Micrococcaceae > Pseudarthrobacter > Pseudarthrobacter sp. CC12. The sequence goes on along the minus strand of NZ_JARDJH010000008.1, from coordinate 57,320 downwards.
GGCTGAAGGAATGGTCTCCGAAAAGGACCTGGACCTGATCCAGCTGGTGGATGACCCGGCAGAGGCTGTGGACCGGGTCCTTCACGGCGCCGTGACCCCGTCGCTGAACGGCGAACAGCGGCCGGAGTAGCCGCGGCGCGGCTTGGCCGCGCGGGTCTGGCACGATGGGACCGTGAGCTTCTTTCTGGTTTTCCTCGCCGTCGTGCTGGTAGCGGCTGTCCTTTGGGCCGGCCTGGGACGGCGCTCCCGCAAGTCGGGCGCCACGACGCTGCCGGCCCTGTTGAGCGGATTGGACGAGCCGCCGGCGAACCTTCCGCCGGTGCTCCTGCCGGAGCGCGCCGTTCCGGAGGATGTGACCCGGCTCCGGTTCTCCCTGGGCCTGCGCGGCTACCGGATGGACCAGGTGGACCAGGTCCTCGACGAACTGCGGGATCAGTTGGCCGCACGGGATGCGGAACTGGCGGCGTTGCGCGGGCGGCTGGACGCAGGCGAACGGCACGCAGGGGAGGCGTCCGACGACGGCGCCCCGGTCCCGGCCATGGCACCGGAAGAGCCGGGTGCGGAAGGGGATGGGAACCGGGCAGCCCCGGAGGGTGCTGCCCCGGTCAAGGGCGGCCAGTGAGCACCGTGGCCCGCCGCAACCCGCTGGCCTCCGCCGGTACTGTGGCCCACCGGGCTGCCGCCGCCGTCCGCCGTTGGCCGTGGTGGCTCCAGGTCACCGCAGTGTACGGCGGCTCCCGGCTGGCCTCCGCCTGCATCTTCATGGCCGCAGCACTCCATCAGGGTCCCAACCCGTGGTTCCCGCCAAAACCGGACTACTGGAACTTCATCAATATTTGGGATGCCCGCTGGTACGGACAGGTCATTGCCAGCGGCTACCCGTCAATCCTTCCCACGGACGCAGCCGGGAACGTCCAGGAAAACACCTGGGCGTTCTACCCGCTCTTTCCTTCCCTGGCGGGCGGACTCAGCCGGCTCACCGGGATGGAGCCTGCCGCTGCGCTCACCCTGGTTGCCATGCTGGCCGGGTGGGCGGCGGCCCTTGTGGTTTACGCACTGTTCCGGCAGAAGGCCTCCCACGCCCCGGCCATGTGGGGTGTTGCGTTCTTTTCGGTCTTTCCCGTTTCCGCCGTCCTGCAGGTCCCTTACGCCGAGCCGCTGTCCCTCCTGCTGCTCGCGTGGGCCCTCCTGCTGGTGGTCCGGCGCCAGTACCTGTGGGCTGTTCCGGCGGTGTTCCTGCTGGGCCTGTCCAGGCCTGTCGGTGTTCCGTTCGCAGCCATGGTGGGGCTGCTCCTGGTCTTCCATGCCGCCGCGTACGTCCGTAGCGGGCGGCGTCAGGACGCTTCCGGCGACGCGCATTCCGTCCGGGACCTCGCCGCACTCGCTGGACTGACCGCCGTCGCCGGGCTGTCCGCTTTTGCCTGGCCGGCCGCAGCGTGGTTGGCGACCGGCGACCTTCAGGCCTACACCAAGACGGAAACCGTGTGGCGGGGCCAGGACCTGGTTCCGTTCAAGCCTTGGTTCGACACCGGCGTCGAACTTTTCGGTCCCGTCCTGGGTGTTGTTGCCCCGCTGGTCTTCGTGGCGCTGTTCGCAGTGATGCTGTATCTGCCGCCAGTGCTGCGGCTCGGCGTCGAACTTCGGCTCTGGTGCGCCTGCTACATGGGCTACCTGCTGGCGTTCCTGCACCCACAGACCAGCACCTTCAGGATGCTGCTGCCGCTGTTTCCGCTGGCCCTGGGCGCCGTGTTCCTGTCCCGTTCCAGGGCGTACCGGGGGACGGTGGTGGCCATGTTCCTGCTGCTGCAGATCGTCTGGATCGTATGGTTGTGGGCCTGGGCGCAACTGCCCGGCGGAGGGGATTATCCGCCGTAGCAAAAACGGGCTTTAATGCAGGTCAGGGCGGGAATGACACGTTGACGGAAATGTCCATCGATTAGCTACGTGCGGGTAATTCCGCGATAATGATAGGTAAGCAAGGACATAAGCATTCAGAAAACGCGCAGCATTGGCGGTGGTCAACCACCCCGCCACAGCGGCCTGATCGACATGCGGACGCAGCCCGCCCGGGCTGATTAGTCCTGGGACAAAATGGAGGGGAATTCCTCATGGCGGCTATGAAACCACGCACCGGCGACGGCCCAATGGAAGTCACCAAGGAGGGCCGAAGCCTGATCATGCGGGTCCCGCTCGAAGGCGGCGGGCGCCTGGTGGTCGAATTGAACGCTGCCGAAGCAGCCAACCTCAAGGAATGCCTGGTAGGCGTTACCGAATAGTCGTGCCGGTCAGGGTGCGCGGCCAGCGGGCTGCGCACCCTGACCTTTATGCAGCAACTACTTCTTGACCGCGACCAGCAGGCCGTCGCCGGTGGGGAGCATGGCGGATGCCAGCCTGTCGTCGTCGCGGATTGCCTTGCCCACCTGCCGCAGGGTCACCGTGTTGGGCTCGCGGCCGGCAGGGTTGGCTACCTTGTCCTTGTCCAGCGCATCGTTGATCACCAGCAACCCTGAGCGCTTGAGCAGCCGGATGGCCTGTTCCACGTAGCCCGGCAGGCCCGGCTTGTCCGCATCGATGAAGACAAGGTCGTAGGCGCCGTCCGTAAGCCGTGGCAGGACGTCACCCGCCCGGCCGGAAATGGTCCGGGTCCGGTTGGCGGGGCTGCCGGCCTCCGCAAACGCTTCGCGGGCAGCCCGCAGGTGCTCCACGTCCACATCGATGGTGGTCAGGACGGCGTGCGCGCCGAGGCCGCGCAGCAGGCAGACGCCCGAGACGCCGGCGCCGGTGCCGATCTCCACGACGGTCTGGGCTTTCGAGGCAGCGGCCAATACCGTGAGGACAGCGCCCACTCCGGGGCTGATGGCGCTGACCCCCAGTTCAAAGGAACGTTCCCGCGCCCGAAGCATTACCTCATCCTCAGCGGGCAGATCTTCTGCATAGGACCAGCTGCTGGACTTGTCGGCGCTCATGAATAATCGCTTTCTGGGCGTAAAGGGAATGTCCCCCCAAGCCTACTGTGTCCGGCCCTGCCGGAACGGAAAGCAGCCGTTGCGCCGAACGCTGAAGTTTGCAGGTAATCAGGAAATTCCCAGCCAAGTTTGACATGATTGATTTCCGCTCATCCAAAAGGTGACCGGCGCCGAATCAGAGATGTCAACAGTATCCGGGCGTTAGCATTCCACGAGGGGAGTGGACGATGTCATCTTCAGTAGTGGCACCTGTCCCTGCAGTAAACAATCCCGACGATGAGTGGGTCCGTCCCACCTGGGAAGAAGTGGTCACCAACCACTCCGCGAAGGTATACCGGCTGGCCTACCGCCTGACCGGAAACAAGTACGACGCCGAGGACCTCACCCAGGAGGTCTTTGTCCGCGTGTTCCGTTCGCTGGAGAACTTCAAGCCCGGAACCCTTGATGGGTGGCTGCACCGCATCACCACCAACCTGTTCCTTGACCAGGCCCGGCGCAGGACCCGCATCCGTTTCGACGCCCTGGCAGAGGACGCGGAGTCCCGCCTGCCCGGCCGTGAGCCGGGACCGGAGCAAAGCTTCGAGCTGAACAACCTGGACCTGGACGTACAGGCTGCCCTGGAAGAGCTGCCGCCGGACTTCCGTGCCGCCGTGGTCCTGTGCGACCTCGAGGGGCTCTCCTACGACGAGGTAGCCGAGGCGCTGGGCGTCAAGCTGGGCACCGTCAGGTCCCGCATCCACCGTGGCAGGACCATGCTCCGCGAGAAGCTGGCCCACCGTGATCCACGCCCGCAGCAGTCCCGCCGCAAGCTTTCGATGCCGCGCATCGCCGGCATCCTCTGATCGGCACATGAGGTCCCAGTTTCCTTTTGGCGGCAGGCATCAGCGCACCGGCAGCCACCTCGAGGCCTGCCAGGAGTGTGCCGCCACCCTGCGCCGGGAACGGCAATACTTGGAGCGCCTCCGCGATGCTCCCATCCCGCCCGCCAGCCAGGACCTGACCGCCCGGCTGCTGGCCCGCACCCACGAACTGGCCGCCCAGCCGCCCGCGCCGGTACCCCAAGGCGGCACCTCGCGCCTCGCCGCGCGGGCGCTGGCCCTGACCGCGGGCGGAACCATGGCGGCCGCCGGGGTGCTGGCCGTCGGTGCGTTCACCGCAGCGGGGGACCCCACCGCCAGCGAACAGGCCGGGCCCGAGGCTGCTTTCTCGCACGTTTCGTCCCAAACTCCCGCTGATGGCAGGACTTTGAGTGCCGCCCAGCTCGCCACCCTCCGTTCCGAGGGTTGGGCTTGTCCGGACCTCCAGGCCATGGGATTCCACCTGGAAGCCGCGCGGGCACTGGTGGTTGACGGGGAACCTGCAGTGGAACTGCAGCTCACTGACGGCGCCCATCACGCCACGGTCACGGAACAGCACCCCGCCAGCCAGGGCACAGGTCCGGCGCACGCGTGGGCCACGTCCCCGGCGTCCGCCACCTACCGGGCTGCAGGCCTGACCATCACCTACCGCTCCGACCTGCCCGCGGATAAGGCCGGCGACGCCATGCCGATCCTCGAACGGCTTGCCGATTCCGCCATGGAGGGGGTCGCGGCATCCGTCCCGGAGCAGCCCGACGGGCAGGCTGCGGAACCCCTGGATGCACGGCTGGAGCGCGGAATCAACAAGATCGCGGCCCTGTTCACCCAATGACACGGACTGTTCACCCGTCCGCCGGATGGGAATCGTCACTCGCAGCCCGGAGAGGGTAATCTTCCTAAAGTGTTTGGAATCAACGGCCCGGAGTTCATTCTTCTGCTGATCATCGGTGTGCTGGTGATCGGCCCCAAGCGGCTGCCGGAATATACGCAGAAGCTGGCCAACCTGGTCAAGGAAGTCCGCCGGATGGCCAACGGCGCCCGGGAACAAATCAAGGAAGAAGTGGGCATCGACATCGACGATGTCGACTGGAAGAAATACGATCCCCGCCAGTACGATCCCCGCCGCATCATCAAGGAAGCACTGCTCGACGACGACACCAAACCGGTCAGCGCAGGCGCTCCCGCCGCGGTGGCTGCCGTCGCCGGCGCCGCAGCCGCGGCTGATGCTTCACCAAAGCGCCCGGAAAGGGTAGTGCAGAGGCTCGCCCCCGGCGAAGCCGCGCCATTCGATACCGAAGCCACCTAGGCAGGTCAGCGGGGCTGCAGCCCCAGCTTCATCCCGGCAAGGCCGCGCGGTGCGGCGGCAAGCCGGCCGGCGATCCCCGCCAGGGCGGAAGCCGCCGCGGTCCCGGGCCTGCCAAGGACAACCGGAACCCCTGCATCCCCGCCCTCGCGCAATTGAATGTCCAGGGGAATCTGTCCCAGCAGCGGAACGTCCGCCCCCACGGTGGCGCTGAGCCGTTCCGTGAGTACCGTCCCGCCGCCGCTTCCGAAAAGTTCCATCCGGCCGCCGTCGGGCATCTCCAGGTAGGACATGTTCTCGATGACACCGGCAATTTTCTGCCCCGTCTGGGTGGCGATGGCGCCGGCCCGTTCGGCGACGTCGGCTGCGGCTGCCTGGGGCGTGGTGACCACCAGGATTTCGGCCTTGGGCAGCAGTTGGGCCACGGAGATGGCGATGTCACCGGTACCCGGCGGGAGGTCCAGGAAGAGGGCGTCCAGGTCCCCGAAGTAGACGTCCGTGAGGAACTGCTCCAAGGCCCGGTGCAGCATGGGTCCGCGCCATGCCACCGGCTGGTTGCCGGTGACGAACATGCCGATGGAGATGACCTTTACCCCGTACGCAACGGGGGGAAGGATCATGTCGTCCACCTGGGTGGGTTTTTGCGTGATTCCCAGAAGGGCTGGAACGGAGAAACCGTAGACGTCAGCGTCCACGATTCCCACCCGGAGGCCCCGGGCGGCCAGGGCGGTGGCCAGGTTGACCGTCACCGAGGACTTGCCCACGCCGCCCTTGCCGCTGGCCACCGCGTAGACCTTGGTCAAGGAATCAGGCTCGTTGAAGGGAATCCTGCGCTGGCCGCCCGGGCCACGCAGTTTCTCCTTGAGGGCGTCACGCTGGGTCTGGTCCATCACCTTGAGCTGGACGTCGACGACGGTCACGCCGGGCACCGACGACAGGGCCTTCTGGGAATCGGCAGTAATGGTGTCCCGCAGCGGGCACCCCGCAATGGTGAGCAGGACTGCCACGGTGACCTTGCCGTCGTCGGCCACCTGGACGGAATCCACCATGCCCAGTTCGGTGATGGGGCGCCGGAGTTCGGGGTCGATCACTGTGGCAAGGGCGGCGTTGACTGCCCCAGCCAACGCCGTGCGGGCAATGGGTTCGCTCATGAACGGTCCTGTGTGGAGTGGCCGGGCTTGATCCGGGGGATCTGCTGGGTGCGCGGGTTGCGCTGCCGGTCCCGCTGTTCGCGGAGTTTGTCCTTCACCTTGTCACGGGGGGATTCGTGCGAACCGGGGCCCGTGTCATCGTGGGTCCGCAGTTCCTCTTGTGCTTCAAGGAGGTCTTCCAGGAGTGAGCGCAGCTCGGCCCTGACATAGTCGCGGGTGGCCACCTCGCGCAGCGCGATCCGCAGGGAGGCCAGCTCCCGGGTCAGGTACTCGGTATCGGACAGGTTCCGCTCGGCCCGCTGGCGGTCCTGCTGCAGCGAGACGCGGTCGCGGTCATCCTGCCGGTTCTGCGCAAGCAGCAGCAGGGGAGCGGCGTAGGAGGCCTGCAGCGAGAGCATCAGGGTCAGGAGGGTGAAACCCAGGTCCCGCGAATCGAACTGCCACTCCACCGGCGCCCAGGTGTTCCAGCCCAACCAGAAGATGCAGAAGACGGTCATGTAGACCAGGAACTGCGGCGTGCCCATGAACCGGGCAAAGCCCTCGGTGGCATGGCCGAACGCGTCTGGATCGGGCTTGAACTTGGGCAGGATCCGCTGGCGCGCGCTTAGGGGCGTATCGAGACTGCCTTTTGATTCCGCAGTGGCCAGGTTCCGCTGGTTGGGGTTCTTCGGAGCGCTGTTATCAGCCAATACGGCCACCGAGCTTTCTTATCGGGGCTTCGCCGTCGTGGGCGCGCCAGTCGTCCGGCAACAAGTGATCCAATACGTCATCAACAGTCACCGCCCCCACAAGCCGGCCGGCGTCATTGACCACGGGGAGGGAGTTCAGGTTATAGGTAGCCAAGGTCCGGGCCACTTCGCTGATGTGGGCCTGGTCCGACAGCGGTTCGAGATTCTTGTCCACCAGGTTTCCCAGTGCCTCGAACGGCGGGAAGCGCAGCAGCTGCTGAATATGCACCACGCCCAGGAACCGGCCTGTCGGCGTTTCGAGTGGCGGCCGGGCAATGAAGATGGACGACGCCAGGGCCGGGGAAAGCTCCTCCCGGCGGACGTGGGCGAGGGCTTCGGCAACCGTGGCTTCCGGGGGAAGGATGACCGGTACCGGCGTCATCAGGCCGCCGGCAGTGTCCTCGTCGTACTCAAGGAGGCGGCGGACGTCCTCGGCGCCCTCGGGCTCCATGAGCTGGAGCAGTTCCTCGGCCTGGGCGGAGGGGAGTTCACCGAGAAGGTCGGCGGCGTCGTCGGGATCCATCTCCTCAAGGACGTCAGCGGCGCGCTGGACATCCAGGGCGGAGAGGATCTCCACCTGGTCGTCCTCCGGCAGTTCCTGGAGGACGTCTGCCAGCCGTTCGTCCTGCAGTTCGCTGGCCACCTCGAACCGGCGCTTGTCGCTCATCTCCTGCAGGGCTTCGGCGAAGTCGGCGGGTTTGAGGTCCTCGTGGTTGGCCACGAACTGGGTGGCTGCCTGTGGCTCGGTGCGCGGTCCCTGCTGGGCGTCCGCCCAGTCGATGATCAGCGTTTCGTTGCGGCGCAGCCGGCTTAAGGGCGAGAGGGAGTGTCCGCGCCGGACAAAGAGCTTGCTGACGAACCAGTCGCGGGACCGGTGCTGGTCGATGGCGATGTCCTCGATGGTGGCGTCGCCGCTGCCGTCACGGAGGGTGACCCGCCGGTCGAACATTTCGGCCACCACCAGGGTTTCCGCCCCGCGCTGCTCAAAGCGGCGCAGGTTCACCAGGCCGGTGCAGATAACCTGGGTCTGGTCGATCGAGGTAATGCGGGTCATGGGCACGAAGACCCGCTTCTTTCCCGGCACTTCCACCACGATGCCCACCACGTGCGGGGCTCCCTGGGTCCCCCGCGACAGCACAACAACATCGCGCAGCCGGCCCAGCCGGTCGCCCAGCGGGTCGAAGACGTCGAGGCCAAGAAGGCGTGCCACGAAGACGCGGGTAGGTGTTGTGCTCACCACTACAGGCTACCGAGTCTGCTCTCTTTTAGCTGAATTTACAGGCGGCACCCACCTTCATGGGCAAGAATGGGTTTATGTCGAACATTTTTGGTGGTCCCAAGCCCGGCGCCGCGAGCGGACCCGATGATGCCCGGGCTGTTCCCACCGGCGACACCGTTGGCTCCTACACGTCCTACCTCGACGCCCAGAAGGCGGTCGATTACCTGGCGGACCAGCAGTTCCCGGTCCAGATGGTGTCCATCGTGGGCAACGAACTGAAGATGGTGGAACGTGTCACGGGGCGCCTGAGCTACCCGCGGGTGGCGCTCTCCGGGGCCCTGAGCGGCATGTGGTTCGGCTTGTTCGTGGGCGTCATGCTCTCCTTCTTCGCCCCGTCGCCTGGATACTTCTCCATCATGACTTCGGTGCTGATGGGCGCGGCGTTCTTCATGCTCTTCGGCATCGTCACCTACGCCATGCAGCGCGGCAAGCGGGACTTCACCTCCACCAGCCAGGTGGTGGCCACCAGCTATGACGTGATCGTGGCCCCCGAGGCAGCCCACGAGGCCCGGCGCCTCCTGCAGCAGCTGCCCATGTCCCGTTCCGACGCAGCATCCGGCCACGGCCCGTACACGCAGCACGACTACCACAACCAGCCATACCAGCAGCAGCACCACCAGCAGCAGGGACAGGGCCCGGCCCGTCCCACCGGCTGGAACGATCCCTACGGCCAGAGGTCCTCCGGCCCGTCAGCCCAGGGCGGACCGGCGCAGGAAGGCCACGGGTACCCGGAGGACGGCAGCCAGCAGCAGAGCGGCCAGCAGCCCCCGCAGCACTACGACGGCGGCCAGCAGCACGCCGCCCAGCAGCCGGTCCGTTCCGCGGTCCGCTACCCGGACCTGCCCGACGGCCGCCCGCAGTACGGCGTCCGCGTTCCCCAGGGGCCGGCCGGGGGGCAACCGGGGATGGAAGACGCCGCGGAACGCCCTGCTGAACACCCGGCAGGAGACCACGCGCAGGACGGTAGCGGCCATCCGACTGATACCGGCTATGGTGCCCAGGGCGGCCAGCACCGGGGCGAAGACCGCCAGTAACCGCGGTCCAGGACCACGGGTCCACGCGCCGCACGGGAGAAACCGGTACGCACACAAAGAGCGGGGCCGCTGGACTGAATCCGGCGGCCCCGCTCTTTCATGCCTGGGTGTTGCCTAGGCTTCTTCGGTCCGGTAGATCCCGGCCATCCAGTCCTCCACATCCTCCGCATTGCGTGGAAGGGCGGCGCTGAGGTTGACGGGGCCGTCGGCGGCCATGAGGATGTCGTCCTCGATCCTGACACCGATGCCGCGGTATTCCTCCGGGATGGCCAGGTCCTCCTTCTTGAAGTACAGGCCCGGTTCGATGGTGAACACCATGCCCTCGGTGAGGACGCCGTCGAGGTAGAGTTCCCGCTTGGCCTGGGCGCAGTCGTGGACGTCGAGGCCCAGGTGGTGGCTGGTACCGTGCGGCATCCAGCGGCGGTGCTGCTGGCCCTCGGGGCTGATTGCCTCCTCCACGCTGACCGGCAGGATGCCCCATTCGGCGAGCCGTTCTGCCAGGACCGTGGTGGCCGCTGTGTGGATGTCGCGGAACTTGGTCCCGGGCTGCGCGGCTGCGAATCCGGCGTCGGCAGCGTCGAGGACCGCCTGGTAGACCTTGCGCTGGATCCCGCTAAAGGTGCCGCTGGCCGGAAGCGTCCGGGTGATGTCCGCCGTGTAGAGCGAGTCGGCCTCGACGCCGGCGTCCAGGAGCAGCAGTTCGCCGGCGTGGATGCGCCCCGTGTTGCGGGTCCAGTGCAGCACGGTGGCGTTGTTGCCGGATGCGGCGATGGTGTCATAGCCCAGTTCGTTGCCCACCTCACGGGCACGGGCGAAGAAGGCACCCTCCACCACGCGTTCGCCGCGGGCATGCGTGAGGGCCCGGGGCAGGGCCTTGACCACCTCTTCGAATCCCTCGACCGTGGCGGACACGGCGATCTTCATCTGCTCGATTTCCCACTCATCCTTGAGCAGGCGCAGTTCGGAGAGGGCTTCGCTGAGCTTCTCGTCCAGGGCATCGAGCACTTCAAGGTCCAGGGTCTCGGGATCCTTGGCCGTGTTGTACCGGGCCGTGTCCACCAGTGCGTCGATGTTTTCGTCAACCTTGCGGACCAGGCGGATGGAGATTCCGCCGATCTCCGGGGCGCCAACGTCCTTGGTGATTGCCGTTTCCAACTGGTCGATGTGGGCGGTGGCCAGTCCAAGCCGGGCCTCGAATTCTTCGAGGGTGGGGCGGGCCCCGATCCAGAACTCACCGGAGCGCGAGTCCGCGTAGAACTGTTCGGTGTCCCGGCCGGCCAGCGGCCGGAAGTACAGCGTCGCGCGGTGGTTCGCGCCGTCGTCGCCCGTTCCTTCTTCCACCGGTTCCAGGATCAGGACTGCGTCCGGTTCGTGGTCCAGGCCGAGGCCCGTCAGGTGCGCGAAGCCGGAGTGCGGGCGGAAGCGGTAGTCGCAGTCGTTGGAGCGGACCTTGAGCGGCCCCGCGGGGATGACAAGCCGTTCGCCCTTGAACTGGGCCGAGATGGCCTTGCGCCGGTTTGCGGCGTAAGGGGCCACGGCATCGCGCTGGGGGAGCTCCTGGGTGGAGGGTGCCCAGTTGCTGGCCATGAAGGCCTTGAAGGCGTTGGAACTGGGCCGCTGGGAGCGGTTGTTGACGCGGTCCTCCAGCGGCTGGGAAGCAGAGTTTTGGGTGTTTTCGGCATCGTTCACGGCACCATCGTCTCACCAGCGTCCCGGCTATGCGAACAGGCCTCCCCGGTCTCCCGTCCCCGGTCCACTACGCTGGATAAGTGAGGATTGACCTGCATGCCCACTCCAACGTCTCCGACGGCACCGAGACCCCGGCCGATGTCATGGCCTCTGCTGCCCGCGCGGGACTGGACGTGGTGGCCCTGACGGACCACGATTCAACGGCAGGCTGGGCGGAAGCCGCCGCGGCCGCAGCCATCTGCGGGGTGGCCCTGGTACCGGGCATGGAAGTCTCCTGCCGGACGGAGGAAGGCATCAGCGTCCACCTCCTGAGCTACCTGCACGACCCCACCCATCCCGGGCTCCTCGAGGAAATCACCAAGGCCAAGGACTCCCGCCTGACCCGCGCCGAACGGATGGTCACCATCCTCGCCGAGGACTACCCGCTCACCTGGGACGACGTAATCCACCATGTAGCGCCCGGCGCCACCCTCGGCCGCCCGCACATCGCCGACGCCCTCGTTGCCGCGGGTGTGGTGGAGGACCGTTCCGAGGCGTTCGCCTCCATCCTCACCTCCCGGTCCCGCTACTTCATCCCGCACTACGCCCCGGACCCGGCCACCGCCGTCGACCTTGTCCGTGCCGCCGGCGGCGTGCCGGTGTTTGCCCATCCGGTGGCCTCCGCCCGGGGGCGGATCGTAGGGGAGCGGACCTACCGGGAGATGATCGACGCCGGCCTGGCCGGCCTGGAGATCGACCACCGGGACAATCCGGAAGAGGGCAGGGACTTCCTGCGCAGGCTCGCTGCCAGGCATGGCCTGTTGATCACCGGTTCCTCCGACTACCACGGCACCGGCAAGCCCAACCTGCTCGGCGAGAACCTCACGGCCCCGGACATGCTGGCGCGGATCGAGGAACAGGGCACGGGAACCGCCGTCGTCCGGCCTTAGGGCGCAGTCCGCGCTAACCGGCGGGCAGGAATGAGGTGAGTGTGGCGTGCGCACCCAGCCGCTTGGCCATGATGTCGATGGCCGGCTGGTTCTGGTCGACGCACACGAACTTCCGGCCGAGCTTGGCCGCAACCGCCCCCAGGGTGCCGGAGCCGGCGAAAAAGTCCAGGCACCAGTCCCCGGGACGCGACGACGCGGCGACGACGCGGCGGACCAGGCCCTCGGGTTTCTGCGTCGGGTAGCCGGTCTTTTCCTTGCCGGTGGGCGAGACGATGGTGTGCCACCAGACGTCGGTGGGCAGCTTTCCCAGTTCGCGTTTGGCGGGGGTTACCAGGCCGGGCGCCATGTACGGTTCGCGGTCCACCTCGGCGCTGTCGAAGTGGTACTTCGCGGGGTTCTTGACGTACACCAGGATGTTGTCATGCTTGGTGGGCCACCGGTTCTTGGCCCGGGCTCCGTAGTCATATGCCCAGATGATTTCGTTCAGGAAGCACTCCCTGCCGAAGATGGCGTCCAGCATCACCTTGGCATAGTGCACCTCGCGGTAGTCCAGGTGCAGGTACAGGGTGCCGTCGTCGGCCAGCAGCCGCCACGCCTCCACCAGCCGGGGTTCCAGGAAGGACCAGTAGTCGCTGAACGCGTCATCGTAGCGGTGCAGGGCGCCCTTGATCGTGTCGTAGGAGCGGCCCTTGAAGCCCACCCGGTCCCCGCTGCCGCCGGCGTTAACCACCATCCGGGTTTCCTGGCGCTGCTGCGGCCGGCCCGTGTTGAAGGGCGGATCCACGTAGATCAGCGTGAAGGCGCCGTCCGGCAGCGTGGGGAGGTACGCCGCGTTGTCCGCGTGCACCACCAGGCTGCCGCCGTCCGGCGCCCAAACAGTGTCACTCATCAGGGCGGTTAGGCCTCGGAGGCGCCGGGGCGGCTGCTGTTGTCCGCGCCGGCCACCACTTCGCCGTTGCGGCGGCGGGTGCGCGTGCGGGTGCGGCGGGCGCGGTTCGGCTTTTCGCCGTCGGCTGCGGGTGCGGCGGCCTCGCCGGCAGGCGTGGCCTCCGGAGTTGAGGTACGACGACGGCGCTCGCCTGAGCGTCCAGCGGAGTCACTGCTCCGGCTGCCTTCGCGGCTGCCGCCCTTGCCGGCGTCGGCCTTTCCACGGGCCCGTCCGTCCCGGTCGCGTGACCGGCCGGCGTCGCGGCTGCTGCGGCTGTTCTTCTTGCCGGTTTCGCCGAGGTCTTCGAGTACTTCGGCGTCAACCCCGGCCAGGGTGCGCTTGTCGCGGGGCAGGCGGCCCTTGGTGCCCTCGGGGATGTCAAGATCGGTGAACAGGTGCGGCGAGGACGAATAGGTTTCCACGGGTTCGGGCACATTCAGGCCCAGGGCCTTGTTGATCAGGGCCCAGCGGGGAACGTCGTCCCAGTCTACAAAGGTCACGGCCGTGCCCTTGTTGCCGGCGCGGCCGGTGCGGCCCACCCGGTGCAGGTAGATCTTCTCGTCTTCCACGCACTGGTAGTTGATCACGTGGGTGACGTCATCGACGTCGATGCCGCGGGCAGCCACGTCCGTGGCCACCAGGACATCGACCTTGTTGTTGCGGAACGCGCGCAGCGCCTGCTCGCGGGCGCCCTGGCCCAGGTCGCCGTGGATGGCGGCGGCAGCGAACCCGCGGTCCACCAGTTCCTCGGCAACCTTGGCAGCGGTGCGCTTGGTCTTGGTGAAGATGATGGTCCGTCCGCGGCCACGGGCCTGCAGGATGCGTGCCACCACTTCGGCCTTGTCCATGCTGTGTGCCCGGTAAATGAGCTGGCGGATGTCCCGCTTGGTCAGGCCCTCATCCTCCGGATCGGCTGCCCGGATGTGGGTGGGCTGGGTCATGTAGCGGCGCGCCATGGCGATGACCGGGCCGGGCATGGTGGCCGAGAACAGGAGCGTCTGGCGGACTGCGGGCGTGCCGGCGATGAGGGTCTCAACGTCCGGCAGGAAGCCGAGGTCCAGCATTTCGTCGGCTTCGTCGAGGACCACGAGCTTCACGTTCTTCAGGCTCAGGTGCTTCTGCTTGTAGAGGTCGATCAGTCGTCCGGGGGTGCCCACCACTACCTCGACACCCTGCTTGAGGGCGTCGACCTGGGGCTCGTACGCGCGGCCACCATAAATAGTGGTGATTCTTGCATTGCGTTTGCGGGACGCCGTCTGAAGGTCGCTGGCCACCTGCACGGCAAGCTCGCGGGTCGGAACGATCACCAGCGCCTGCGGGGCTCCGGGGACGGCCAGCGTGGCGTATCCGGGATCGTCCTGGCCCATGACGCGCTGCAGGGCGGGAATGCCGAACCCGAGGGTCTTGCCGGTGCCGGTCTTGGCCTGTCCGATGATGTCATGCCCGGCCAGGGCCACCGGCAGGGTCATGGCCTGGATGGGGAACGGGTGGGTGATGCCGGCGTCAGCCAGCGATTCGACGATGTCGGCGCGGACGTTGTAGTCGGCGAAGGACTTCTCCGCGATCTCGTGCGGCTTTTCGTCCGAGACGATGGTTTCTTCCGGCTCGATGGTTTCCGTGCCGGACTCATCGCTCAGAAGCTGGTGGGTATGCAATTCACTCACAGGGGAGTTTCCTTATTCATTTAGGCAATGGCGCTGCCTGCTCAACGGGCCGGCCAGGGCTGGCCGTTCCGGAGCACGCTCAGGCGCGCAAGCGATTCCAGTGGAAGCCGATCGCGGGCTATCTAATGCTGGCACTGGTGACCAACGGGTACTTCTCAAGATCGCGTAGGGGCGGGCTTGTTGGTTTCAAATCAAGGAAATCAACGACCGGGCATCCAGTTCTACCCCTCCAGTCTAGCCGTAAGGGCACAAAAACACGGTTTCGGACCGCCTGGGGGGCCGCCTGCCGTTCAGGAAACGAGCTCGAAGTGGATCTGCCGGGTGGTGATATCGGAGGAAACCAGCCGTACCCGGACCTTGGTGCCGGACTCCAGCTCCCCGGCGCACCGAGCGGTCACCGCCGGTTCGGCAATCTGGATAACCCCCGAACTGCCGTTCCCATTTCCATTCTTGCCATTCCCGTTGCCGTTCCCGTTCTGCGGCTTGGATCCGGAGATGACGATCGCATCGAATTCCTGCCCGATGTGGTTCAGCAGCAGTGCCGCTTCCACGGTATCCAGGGCCAGGCGCTCCATCCTTGACGCCAGCTGGTCCGATCCCGCCATGATGCCCGGAAGCAGGGGCAGGGCTTCGCGCGCCCAGCCGGGAACATCGCCGCCGTTGCTCAGGGCCTCGCAGATGACCAGCACGAACCGGTCCACCAGGCGGCGCAGCGGCGCCGTGGTGTGGGCGTAGGCGGCGCCGATGGCGGACTGGATACCGTCTTCGGGGACCGTCCCGTCAAAGGCGGTGTAGGACGCGCCGCGGAACAGCATCCCGGCCGAATGCATGATGGCCAGCTGGCGCGGGTCGGTGGGATCGAGCGACCGCAGGTATTCGCCGTAGCTGACCTGCCCGTCCCACGGCCTGCCCAGCACTTCGGTCTGCAGCCGGAAGTGCCGCAGCGACCGCTCGTCAGGTGCGGGCATGGTGCGCAGGATGCCCACCTTGCCCTCAAGCATGAGCTGCGCGGCTGCCATTCCGGTCATCAACGAAATCTGCGCGTTCCAGTCCTCGACGGGAAGCTGCGGGACGGCGTCAATCCGGTAGCCGCCGTCCGGCAGCTGGACGATTTCCTGCTCGGGCATGTTCAGGCTGGCGCCCTCCCGTGCCCGTTCCAGCGCCACGCGTTTCAGCCCCACCTCGCGGAGCAGCCGGAGGACGGGTGGGGCGGTCCCGGCGTCGAGGTCGGCCTGGGCACCTTTGTAGCTGAGCTTGTCGCGGCTGCGGACCCGCGCCCGCCGGACGCCGACGGTAATCACGGACGCTTCGCCGTCGAGCGTGAAGTCCCAGACGAAAGCCGAGCACTCCTGGCCGGGCAGCAGGCTGCCGGCCCCCTCGCTGATCACCTCCGGATGCAGCGGGATCCGGCCGTCCGGAGCGTAGAACGTCTGTCCGCGGCGCCGGGTCTCGGCGTCCAGCGGCCCGCCCGGTGCAACGAATGCGGGGACGTCGGCGATGGCATACATGACGCGGTAGCCGGTGCCGTCCGGTTCGATGAAGACTGCCTGGTCCAGGTCCGTGGAGGACGCCGGATCGATAGTCACGAACTCGACGGCGGTCAGGTCGTAGGACGGCAGCTTCAGCGCCGCGACGGCGGCCCGGGCGTCTTCCACCGCGTCGGCAGGGTACGGCCCGGGCAGCTCAAGTTCGGTCCGCAGCAGGCCCAGCGCCTCTTCCAAGGCGTTCCTGTGGTCACGGACGTTAGGGGCCAACCGATGATGCGACACAAAATTCAGCGTAGCGCCAAGTCCCGGGATTAAGCAGTCTCAGCCGTCCAGCGCGCCGAGGAGCGAGGCAGCGGCTGCCGCGGGGTCGGCGGCCTCGGTGATGGCGCGGACCACCACGATCCGGCGTGCACCGGCCGCCACCACCTCGCGGACGTTTCCGTGGTCGATGCCGCCGATGGCAAACCACGGCACCGGATCCCCGGCCTGCCCGGAGGCATCGGCGGCGTACTTCACCAGTTCAGGCCCTACGGCGGCCCTGCCGGGTTTGGTGGGTGTGGCCCATACCGGCCCAACGCAGAAGTAGTCCAGCCCGGACGGGCCGCCGGTTGCAGCGAGGGCGGCGTCGACCTGGCCCGTGGTGTGGCTGGAGAGGCCGATGGCGGCGTTGCCGTTGACCAGCGTGCGCGCCGCAGCCAGCGGAAGGTCCTTTTGGCCGATGTGGAACACCGGTGCCCCGGACAGCACGGCAATATCGGCGCGGTCATTGACGGCCCACAGCCGGCCATGGCGTACCGCGGTCTCCTTCAACGCCGCCAGGAGGTCCAGTTCCTCGGCGGCCTCGATGGTCTTGTCCCGCAGCTGGATGATGTCCACGCCGCCGGCAAACGCGGCGTCCACAAACTCCGCGAAGTCGCCGTGCGCAGTGCGTGCATCGGTGCACAGGTACAGGCGGGCCGCCTTCAGGGCGTCGTTGTGGCCGGCGTTGGCAACTTCGGCTATGCCGGCCGGGGCTGCTGGAGCGTGGGGGCCTGCGGGCAGGGAGGAAGCGGACACATTCATGCCTGCAAGCCTAGTTCCTCTAAACTGGCCTGGTACTGCGGGAGCCCGCGGCAGCTGTCACAAAGCGCCGGGCTGAGAGGGCGTCAGAGCCGACCGCTTGACCTGATCCGGATAATGCCGGCGTAGGGAAGGAACCTTATGAGCACTCCCGTTGACCATCGTGCCGGGCCGTCCAGTGCCCCCCGTTCCACGGTCCGCGCGGACGTCGCCGTCATCGGCGGCGGAGTGGTGGGCCATGGCATCGCCTGGGAGGCGCAGCGCTCCGGCCGCTCCGTGGCCCTGATCGATGACGCGCCCGGAAGCGGTGCCAGCTGGGCCGCCGCAGGAATGCTGGCCCCCGTCAGCGAACTGCACTACCAGGAGGAGGACCTCCTGGAACTGATGCTTGACGCTTCCTCCCGCTGGCCCGGTTTCGCCGCAGGCATCGCAGGAGCCACCTCCGGTTCCGGATACCTGACGACGCCGACTCTCGCCGTGGGTGCCGACGCCGCGGACCGCCGCGCGCTGATGGACCTCCGCGCCGTACAGCAGGCCAACGGACTTGCCGTGGAACCACTCACCGTGCGGGACGCCCGCAAACGCGAGCCACTCCTCAGCCCCGCGATAGCCTGCGCCCTTGACACGCCTGCGGACCACCAGGTTGATCCCCGCCGCCTGCTGGCTGCCCTGCGGCAGGCCCTCGCCGGTGCCGTCCGCGGGAAGCCTGGCCTGGCTGTTGCAGGGGCGGTGGAAGGGTACGCCGTGCCGGACCGGGCCGGCGGCCTGCTGTGGGAGGGCGGAAGGGTCGTCGGCGCCAGCCTGGCTGGCGGCGGCACCGTCCTGGCAACGGATACGATCGTGGCCAACGGGCTGCAGGCAGGGGACCTGGGCGGCCTGCCCGACGGCCTCGACCTGCCCCTGCGCCCCGTACACGGAGACATCCTCCGCCTCGCCGTTCCGCAGCACCTCCAGCCCCTTGTGACGTCCACGGTGCGCGGGCTGGTGCATGGTGTCCCCGTCTACATCGTTCCCCGGCAGGACGGGACCGTGGTCATCGGAGCCACCCAGCGCGAGGACGCGCTGTCCGATGCCGTCAGCGCCGGGGGCGTCTATCAGCTGCTGCGCGATGCCCAGGCGCTGGTGCCCGCCGTCGCCGAACTGGAGCTGCTGGAGTGCACCGCAAGGGCCCGGCCCGGAACCCCCGACAACGCGCCGCTGCTGGGCCGCGTGCCGGCGGCCCCCGGATCTGCAGGCTACAAGGCCGGGCACGTCCCCGGACTCATCATCGCCACCGGGTTCTTCCGGCACGGGGTGCTGCTCACTCCCGCTGCCGCAGCCATCTGCGCCGGGTTGCTGGACGGGCATGCCGACCCGCGCTGGGCGCCCTTCAGTCCGGAGCGGTTCTCGCGTCCGGCCGCCGCCCGCACAAACCACCACACCAAGGAGACAGTGTGAACATCACCCTGAACGGAAACACCCACACGGTGGCGGACGGCACCTCCATCACCACGCTCGTCAGCCAGGTCACCGGACGCCCGCTGGCACCGAACGGCCAGGCGACCGACGGCGGGAAGCTGGGGGTCGCCGTCGCCCATAATGCCCAGGTGGTGCCGCGGAGCCAATGGTTCGCCACGGCGCTCGCCGAGGGCGACGACATTGAACTTGTCACAGCAGTACAGGGAGGCTGACACCATGACCGAAACCGGCACCATCAACCCGGCCGGGAATCCCGGGGCCGCCGACGGCCTGGTGATTGACGGCGTCGCCCTTGGATCCCGGCTGATCATGGGCACCGGCGGGGCACCCAGCCTGGACGGCCTGGGCGCTGCACTCCTGGCATCCGGCACCGCCCTGACCACCGTGGCCATGCGCCGGTACTCCACTGCGGAGACCGGCTCGTTGTTCCAGCTGTTAGTGGACCACGGGATCCGCGTGCTGCCCAACACCGCAGGCTGCTTCACGGCCAGGGATGCCGTCCTGACGGCGGAGCTTGCGCGGGAGGCCCTGGAGACCGACTGGGTGAAGCTGGAAGTCATTTCCGATGAGCAGACCCTGCTGCCCGATGCTGTCGAACTGGTGGAAGCCACGGAGCAGCTGGTTAACCGGGGGTTCAAGGTCTTCGCCTACACCAACGATGACCCCGTACTGGCGTTGCGGCTGGAGAACCTTGGCGCCACCGCCGTCATGCCGCTCGGAGCCCCGATTGGGACAGGCCTGGGAATCCTGAACCCGCACAATATCGAGCTCATCGTGTCCCGTGCCTCGGTGCCGGTGGTGCTGGACGCCGGCATTGGTACGGCATCGGACGCGGCGCTGGCCATGGAGCTGGGCTGCGACGCCGTGCTGCTGGCCACGGCGGTGACGCGGGCGCAGAACCCTGCACTCATGGGCGAGGCGTTCAAGCATGCAGTGCTCGCCGGCAGGATGGCCCGGGCAGCCGGGCGCATCCCGCGACGGGAGCATGCCTTGGCCTCGTCGGCGATGGAAGGCAGGGCGGAGTTCCTCTGAAACCCGGAACATACGCGTGTGGCCACCACCCTGCAGGGTGGTGGCCACACGCGTATGTCCTGCCTTGCGGGCGGTCAGCGCCGCAGGATGACAGTGAGGCGTTCCGTATCGCGGCGGGCGCGCGTGCGGCCCAGGTAGACGACAGTGGCGATGGCAGCGGCGACGCCCAGGACCATCGGCAGGACCCAGGGAAGCCACGTGGTTCCCGGCAGGTAGCCGAAGCCCGCGGTCATCAGGATGATCCAGGCCAGCGCCGCAACACCCACGGCAACACCGGCAGGCAGGGCCGCGCCGTATTTGGAGTGCCGCTTGTCATTGGCCCAGACAACGAAGCCCGCAGCGACGGTTGCCAGCACCACGATGGTCAGCGAAAGCATGGATCTCCTTGAAGAACGAAGGGCCTGCAGCAGGCCCGGACTAGAACTGCCCGAAACCTACGCGCCGGACCTCCTCGGCACCGATTTCCACGTAAGCCAGTGCGTTGCCCGGAACAATGATCAGGCGTCCTTTGTCATCCTTCAGGCGCAGTTCGCTGCCCCCATTGATGGCTTCGCCAACCACCTTGGCCACGGTCTCCGCATCCTGGGTTGATTCCAGCACGATTTCGCGGCCAACGTTCTGAACGCCGATCTTAATCTCCAAGGGGGCCTCCCAGCCTGTGAAAGTTCTCGTGTTTCTACGAGGTGTTGTCTTATTTGTAGTCTAGGACTCTTTGGGGAAGCGAGAGATTCCGCGCCAAGCTAAACGGTAGATGAGGTCGCTGGCCACATCGAGGTCCAGGTTGCCGTCCGTTTCCAGCCAGTACCGGGCGCTGACCTGCGCCATTCCCGCCAGGCCCCGGCCCAGCAGCTGGGCTTCCAGGTGGGGGAGCTTGGTGTCCTCCGCAATGACCCTGGCAATGGCGTCGGCGAAGGTCCGGTTGAAGGTTTCCAGCCTGGAGCTGACATCGGTGTCGTTGATCAGGTCTGATTCGAACACCAGGCGGTGGGCCTGGTCGTCATTGGCGATGAAGTGGAAGTAGGCGCGCATGACGGCCTGGACGCGTTCATCATTGTCCGTGGTGGAGTTCAGGGCGCCCAGCATCAGTTCGGTGAGCGAGGCCAGGTGGCTTTCCAGCAGCGCGAGGTAGAGCTCGCGCTTCGACGGAAAGTGCTGGTACAGCACCGGTTTGCTCACGTGGGCGGTTTCTGCGATCTCATCCATCGCAGCGCCGTGGTAGCCGTTGGCTACGAACACCTCCTGGGCCGCAGCAAGGAGTTGTGCGCGGCGCTCATCCCGGGGCAGCCGGGCGGACCGCTGGCCTGCGGGGCGGGAGGGAGCTTGCGGTTCGGCGGCGGTCGGGCGGTCTGCCCGTGCTTCAGGGACCACAGTTGTCCTTCTTTCCATTGCAGTTACCCTTCACTTTACTGCGGGGTAATATGACCCGGCGGTATCCCGGGGCATACATTGAAGTATGGCTTCGTCTTTCACCGCAAATGTTGCGTCACCCTCCCTGGATCCGCTGGTGGAACCGGCCGCAGACCTCACGGCCGCCGAGGTCGAAAGATACTCCCGGCACCTGATCATTCCCGAGATCGGCGCCCTCGGGCAGCGGCGGCTCAAGAACGCCAAGGTGCTGGTGATCGGCGCCGGCGGATTGGGAGCACCCGCGCTGCTCTACCTCGCCGCGGCCGGGGTGGGAACCATCGGCATCATCGACGACGACGTCGTGGACCTGAGCAACCTGCAGCGCCAGGTGATCCACGGCGTCAGCGATGTGGGCCGTCCCAAGATCGAATCGGCGCGCGACGCCATTGCCGGGCTGAACCCGCTGGTGGACGTCCGGCTGCACAACGTGCGCCTGGACTCGTCCAACGCCCTGGAACTGTTTAGCGGCTACGACCTCATTCTCGACGGTGCCGACAACTTCGCCACCCGCTACCTGGTGAACGACGCCGCCGCCATCCTTGGCAAGCCCTATGTGTGGGGCTCCATCTTCCGCTTTGACGGCCAGGTCAGCGTGTTCTGGGAGAAGCATGGACCCACGTACCGGGACCTGTACCCCGAGGCCCCGCCTGCCGGTTCCGTCCCGTCCTGTGGCGAGGGCGGGGTCTTTGGCATGCTGTGCGCCGCCGTGGGATCGCTCATGGTGACCGAAGCCGTGAAGCTGATTACCGGCGTCGGGCGCTCTTTGCTGGGCCGCGTGGCCCTCTTTGACGCCCTCGGCGGGAGCTGGCGCGAGATCCGGGTAGCGAAGGACCCGGCCGCCGAACCCATCACCGAACTCACCGACTACGAGGCCTTCTGCGGCATCGCCCCGGCCTCCCCGTCGGACACCGAACACACGGTCACGGCCACCCAGCTGGCCACCATGCTGGCCTCGCGCCAAGCCGGGCTCAAGGACTTTGAACTGGTGGACGTCCGGGAATCGGGGGAGTACGACATCGTCCGGATCGACGGGGCAAAACTGATCCCGCAGGGACGTATCCTGGCCGGCGAGGCCTGGGACGAACTTCCGCAGGACCGGGATATCGTGTTCCACTGCAAGGCCGGTACACGGTCCGCCAGCGTGCTGGCGGCCGCCCGGGCAGCCGGGTATCAGCGGGTCAGCCATCTCGACGGCGGGATCCTGGCCTGGGTGCGGGAGGTGGAACCCGAAAAGCCGGTCTACTGACCCAGACGCCCCATCACCTTTAGCGGCTTTTTAAGAAACGCCCCATCACTTCCCTGAAGAAAGTGATGGGGCGTTTCCGATTTAGGGGCAAATGGTGATGGGGCGTCGGGGAAAGCACTCAGGCGGTTTCGCGGCCCTTGTGGTCCACCGGGCACTCGGCGGCCGGCGCGGTGGCGGCGGGCTGCTCGACGGTGATGCCGTACAGTGCCTCCAGAGCCGCCACGTAGTCGTCCTGCTGGCCGTTCGCCGCAAGTTCGCGGGCGCGGACCGTGGGGACGTGCAGCAACTGCTTGACCATGCGGCGCAGCGCGAACTCGACTTCTTCGGCGGCAGCGGTGCACCCGTGACGGGCCCGGACCTTTTCCATCTCCGCGTCCAGCACACTCATGGTGTGGCGCCGCAGGGCAACGATGGCGGAGTCCACCGAGCGGGCTTCGCGCTCCTGCTCGAAGGCCTTGGCCGCGCCCTTGACGATGCCGCTGGCCTGGGTCAGGGATTCCGCCTGCTCCTGCGGGGCGGCCAGGCGCACCGATTCCAGCGTCAGCAGTTCAACACCATCCAGTTCGCCGACGGCGGGATCGAAGTCGTGGGTGAGCGCCAGGTCGATGGCGATCAGGGGCTGCGGCGACTCCGCGCGGACCTGGGCCAGTTCATAGGCCTCGACCCGGGTGTCCGAGCCGCTGCAGCCGATCATGACGTCGGCAGCGGCCACCGCCGGGCGCAGGGACTCCACGTCCAGGGCGGCACCTCCGCGGGAAGCAACAAACCCTTCGGCACGGCCGGAGGAGGAGAAAACAGAGATGTCAGTGCAGCCGCGCTCACGCAGCAGGGCCATGGTGGCGCCTGCGTACGCGCCGGTTCCGAACAGGACAACTTTCTTGGTTGACCAGTCCGGGTTTTCGGAAAGGTCAGTGGCCAGGTCGAGTGCCACCGAAACGATGGACAGGCCCCGCGAACCCAGGGCAGTCTGCGCGCCCACATCCTTGGCGGTTTTGGACGCGGCCTGGAACAGCCGGACGAGTCCGGCGCTGGCAGTACCGTCGTGCTGTGCGGTGATGAGGGCGCGGCGAACCTGCCCGGCGATCTCGCGCTCACCGACGACGGCGGAGTCCAGCCCCGCGCTGACGGCAAACAGGTGCTGGGTCACCTCAGGCCCGGTGCGGGTGCTGAAGGAGCGGGACACGAGCGGCTCCGCCAGTCCGCTGGCTTCGCTGATCCGCGAGACGAGGGCAGCCCGGGCCGCTTCAACATCGTCCGGATTCGCGGCCTCGCCGTAGATTTCATAACGGTTGCAGGTGGCCAGGACCACCGCGCCGGCGACGGCGGGTGATTCAGTGAGCGCGGAAGCGGCAATCCCGGAGGAACCGTTGCTCAACTGAGCAACGGTTTCAAGATCGATGTCGGCGTGTGTAGCCACCAATGAAAAAAGAACCACAGCAGACCAATCATAGCTTTTTCGTTACCCGGTAGAACAACCATCGGAAAGGATAGTCGCCACAGTGGGACGTGATCCCCGCCACCTCCCGCTTTTCCGGGGCTTCAGCGACAGGTTGTCGTTATCTTTTGCGGCTCTTTTTGGGCACAATCAAAGGCATGACTCCTAGCCCTGCCGTCTCCGCTGCCGGCGCCCTCGCCGCAGACCATCCACTGATGGACGGCCGCACAGCAGACTCTCCGCTGATCACGGCCTACCGCGGCGGCAAGCCGTCCCGCCGTCCCGTATGGTTCATGCGGCAAGCCGGCCGCTCGCTGCCCGAATACCTTAAGGTGCGCGAGGGAATCGCCATGCTGGACTCCTGCCTCCGGCCGGAGCTGGCCTCCGAGATCACGCTCCAGCCCGTCCGCCGGCATGACGTGGACGCCGGGATCTTCTTTTCGGACATTGTCATCCCCTTGAAGCTTGCCGGCGTGGGCGTGGACATTGTTCCCGGGGTGGGGCCGGTCCTTGATAAGCCCGTGCGCACTGCCGCCGATGTCGCGGCCCTGCCGCAGCTGACCTGGGAAGCCCTGGAACCCATCCGCGAAGCAGTCCGCCTCACGGTGGCCGAGCTGGGCAAGACACCCCTGATCGGTTTCGCCGGGGCGCCGTTCACCCTGGCCGCCTACATGGTGGAAGGCAAACCCTCGCGCGACCACCTGGGCCCGCGGACCATGATGCACGCGGATCCGGAGACGTGGACCGCGCTGGCCAACTGGGCCGCCGACGCCTCGGGCATGTTCCTCCAGGCGCAGCTGGAGGCCGGGGCCTCCGCCGCCCAGCTCTTCGACTCCTGGGCGGGTTCGCTGGGACTGGCCGACTACACCAAATACGTTGCGCCGGCGTCGGCCCGGGCCCTGGACCACGTGCGCCACCTGGGTGCCCCGCTCATCCACTTCGGCACCGGCACGTCCGAACTCCTCGTGGCCATGCGGGACGTGGGAGTGGACGTGGTGGGCGTTGACTACCGGCTCCCGCTGGATGAAGCAAACCGGCGGCTCGGCGGGACGGTGCCCCTGCAGGGAAACATCGACCCTGCGCTGCTGGAAGCACCCTGGGACATCCTGGAAGCGCACGTCCGCGAGGTCATCGCCGCCGGCTCCGCCGCACCCGGCCACGTCCTGAACCTGGGGCACGGCGTACCGCCCGGGACGGACCCTGACGTCCTCACCCGGGTAGTGGAGCTCATCCACTCCATCTCTCCGGCGTAACCCGTGCGCGGCTCCCCGGCAACACCCGGCAAGGCGCTGGTGGTGGGCGGCGGGATCTCCGGGCTGCTCTCCGCCCGGGAACTCGCAGCAGCCGGCCATGAGGTGACCGTCCTGGAAGCCGGGACGGCGTGGGGCGGCTGCGTGGGCAGCCATACGGTCGCCGGGCTCACCCTGGACAGCGGCGCCGAGTCCTTCGCCACCAGGTCCGACGCCGTCGCCCGGCTCTGCTCGGAACTGGGCCTTGGCGGGAAGATCGTTCCCCCGCGCCCCGGAGGTGCCTGGGTGCAGCTGCCGGATGGGCCCCGCGAGCTGCCCCGGACCGGCGTCCTGGGCATTCCCGCCAATCCCTGGGACCCTGAGGTGCGGCGCACCCTGGGCATCCTTGGCTCGCTGCGCGCCTCCGTGGACCGCCTCCTGCCTGCCTCCGTCGGTGCCGGGGCCGGCGTCACCAGCGTCGCCGCGCTGGTCCGGGCCCGGATGGGGTCGCGGGTGCTGGAACGCCTGGTCTCCCCGGTAGTAGGCGGCGTCCACTCCGCCGATCCCGGCCTGCTCGACGTCGACATGGTGGCCCCCGGCCTCCGTGCCGGATTGCGGCAACACGGTTCCCTCGCTGCCGCGGTCTCGGCGCAGCGGCGCCGTGCGGGCACACCCGGGCAGGCGCAGCAGCCCGGCCAGCCCGCAAAAGCCGGGTCCGCCGTCGCCGGCCTCGAAGGCGGCATGCACACCCTGGTGGATGCGTTGGTGGCGGATCTTCAGCGCCGTGGTGTGGTCCTTTTGCCGGGCACGGCCGCGACGGCGGTCTCCCGCACTCCTGGCGGCTGGCGGGTCGACGCCGGCGGGGCGGCCTTCAGTGCCGCACTGCTGGTCATGGCAGTGGAGGGACCGGCCGCCGTCGAACTGCTGGAACATGCCGTTCCCGCAATTTCTGGAAAAAGGCCTGCCTCCGGGCCTGACGTCAAGCTGGTGACACTGGTCCTGGACAATCCGGACCTTGACCGGCGGCCGCGTGGAACGGGGATCCTGGTTGCCCCGCAAACGCCGGGGATCGAAGCGAAGGCGCTCACGCATGCCACGGGAAAGTGGGATTGGCTGGCTGCCGCTGCCGGGACCGGGCGCCATGTGGTGCGCCTTTCCTACGGCCGGGTGGACGGAGCGTCCGTGCAGGCCTCCGGCCCGCAATCGGATGATGAGCTGTTCGCGGCCGCCTTGCGCGACGCTTCCGCCCTGTTGGGCGTCCGCATCGCGGGGGAGGACATACGGGGCTGGGATGTGGTCCGCTGGCGCGGAGCCCTGCCGTTCGCCGCCGTCGGGCACCGTGCCCGGGCAGCGGACATCCGGCGGTCCTGCAGCGCTGCCGGCGGCCTGGCCGTCGTGGGCGGATGGGTGGCCGGGAACGGCCTGGCCGCTGTGGTGGCCGACACACGTGAGCAAATCGCCCAACTCACTGCCGCCTGAGCATTCCTGCTGGTCAGCGCTCCGAGCCGGGCCCGCGGCACCCGCACCGCGCCCGGTACGGCGTCCCGTTCAGTTTCCAATCGGCCAAGCCTTCTGGTTAGGGTCGATGACTATGGTTCAACACAGGTCCGAGCTTTCAATGTCCCGGACCGGTATCCATGGGGGACTCCGGCGCGGCACCGCAGCAGCGGCCGTCGGAGCGGTACTGGTTCTTTCTACCGGCGTCCAGGCGTCCTTGGCAGACGACGCGGTCCCGCCTCCGCAAAACCTGGCATCGCAAGGCGGGGCCTGGCATGGCGGACAGGGCACCGGCGAACCGAGCGCCCCGGCCACGGCAACCCCGGCACCCCGGACAGCTTCGACGCTGCTCCCGTTGCCCGCTTCGCTGCTTCCGACGATTGCCGCGACCCTGTCCGCAGGCTCGACCTCCACTGCCACGCCCGCTCCGACGGACTCCGGGACGCCCCTGGCACCCCGGCCACAGACCACAGCCGCGGCCACCGGTTCCCCGGCTGCCGGCAGGTCCGGGTCCCCCGCGGCGTCCGGGCCGGCAGCTGCCCCTGGAACCGGCCCTTCGACAGCGGCTGGCGGCTCCGCTCCGGAGGCCGTTGCCACGTCCGCTGCAACGGCGCCCGGAGCAGCCGGGGGAGGTCCTGCCCCGCTGTCCGGGACGCAGGCCACGGTGCCGGGGTCCGGTGGAGCGTCCGCCGGCGGCGCCGCGGCGGCCGACGCCACCGGGACCGGCGAGGCTGGCCGTGTGGGGGACGACGCGCCGGCCGCCGGCCCGGTTTCCACGCCGGGCCCCGTCCTGCCAACGTCGCTGTCCATCAACGCGCGCCAGTCCCAGCCCACGCGGGCGCCGCAGGCCGCCGGAGCACCGGAAGGACCGGGACAGGCAGTTTCCTCCACCGGTCCGCTGCCCGGCGTGCCCGATGCCATGGTGTGGCTGGGCGCCGGACTGGTTGGCGTGGGTGCCGCCGCAGGGCTGGTATTCCTCCGCATGCGCCGCCCCTAAGGGCGGCCTGACGTGCCCGGAAGGTGACTTTAATCACTTCTACGAGCTGTAGAACTCTTCGGTTTCGCCTTGGGGGCAGGGAAGGGGCAAACTTGTAACCATGAGCCACACTTCTGCCGAATCTGTCACTAAAACCGAAGAATCAGCCGAGCAGTTCTTTACCCTCTGGACGGTATTCAAGCGGTCGGAGTCAGTGGTCCGCAGTGCGGATGCCGCCGCCGACTTCGAAGCGCTGCTGGAGCGTCTCGCCGCCGCCGGTGTCACGCACCGGGGCAGCTACGACGTCTCGGCCATGCGCGCCGACGCCGACGTCATGGTGTGGCTCCATGGACCCAGGCCGGAGGCGCTGCAGCAGGCCATCCGCGACATCCGCCGCAGCACCCTCTTCGCCGGCACGGAGATCGTCTGGTCTGCCATGGGTGTCCACCGCGAAGCCGAATTCGCCAAGAACCACACCCCCGCCTACTCCCGCGGCGTCGCACCGGCCGAGTGGCTGTGCGTGTACCCGTTCGTCCGGTCCTACGAGTGGTACATCCTGCCGGAGGCCGAGCGCGGCAAGATGCTCCGCGACCATGGACTGCTGGGACGGGACTTCCCGCAGGTCATTTCCAACACCGTTTCCTCCTTCGCCCTGGGCGACTGGGAGTGGATCCTGGGCCTGGAAGCGCCGGAACTGGTGGACCTCGTGGACCTGATGCGCCACCTCCGCGCCACCGAGGCGCGCAACCACGTGCGGGAGGAAGTGCCGTTCTATACCGGACGCCGCATCTCCGCAGACGAGGTTGCCGAGGTGCTCGCATGAGCCCCGAGCAGCAGGCAGCCACCGCCATCAACCCGGTGACCGAGGCCGGACGCATGGCCCCCAAAAACTACGACGCCGTCCTGCTGGCCTCCTTCGGCGGACCGGAAGGCCAGGATGACGTCATCCCGTTCCTCCGCAACGTTACCCGCGGCCGGGGGATCCCGGACGAGCGGCTGGAGGAAGTCTCGCACCACTACCGTGCCAACGGCGGCATCAGCCCCATCAACCAGCAGAACCGCGAGCTGAAGGCAGCGCTGGAAGCCGAGCTGGCTGCCCGCGGCATCGAGCTGCCCGTGCTGTGGGGCAACCGCAACTGGGCACCGTACATCCCGCAGACCCTGCAGGAAGCGTACGACGCCGGGCACCGCCGGGTGCTCATGCTCACCACCAGTGCCTACTCCTGCTACTCCAGCTGCCGCCAGTACCGCGAGGACATCGGCATGGCGCTGACCGAAACCGGCCTGGACGGCAAACTGGAAGTGGACAAGGTCCGCCAGTACTTCGACCACCCGGGCTTCGTGGAGCCGTTCGTCGAAGGTACCGCCGCCGGCCTGGCGGAGGTCCGCGCCAAGCTTGCCGAAGCGGGCACCCCGGATGCACCCATCCATATCCTGTTCGCCACCCACTCCATCCCCACCCGGGACGCCGAGGCGGCGGGCCGCTCCGAGGGGGAGCCGCGCGTGTTCGAGGAAGGCTCCGCCTACGTGGCCCAGCACCTTGCCAACGCGGCCGCCGTCATTGAGCGGGTCGGGAAGGAATCCGGGCTGACCGCACCGTGGTCCCTGGTGTACCAGTCCCGCTCCGGCGCTCCGCACGTGCCGTGGCTGGAACCGGACATCAACGACGCCATCGGGGAACTGGCCGGCCAGGGCGTCAAGGGCATCGTCATCGTCCCGCTTGGTTTCGTCAGCGACCACATGGAAGTTGTCTGGGACCTGGATACCGAAGCGATGGAAACCTGCGCCAACCTGGGCCTGGCCGCCACCCGCGTCCCCACGCCCGGTACGCACCGTAAGTTCGTTGACGGCCTGGTGGACCTCATCTGCGAGCGGACGGTGGCCAACAACATCAGCGACCGCCCCGCCCTGACGGATCTTGGTCCCTGGTACGACGTCTGCCGGCCGGGATGCTGCGCCAACTTCCGCGGCGAAAAGCCCACCATCGCGGCGGCTGACACCACTGTGGGCACCGGCCATGACCCGTACCCGTCCGGCGGTGCCGCGGAAACGGCCCAGCTGTGACGGTCCGGATCGGAACACGCGCCAGCAAACTGGCGCTTACCCAGACCCAGCAGACCGCGGACCAGCTGGCCGCCGTCGGCGGTTTTCCGGTGGAACTGGTGCACGTCCGCACCGACGGCGACGTCCTGACGGGGTCGCTGTCCCAGATGGGCGGCACGGGCGTCTTTGTCGCTGCCCTGCGCGATGCACTGCTGCGCGACGAGTGCGACGTTGCCGTGCACTCGCTCAAGGACCTTCCGACCGGCGCCGCGGTAGGGCTCAGCCTTGCCGCGACTCCGCGCCGCGTGGACGTCCGCGACGTCCTGTGCGCCCGCGACGGACTCAAGCTGGCAGACCTGCCGGCCGGGGCCCGCATCGGCACCGGTTCGCCGCGGCGCGCAGCCCAGTTGCGGGCCGCCCGCGCTGACCTGGACATCGTGGACATCCGCGGCAACGTGGACACCCGCCTGGGCCGGGTTCCCGGGCTGCCCGGCAACTCCACCGACCAGGTGGTGCCCGGAAAATCCTGCGACCTGGATGCCGTGGTGCTTGCGGCTGCCGGCCTGGAGAGGATCGGCCGGCTGGATGTGGTGTCCGAATACCTGGAAACCGACGTGATGCTGCCCGCAGCGGGTCAGGGATCGCTGGCCATCGAATGCCGAACGGCGGACGCTCCTGCGAAACCGGGGCCGGGCGGAGTCCTGGCCCAGGCCCTTGCCGCGCTGGATGATCCTGACACCCGCCTGGCCGTCACCGCCGAACGCGCCCTGCTGGCCCGGCTCGAAGCGGGCTGCGCAGCGCCCGTTGGGGCCTACGCCTACCGCAAGGGCAGCATGCTGCACCTTGAAGCAGTGGTGTGCGCCGTGGACGGCACCGCCACCGTGCGGGACAAGCGGGCCACCGACGGGCTGACGGAGGTGGGAGCAACCCTGCTGGGCATCGAACTGGCTGAGCTGCTCCTTGCCGCGGGAGCCGCCGACATCGCCGACCTGCAGGCATCCTGACCTGGCAATGACGCAGCCTTCCAGCGGCACCACGCCCCGGACTCCGCTTGGCGGCGTCCGGGTCCTGGTGACGCGCAGCCCGGAACGTTCGGCTGCCCTGGTGGAGGCGCTGGCAGCAGCCGGCGCGGAACCTGTGCTGCTGCCGCTCATCGACTTTGAACGGGCGCCTGACCAGCACATGCTGGATGTTGCCTGTGACGCGCTCGCAGCTGCCGCCTTTGACTGGCTGGTGGTCAGCAGCGCCACCACCGTCCACGTCCTGATGGAGAAAGCGGCAGAGCGGGGTCTGCGCCTGGGCCAGCTGGTACCGCCAGGGACGCGGATCGCCGCCGTAGGTCCCGCAACGCGGCGGCTCCTTGAGGCCGGCGGCCTCACCGTGGCACTGACCCCGCCCGGAGAACAGTCGGCCGCCGGGCTGCTCGCCGTCTGGCCGGGAGGAGGCAGGATCCTGCTGCCGCAGGCGGATATCGCCGCCGGCACCCTCTCGGAGGGCCTGGCAGCCGCAGGCGGCACTGTTACCGCCGTGACTGCCTACCGCACTGTCGACTATCCGGCGGCAGCGGAACGGCGGCTTTCCATGCAGGCGGAGGACGGCGACGCTGGTCCGCAGCCGTCGTCGTACTCCCTCCTGGCACCGCAAACCGCCGCCGCGGACATCGCCGGCGGACGCCTTCACGCCGTGATCGCGGCCTCCCCGAGCGCCGTGCGCCGGATCGCCGCGCTGGGGCCTCTGGGCGGGTGCCGGCTGGTGGCCATAGGACGGTCGACGGCGGAACAGGCCGCCGCCCTGGACCTCGACGTTGCGGCGGTGGCGGCTGAGCCGACGCCGGAGGGCCTGGTAGCGGCCGTGGCCAAGGCGCTCAGCCCGCCCTGACGGTGACAGGCACGCTTCCCCAAATGCTTCACAACCAATGCGAAGGACAGGACCCATGACTTTCCCCACCCAACGCCCCCGCCGCCTGCGCACCACCCCCGCCATGCGCCGGATGACCGCCGAAACGCGCCTTTCACCGGCCGAACTCATCCTTCCGGCCTTCATCAGGGAAGGACTCACCGAGCCCAACCCCATCACGTCCATGCCCGGCGTGGTCCAGCACACCACCGACACGCTGAAACGGGCCGCGGCTGAGGCCGTTGAACTTGGGCTGGGCGGAATCATGCTCTTCGGCATTCCTGAAACACGCGATCCTGAAGGCTCGGCTTCCCTTGACCCGGACGGCGTGCTGAACAAGGCCATCCGCGACGTGCGCTCGGAGGTGGGCGACGACCTGGTGATCATGAGTGACGTCTGCCTGGACGAATTTACCGACCACGGCCACTGCGGGGTGCTCGACGCCGACGGTTACGTGGACAACGACCGCACCGTGGAGATCTACGCCAGGATGGCAGTGGCGCAGGCTGAGGCCGGCGCGCACATGCTGGGCCCCTCCGGGATGATGGACGGCCAGATCGCCGCCATCCGCGCAGCACTGGATGAGGCCAGACACGTCAACACTTCTGTCATCGCCTACGCCGCGAAGTACGCCTCCGCGTTCTACGGTCCTTTCCGCGAAGCGGTGGACTCCCAGCTCACGGGTGACCGGCGGACCTACCAGATGGATGCCGGGAACCGCACCGAAGCGCTTCGCGAGGTGGAACTGGACCTGGACGAAGGTGCCGACATCATCATGGTCAAGCCGGCCATGAGCTACCTGGACATCGTGGCAGACGTGGCCGCCATGAGCCCGGTGCCCGTGTCCGCCTACCAGATCTCCGGCGAGTACGCGATGATCGAGGCCGCTGCCGCCAACGGCTGGATCGACCGCCGCGCCGCCATCACCGAATCCGTGCTGGGCATCCGGCGGGCCGGAGCGCACACGGTGCTCACCTACTGGGCCACCGAACTGGCCGGCTGGCTGAAGGAAACCCGGTGACCGACCCGTCCGGCTCTCCCACCGCACCCGTGGGGGAAGACCGCATCCTCCTCGGCCTGAACACCTTCGGCGACGTAGGTGAGGCCCCCGACGGCAGCCCGCAGCCGCATGCCCAGGTCCTGCGCCAGCTGCTGGAACAGGCTGAACTGGCTGACGCCGTCGGCCTCCATGCCTTCGGCGTGGGGGAGCACCACCGCAAGGACTACGCCGTGTCCGCGCCGGAGGTCTTCCTTGCCGCTGCCGCCGCCCGCACGTCCCGAATCCGCCTGGGCTCCGCGGTGACGGTGCTGAGCTCGGACGATCCCATCAGGGTGTTCCAGCGCTTCGCCACCGTGGACGCCATCTCCAACGGCCGGGCGGAAGTCATGCTGGGGCGCGGATCCTTTATCGAATCCTTCCCGCTGTTCGGCCTGGACCTGGCGGACTACGAAGTCCTGTTCGAGGAAAAACTTGAACTGTTCGACAAGGTCCGCGCACAGAAGCCTGTGCACTGGGAAGGCCGCACCCGCCCGGCCCTCGCCGGCCTGAGCGTCTATCCGCCCCCCGAGCACCACCTGCTGCCCACCTGGATCGGCGTGGGCGGCACACCGGAATCTGTCCTCCGGTGTGCCCAGTACGGGTATCCGATCATCTTCGCCATCATCGGCGGCCAGCCGCGGGGCTTCCGGCCCCTTGCCGACCTTTACCGGGAAGCGATGGGCAAGTACGGGCACCCGATGCAGCAGATGGCCACCCACTCGCCCGGCCATGTTGCCGATACGGACGAACAGGCACGGGAAGAGCTCTATCCCCACTGGCTGGCACTCCGGAACAGGCTTGGAGCCGAGCGTGGCTGGGGTCCGGCCGGCCGCGGTGAGTTCGATGCACTCTGTTCCACAGAAGGCGCGCTCTACGTCGGATCACCGGAAACCGTGGCCCAAAAAATTGTCAGGCTGAAGCGGAACCTGGGGGTTGACCGTTTTGACCTCAAATACAGCAACGGGCCTCTGCCGCACGCGGCCATGATGCGCTCGATCGAACTGATGGGCACGGCGGTGGCGCCCCGCGTGGCAGAGCTGCTCGCCGGCTGACCCTGCCAATGGGGCCCTTGCGGCTAACTTGAGCTTTCCGGCTTACTGAGAGAATAGGAACCATGACTTCCAGCAATCCTCGCAATGAGGCACTCTTCGACCGCGCCCGCCAGCTGATGCCGGGCGGCGTCAACTCGCCGGTGCGGGCTTTTGGCTCCGTGGGCGGGACCCCGCGCTTCATGGTCTCCGCCAAGGGACCGTACCTGACGGATGCCGACGGCAAGGAATACGTGGACCTGGTCTGCTCATGGGGACCTGCCCTGCTCGGACACGCCCATCCGGCCGTGCTGGAGGCCGTGCATGCCGCCGTCGACCGGGGACTCTCCTTTGGCGCGTCCACCCCGGACGAGGCAAACCTGGCGGAGATCGTCCAGGAGCGCGTCCCTGCCGTCGAACGCCTCCGGATGGTGTCCACCGGAACCGAAGCCACCATGACCGCTGTCCGGCTGGCCCGCGGGTTCACCGGCCGCAACCTGATCATCAAATTCGCCGGCTGCTACCACGGCCACCTCGACGGACTCCTGGCCGCGGCCGGATCCGGGCTGGCAACCCTGGCCCTGCCCGGGTCCGCCGGCGTCACGGAAGCGACCGCGGCGGAGACGCTGGTGCTGCCCTACAATGACCTCGCGGCCGTCAAGGAAGCCTTCGCTGTCCACGGCCCCAATATTGCCGCCGTCATCACCGAAGCAGCGCCGGCGAACATGGGCGTCGTCACCCCCGGCGAGGGATTCAACCACGGACTTTCGCAGATCACGCGGGAGCACGGAGCGCTCCTCATCGTCGACGAGGTCCTGACCGGATTCCGCACCGGCTACTCCGGCTACTGGGGCCTTACCGGCGGTGCACCGGATGCCGAGGAACCATGGACCCCTGACCTGCTCACCTTTGGCAAGGTCATCGGCGGCGGGATGCCGACGGCGGCCCTCGGCGGCCGCGCCGACGTCATGGACTACCTCGCGCCTACCGGCCCGGTGTACCAGGCCGGAACCCTGTCCGGAAACCCGGTGGCCATGGCTGCCGGCGTGGCAACACTGATCCATGCGACCCGCGACGTTTACTCCTTCATCGACGTCCGCTCGCTGGAACTGTCCTCGGCCCTCTCCAACGCCCTGGACGCCGCAGGGGTGGACCACTCCATCCAGTTCGCCGGGAACCTCTTCTCAGTGGCCTTCGGCACCTCGGCCAACGGCGTCCACAACTACGCCGACGCCCAGGCACAGGAAGCCTTCCGCTATGCGCCGTTCTTCCACTCGATGCTGGACTCCGGGGTCTACCTGCCGCCGTCCGTCTTCGAGGCCTGGTTCCTGTCGGCCGCGCACGACGACGACGCCATGAACCGGATTTACGACGCACTGCCTGCCGCGGCCCAGGCGGCCGCAGCCGCCCAGGGCTAGCGCCGCCGCGGGCGACAGGCGCGTCCCGCCGTCGCCATCTCGCGGAAGACAAAAAGAAATCCCCGGCTGCAGGCTGCAGCCGGGGATTTCTTTATGCCGTGGGTGTTACAGGACGTCCGAGAGGAAGCCCTTGAGCCGGTCGGTCTTTGGCTCGGTGAACAGCTGCTCGGGCGGCCCGGACTCCACCACAACACCGGCGTCCATGAATGTCACGGCATCGGAGACGTTGCGGGAGAAGCCCATTTCGTGGGTCACCACCACCATGGTCATGCCGCCCTTGGCGAGCTCCGCCATCAAGGCCAGGACGCCCTTGACCAGCTCGGGGTCCAAGGCAGAAGTGGCCTCGTCGAAGAACATCACCTCGGGCTTCATGGCCAGCGCACGGGCGATGGCCACGCGCTGCTGCTGGCCGCCGGAGAGGTTGGCGGGCCGGGAATCAGCCTTGTGCTTCAACCCGACAAGATCCAACTGCTCCAGGGCCTCGGCCTGCGCTTCCTCCTTGGAGAGCTTGCGCAGTTTCCGCAGGGCCAGGGAGACGTTTTCCACCACCGTTTTGTGCGGGAACAGGTTGAACTGCTGGAACACCATCCCGATCCGGCGCCGGAGTTCATCCGGGTTGTCCTTCAGGACAGAACGCCCGTCCAAGAGGATGTCCCCCTGGTCGGGTTCGATCAGCCGGTTCATGACCCGCAGCAGGGTGGACTTGCCCGAACCTGACGGGCCGATGACCGACGCGGTAGTGCCCTGGGGAACGTGCAGGTCGATGCCCCGCAGCACGTGGTTGCTGCCGAAGGAAAGGTGGATGTTCCTGGCGCTCAGTGTGCCGGATGCGAACTCGCTCATGCCTGGGCTCCCTTTCCAACGACGGCTGCGGCCTCGTCCGGTTCTTTCTTTTCGGGCCGGCCGGTGCGGAGGCGCCGGTCGATCCAGTTCACGAAGTGGGTCAGCGGAACGGTCAATGCCAGGTAGAACACCGCCGCAGCGACGTAGGGCGACAAGTTGCCGCTGGTGGACGCCGCGTCCTTGCCGATCTGGAAGATCTCGCGTTCGCTGGCCAGCAGCCCGAGCATGAAGACCAGGGAGGACTCCTTGATCAAGGCGATGAACTGGTTGACCAGGGCCGGAAGCACCCGCCGGACGCCCTGGGGTACTACTACCAGGCGCATGGCCGGGCCGTAGCCGAACCCCAGGGCACGGGTTGCTTCGAGCTGGCCCTTGTCCACGCTCTGGATGCCGGAGCGGAAGATCTCGCCGATGTAGGCGGCCGACATCAGGGACAGCGCGGCAATCGCCATCGGGTACGGGCTGGTGGATCCGGTCCACTGCCGGACGATCGGCCCGAATCCGAGCCCAACCACCAGGATGGTGAGGATGGGCGGCAGCCCGCGGAGCACATCCGTGTAGATGCGAGCAACCCAGCGGGCCCCGGCGTTCCGGGAAATCCCCATCAGGGCAAGCAGCATGCCAAGTACTGTTCCGATGACGCCGGACGAAACAGCCAAAACGAGCGTATTCGGAAGCCCGACGGCGAACATTTTGGGCAGGACGGCGCCGATCGCCTTCCAGTCAAGGAAGGTATCGGAGAG
This sequence comes from Pseudarthrobacter sp. CC12, assembly GCF_039907755.1. Classification (NCBI taxonomy): domain Bacteria; kingdom Bacillati; phylum Actinomycetota; class Actinomycetes; order Micrococcales; family Micrococcaceae; genus Pseudarthrobacter; species Pseudarthrobacter sp. CC12. The sequence continues at coordinate 20,956 of NZ_JARDJH010000008.1, read as the reverse complement.
CAGTTTGAGGATATCCATGGAACGCCCGGGTTACTTCGCGGGAACCTGGACGGCTTTGCTGCCCGGCTTCCAGCCCTGCGGGGTCTGCTCCTTGGCGGTGGGCCGGTCCGTGTACCACTGGGCGGTGAGCTTGGTCCACGTACCGTCAGCAATGACGGCATCCAGGCCCGCGTTCAGGGCGTCAATCAGCGGCTTGTTGTCCTTGTTCACTGCGTACGCGGTGAAGTTCTGGGTGTTAACAACCTTTTCGGCGATCTTGGTGTTATCGCCGTCCTTCACCTGGCCGGTGGCCTGCTGCGAGGGTGCCACCCAGGCGTCGACCTGGCCGGACTTCACGTTGGCATAGACAGTGTTGTAATCCGGGAAACGGACCGGTTCAAGGCCGAGGGTGTTGGTGACGTAGTCGTCCTGAACGGTGCCCTGGACCACGCCGATGCGCACGCCGTCCTTGAGGTCGGCGAAGCCCTTGACCTTGGAATCGTTCTTGGTGACCACAGCCATGTAGCCGAAGTCATAGCCGTTCGTGAAGCCGACCGTCTCACGGCGCTTGTCCGTGGTGGAAATCGAGGAGGATCCGACGTCGAACTGCTTATTGGCCACCTGGGAGAGCAGCGCGGAAAAGTCGGTGGAGGCGAATTCGACCTTGAGGCCCAGCTTGTCGCCAATGGCGCGCAACAGTTCGTTGTCGTAGCCGGTGAACTTGCCGGAGGGGTCGATGAAGATGTTGGGAGGTGCGTCCGAAAGGGTGCCGACGCGCAATGTGCCCTCGGTGATGAGGCCGAGCTTGGTCTTGTCGATCTTGTCGATCGGCGTCACGTCCGCAGTGGTGTACTTGTCCAGCGTCTGCTGGTCGCTGCCCTTCAGGGCATCGGTGGGGGTGCCGCTGGGCTGGGAAGATCCGCCACCGCAGGCTGCGAGGGAAACCGCGAGGGCCAGCGCAACGGGAGCGGTAGTGAGCCACTTCATCGCTTTGATTTTCATCAGGTTGTCACTTTCATATGAGGCATACGTCGACCGGGCCGCAAGGCAGCGCTGTGGCGCCTGGCACCTGCCCGGCGCTGGTCCAGCAGTCCGGGGCAGGGGTGACCGCAAAACTTTATTGTCTCACCCGGGTAAATACTGGAAGTGGAATGAACAATGCGGAGGCTCTGATCATTGCTGCCGAATTTAATTCCCCTCATCCGGCCATGTTGCACGCAGCTGAAGGGTGCTTTGGTCCCGCGGGCGAAGGATGCCACCTGCAATATCCCGACGTTTGTTAACCGGCGTGACTGTGACATGCCTCCCAAAAAGGGAGTGCGCCGGGGGTTAACCTAGAAGCCCCCTGTGGTGGCGTCCTGGGGAGGGAGCACCGGCCAGTCTCCTTCAATGACGGCGGCCGGCTTCGTCTTGCGCAGGTACTCCTGGAAATCGGACGCCTGGCTCACCGCCCAGTCCACCTGCAGCTGGTGCAGTTGGCTTGCCGGCATCATCAGCTTGGGGAACTTGCCCGCCATCGCGTCCAGCACCCTGAGGGTAGCCAGGGCATCGGCCGCGGAGGTGTGTGCATTGTCCAGGACCACACCGTACTCCTCGCACAATGCAGTCAATGTCCGCTTGCCCTTCCGGTAGCGGTCAACCTGCTTGTTCATGATGTACGGATCCAGGACCGGGAAGCGGGACAGCTGCGGAATCCCGTACCGTGCGGACTCGGCAGCAAGGACCGTGAAGTCGTAGCTGGCGTTGAAAGCGATGACCGGAGTCCCGGAATCGAACAGGCCCTGCAGCACGGCAGCGACCTCCCGTGTGACCTCGTGGGCGGGACGCCCATCACGCCTGGCCTGTTCGGTGGTGATCCCGTGGACGTCACTTGCCTCTGCCGGAATCTCTACCCCCGGATCGGCCAGCCACTCATGTTCCTTAATGACCTCGCCCTGGTGGTCCACCACGGTGATCGAGGCCGTAACGATTCTCGCTGCGCGGGAATTACGGCCCGTGGTTTCCAGATCGAAGGCGGCGCGGGGGAGGCTGTTCCAGGAACTCATGCTTCAACGCTAAGGGGGCCCACCGACAATTCCGTGGAGCGCCACCGCGGCTAGATTGGATCAATGCGGAATGAGTACGGCAATGAGTACGTCCAAGCTGTCCTGGCCGTCGTGAGGCTGGTGCCGGCAGGGACGGCCGTATCCTACGGCGACGTGGCCGAGCTTCTTGGCTCGGGCGGCCCGCGCCAGTTCGGGTCCGTGATGAGCCATCATGGCGGCGGCGCCCCGTGGTGGCGGGTCCTGAAGGCCAGCGGCCATGCGCCCCCGGGACACGAGGCCGAGGCTTTGCTCCTCTACCTCGAAGAAGGCACTCCACTGGTGGGCGATCACGAGTCGTTCCTCCGTGCCGGAGAGGGGCGGTGGCGGGTGGACCTGGCCGCCGCCCGCTGGGCACCGACCGACAGTGATTTTGACAATATCGATGCAGTTGCAGAGGACCTGGAGCGTCGGCTCCACCGGTTGTCGGTACCTGATGATGGAATGGTTTTGTGACCGTAACAATCCCTTTGACCGGACCCTGGGACCCGCACTGGCAGGAGCCGGAGGCTGGCCGGGAGCCTGGGTTCTCCACTCCTGGACACACCGACGGCGGCGCCCTGCCGGCCCCTCCCGCGCTTCGGCTCCTGCCGCCACGCCGGATGCACGCCGGGTTGCTTCGGCTTACACCGGACCAGCAGGCGGCGGTCGACGTTACCCAAGGATCCGGACCGGTCCTGGTCCCGGGTGCACCGGGCACGGGAAAGACCACAGTGCTCGTTGAAGCCGCTGTCCAGCGGGTCTTCCGCGACGGCGTCGACCCCGAACGCATGCTGATCCTCGCGCCCACCCGCCTTGCTGCCGATTTCCTCCGGGACAGTTTTACTGCCCGGCTGGACCGGAGCCTGAGCACTACGCCGGCCAGGACCTGGGCCTCGTACGCATTCGACCTGATCCGCCGAGCCAAGGCTGAAGGCGTCATATCCCTGCCCAGGCCGCCCCGCCTGCTGTCGGGCCCGGAGCAGGACCTCATCATCAAGGAACTCCTCGAGGGCCACAGGCTGCCGGGCCTGGAGCTGCCGTGGCCCAGCGATCTGGACGGCGCCCTCGACACCAGGGGCTTCCGCCAGGAGGTGCGGCAACTCTTTGACCGCATTATCGAATCTGGCCGCACGGCGGAGGACCTTGCAAACTTGGCGGAAGCCTGCGGCCGGCCGGACTGGAAAGCCGCGGCAGCGCTCTACGCCGAATACCGTGACGTTCTTGACCTGCGGATGCCTGAGGCCTTCGACCCCGCCGGAATCATCACAGCCGCCCGGCAGGTCTTCCAGGACGCGCCGGAATTCCTCGCTGCCGAACGCGCAAGGTTGCAGGTGGTCCTGGTGGACGATATCCAGGAAGCAAACCCCGCCATCTTTGAGTTGCTGGCCGATATTGCGGCAGGCAAGGACTGCTACGTGACGGCGTCGCCGGACACGGTGGTCCAGGGATTCAGGGGAGCCCGGCCGGATCTTGTGGCTGAACTGCCCCGGCTGCTGGCCACGCAGAACACCATCATCGAGCGTCCGCTGGGGTATGCGCACGGACTGTCGCCCGCGGTGGCGGAGGCCTGGCTCAACGTCGCCGGCCGCATCTCCCAACGTGCCGGGGGCCAGCTGGCGCGCCGGCTCACGGAGCCCGCACAAGCCGGCCACCCCGGCAGCGTGGAGGCGCACCTGGTTCCTACACCGGTGCATGAGCTGCGGTACGTCGCCCAGCGGATCCTGGACCAGCACATAAACCACAACCGTGATTTGGCAGACATGGCTGTCATCGTGCGCAATGGCGGCCAGGTCAGCGAACTGCAGCGCTACTTGTCCGGCCAGGGGATTCCCGTCCGGGTACCCGTGGCGGAATCGGCGGTCCGCGACGAAGTAGCCGTACGCCCGCTCCTGGACGCCTTCGCCATCGCCCTGGACCCGGAGCTTCTGACACCCGAAGCGGCGGTATCCCTTCTTACCTCACGGATCGGAGGCGCCACCTCCATCGAACTGCGCAGGCTCCGGCAATCACTGCGGCGCGAGGAATTGCTGGGCGGCGGGGGCCGGGCCAGTGATGCGCTGCTGGTCCAGGCCCTGCTTGAGCCGGGTGCGCTGGGCGCGTTGGGGATCGAAGGGCGCGCTGCACGGCGCACGGCGCGGATGATCCACGCGGGGCGGGAGGCGGCTGGAATGCCGGGTGCCAACGCAGAATCGGTACTGTGGGCGCTCTGGGACTCGACAGGGCTTTCGGCGGCCTGGACACGGACGGCCTTGTTGGGGGGTCCGCACGGGGCACGGGCTGACCGCGACCTTGACGCCATGATGGCGCTGTTCCATACGGCCGAACGCTACGTGGACCAGATGCCCGGCGCCGGCCCCGAACAGTTCCTCGAGTACCTCCTCAACCAGGAGCTTCCCATGGATACCCTGGCCGCCCGTGCCCAGCTCGAGGACGCAGTGGAGCTAATGACGCCGGCCAGTGCGGCGGGCCGGGAATGGCCCGTGGTGATCATTGCGGGCCTGCAGGAAGGGGTGTGGCCCAACACGAGGCTCCGTGGTGAGCTGCTCGGCAGCACCCTGTATGCGGACGCCGTGGAGCACGGTCCGGAGTACGCCCTCCAGCGCGACCCCCTTAGCCGGCTGCGGGATATCCGCTATGACGAGTTGCGCAGTTTCTCCACGGCCGTGTCCAGGGCACGCGAACTGCTGGTCTGCACCGCGGTCTCGTCGGAGGACCACCAGCCGTCGTCATTCCTGGATTTCGTTGCACCGCTGGGACCGGACGAAGGCGGCCGGGCTTTCACCCAGGTGGAACGGCCCATGACGCTGCGGGCCCTGGTTGCCGAGCTTCGGCAGCATGCCCAGCTCGACGGCGGGACGCCGCAGGCTGCGGAAGCGGCGAGGGTCCTGGCCCATCTCGCCGCGGCCGAGCCAGCCGTTGCCGGAGCGCACCCGGACAGCTGGTGGGGCCTGGTCCCGCTGACCTCCGCAGACGCGGTGGTCCCGCCCGGGGGCACGGTGTCCGTATCGCCGTCAAAGGTCGAGACGGTGCAGAAGTCGCCGTTGGACTGGTTCGTCCAGGCAGCCGGAGGGGAGCCTGCCACCGACTTCGCCCGGAGCCTGGGGACCCTGGTGCACGGAATCGCCCAGGACATGCCCGACGCGGCCGGATCCGAGTACGTCGCTGAACTGGTGCGGCGGTGGCCGGCGCTCGGTATGAAGGACAACTGGGAGGGGCGCCTGGACTTCCAGCGAGCCGAAGTGATGGTGCGGAAGTTGGCGCACTATGTGCTCTCCATGAGGGGTGAGGGCCGCAGCCTGCTGGGCGTCGAACAGGACTTTGAAGTGGCCCTCGGCGCCGTGGCGGTGGATGACGCTGCACCGCGGGAAGCGGTACTCCGCGGCCAGGTGGACCGCTTGGAAATCGATGGCGAAGGCCGCCTGGTGGTGGTTGACCTCAAGACCGGAAAACGGCAGCCCGGCAAGGACGAACTGTCCCGCCACCCGCAGCTGGGCGCCTACCAGGCTGCTGTCCTTGCCGGCGGGTTCAACACCGCCTCCGGGGCCGGGCAGGGACTGTCCGGCGGCGCCGTGCTGGCGCAGCTTGGGACCGGGGCGAAGAGCCCGGCCATCCAGCAGCAGGAACCACTCAACCCCGAGGAGAACTGGGCCATGGACATGGTCAAGGAGGCTGCCGCCGTCATGGGCGGAAGCGAATTCATCGCGCGCCATGACCCCGCCAAAGGCAGTCACGGCGGCCACGGCTGCCGGCTTCCCGAGGTGTGCCCGCTGTGCGTGCGTGGACGGCAGGTGACCGAATGAGCGGGCTGTCGGCTGCCGTCGCGGTCGCCGCTCCGGCCGTGCGTTTCAGCCCCGGGGAACTCTCCGCGCTGCTTGGCGAGAAGAACACCCCCACGCCCGAGCAATCCGCCATCATTTCGTCCCCCTTGGCGCCACGGCTGGTCATTGCGGGCGCCGGCTCGGGTAAAACCGCCACCATGGCGGACCGGGTGGTGTGGCTGGTGGCCAACGGTTGGGTCACCCCCGAGGAAGTCCTGGGCGTGACGTTCACCCGCAAGGCAGCCGGCGAACTCGCCAGCCGGATCCGGTCAAAGCTCCTGGCGCTGCAGCGTATTGCTGCCAAGGACAGCGCGCATGAGGTCTTTCCGGAGGGCTTGCTCAGCAGCGAGGCCCTGGAGCCCAAGGTGTCCACCTACCATTCGTTTGCCAGTGGCGTCGTGTCCGACTATGGGCTGCGGCTTGGCGTGGAGCGGGACGTTGTTCTGCTCGGCGGTGCGCAGGCCTGGCAGCTGGCCAGCGAAGTGGTTGAAGCGTACGACGGCGAATACCAGCACTTCCGGGCCGCTAAATCCACCCTGGTGAAAGCCGTGATCCAGCTGGCCGGGGAATGCGCAGAGCACCTCCAGGAGCCCGAGGATGTGGAGGCGTGGCTGATGGCCCGCCTGTCCGAGTTCGAATCCCTGCCCTACCTGGCCGACAAGAAGAAGAGCACGCCAAAGGCAGCATTGGACCTTGGCGGGATGTTGCGGACCAGGGCAAGCGTTGCCGACATGGTGGGCCGCTACGCCGCGGCCAAACGGGCGCGCGGGGCACTGGATTTCGGCGACCTGGTTGCCCTTGCCGCCAAGGTGGCGCAGGACGTGCCGCTGGCGGCCCAGATGGAGCGGCAACGGTACAAGGTGGTTCTCCTTGACGAATTCCAGGACACGTCGTACGCCCAGTTGGTGCTCTTTTCCCGGCTGTTCGGCGGCGGCCACGCCGTGACGGCTGTCGGAGACCCCAATCAGTCCATTTACGGGTTTCGTGGTGCTTCGGCAGGGCAGTTGTTCCATTTCGTCCGCGAGTTCCCGATGCGCACCGGAGCGGCGGAGGAAGAAGAGGAAGAAGGCGGCTGGGCGCCCGCGCCAACCTCGTACCTGACCACGGCCTGGCGTAATGGCCGGTCCATCCTTGCAGCAGCCAATGTCATGTCGCAGTCCCTGGGCCGGGCGGCGGCCTCCAACGGGCCAGCCGGAAGCAGGACGCCCGCTGCCGAAGTTCCTCCACTGCGGCCGAGTCCCCATGCAGTGGACGGAACAGTGGTGCTGGGGCGTTTCGCCAGCGATGTCGAAGAAGCTGCTGCGCTGGCCGACGACGTCCTGAGGTACCGGCTGACTGACTTCGAGCTGAATCCCGATGGCACGGCCGAACCGCCGGCGCTTGCCGTACTGTGCCGCAGGCGCGCCCAGATGGAGCCGGTCCGGCGTCAGTTCGAAGCCCGGGGGATTCCCTACGAAATCGTGGGCCTCGGGGGGCTTCTGGACACGCCGGAGATCGTGGACCTAGTAGCCACCCTGCGCGTCCTTGCCGATCCCGGCCGCTCCGATGCCCTCATGAGGCTGATCGCAGGCGCCCGGTGGCGCATCGGCCCGGCTGACCTCATGGCCCTGCGCGACTGGTCGAGCCAGCTCGCACGGAGCCGCGGAAGGGCCCCGCAGGGGTTCGAGCCCGACGACCAGGACAACGGTGGCGAGGCAGAGGACCCGGTCCTCGAAGGGGACCTGACCGACGCCGCCAGCCTGGTGGAGGCACTTGATTTCCTGCCACGGGAAGGGTGGACCTCATCCAATGGCCGCACCCTCAGCATGGAGGCCCGCAGCAGGCTGGCGAAATTGTCGCTCGAGTTAAGGCAGCTCCGCGGCTACCTGGGAGACGACCTCACAACGCTTCTGGGGGAGGTGGAACGGGCCATGCTGCTGGATATCGAAGTGGCGGCCCGGCCCGGAATCAGCATCCACCAGGCGCGCCGCAACCTCGATGCTTTCCAGGATGCGGCTGCCGGGTTCCTCCGCACCTCGCAGCGGGTGGACATCCTCGCCTTCCTGTCTTGGCTTGAGGCGGCGTCGGCGGAAGAAAACGGGTTGGAAGCGCCGGCCAGTGACGTAAACCGCGAAGCCGTCCAGTTGCTGACGGTGCACGCTTCCAAAGGCCTCGAGTGGGACGTTGTGTTTGTCCCGGGCATGAACGCGGGAGCGTTTCCCAGCGACCGGGACTCGCGCTGGAGCAGCGGGTCCGCCGCGCTTCCGTGGCCCCTCCGCGGTGACCGCGCAGACCTGCCGCAGTGGGACCTCGACCAGCCGGACCAGAAAGGCTGGCTGGATGCCGAGAAGGAATACAAGGCCGGCGTCCAGGCCCACGGGGAATCGGAGGAACGCCGGCTGGCTTACGTTGCCTACACCAGGGCCAAGCATGTCCTGTGGGTCTCCAGTGCCGCGTGGGTGGGATCGCGGGCCGGACGCGCGGAGATGTCTCCGTTCCTCGCAGAGCTCGAAGCCCTGACGCAGCCGGCTGATGGCGGCCCACCGAGCGCAGTCGTCCACAAGCTGTCGCTCGACGAGGCCGCTTTGCCGCTCCAGAGCCCGCTGACGCTGGAAACTGAGGAAGCCCGCTGGCCCTACGATCCCCTGGAGGGACCCGTGGACCCGCGGACCGGAGAGCGCCTTCGGTTGGCCCGGGGGCGCAGGACAGCCATGGAAGCTGCGGCCCAGCGGGTGCTCGGAATACTGGACACCGGTGATACCCAGACCGATCGGGGCGGCGGTGCAGCAGAGGGGAACAGCCCAGGGACGGACGGCAGTCCGCTGCCCGGACTCACGGGGGCAGCGGCAGGTTGGGCCCACGAAGCTTCGCTGCTGCTGGAGCGCAGGGCGAGGAGGTCAAGCGGCCAGGACGTGCACCTGCCCACCCACATTTCAGCTTCCACGCTGGTTGACCTCGGGGACGACCCCCAGGCGGTCCTGGGCAGGCTGCGCCGTCCGATACCACGCGAACCCGGCATGTCGGCCCGGAAGGGCACGGCTTTCCACGCCTGGGTAGAGGAATATTTCGGCCGGGCCGGGATGCTGGACCTCGGCGAAGCGCCGGGCTCGGACGACCACATCGACGCTGCCTACGACCTGGACCAGATGGTGGCCACCTTCAAGGCTTCCCCCTGGGCTGACCGGTCACCGGCCTTCGTGGAGGTCCCCGTGGAAACCCGGGTGGGGGAAGTGGTGGTGCGTGGCCGGGTTGACGCTGTGTTCCAGGATGCCGACGGGTGCTGGGACCTGGTGGACTGGAAGACCGGACGCCGGCCGTCCGCCGCGCAGCTGAAGATCCGGTCGGTACAGCTGGCGGTCTACCGGCTCGCGTGGGCACGCCTCAAGGATGTTCCGCTGGAAGAAGTGCGGGCCGCATTCTTCTACGTTGCCGACAACGCCGTGGTGCGGCCGCACGACCTTGGGACGGCGGCCGAGCTGGAAGGAATCGTCGCCGCTGCGCTTGCCAAACCTTGAGCCGACCCGGCCGTCAGGGGAACCCCTGATGGCGGCCGGGCGGGCCGCCCGCTCCTGTCAGCCCCGGTTGGCGTTGATGACCGAGATGGCAGCCGTGGACGTGTCGTCAGGACCCTTGGTTTCGCCAGGCCGGGATTCCCCGCCGGCAACTTCCGCCGGGGGTGGCTCCACGGGGATGGGTGTCACGTGCACGGCGGGCTCTGCCGCCATGGCAGGCAGTGTCTGCGGACCGGGCTTGTCCCCTGCTGCCGGTTTGGCGGGTAGCGGGATGACAGTCACGGCGGGGCTGACAGCAGAACTGCCGCCCTGGGGTGCGGGGGCGGTTGCCCCGGTTCCAGGCTGCGCCGGCGCGGGCACCGCGGTGCCGGCGGGCGTGTCCTTGGCCGGGAGCGGTTCGACGCTGATCGGCTGGCCCCCGAATTCGGCGATGTCGCCGGCAAGGCTCTCCAGCATGTCTTCGGCCTCGCGGACCATGTCCTGGTCCCCGGCCGCCAGCCCTTTGACCAGGTATTGTGCCAGGGCAAACTCGGCAGACAGTGCGGCCCGGCGCAGCAAGTGCTGGTCCGGTACGTCGCGGCGGCTGGATGTGTAGGACTTCAGGACAGCGTCAATGAAGTCCTGTTCGTTGGAGGCCACCAGCCAGGCGAAGTCGTCTGCCGGGTCGCCGATGCGAAGGTCTGTCCAGCCGGTTACTGCGGTAACCCGTCCCGATTCGACCAGCAGGTTGTCTTCGTGCAGGTCGCCGTGGACCACGCACGGGTTGAACCGCCAGAGGGACACGTCCTCCATGGCATGTTCCCAGCGGCGCAGCAGTGCGGCGGGAATCTTGCCCGTGGTTGCTGCCTGGTCCAGTTCGTTCAGCCTCCGCTGGCGGAACTCGTTGGGGGTGTAGCTGGGCAGGTCGGCATTGCTGACCAGGGACCGGGGGAGGTCGTGGACCGCGGCCAGCGCGGAGCCGATTTCGCGGGCGAGCCCGGCCGGTCCGGACGTCAGCTCCTCGACGCTGCGAGTGCTCCCGGACAGGTGTGAGTAGACGAAGGTGGTAAGGCTTCCCAGCCGGACGCTGCCGGCGACGGTGGGCATCAGGAACGGCAGTTCCGCCCGGACGGCAGGAGCAAAGGCGCGGAGCACCAGGAACTCCGTTTCCAGCCGTGCACTGGCTTCGGCGTGCCGCGGCGACCGGACCCGCCAGCGTTTGCCTTCCGAATCAAGGAGCAGGGCCGAATCGAAGTCCGCGGGGTCATCCGGCGCGGAGCTAACAGCTGTCGGGGTCAGCCCAGGGACTGCCGCGGTTGCAATCGCCGCCAGTTCAATCGGTTTTCTTCTCACCGTTCCACGGTAGATTGCGCGCCGTCCCAGACGGCGGTCTGGCCGCGGCGAGTCTCCAGATAGCTGCAATTAGGGGGTACCCGCAGTACGAACGAGCCCAGCCCTGAATGTGAAATGTCGGTGGCAGTCAGTACGGTGGAAGCATGAGCCACACGGAGTCCGTCCTACCCGTCCACCAGGCTGTGCCGGCCCCGCTGCCGGCGAACCACCTCGTGGACACCCTGCTCCCGGTGAGGCCGGCACTGGTGGACCGCGGGTCCGCCGCACGCATCAGGCCCGGGATGATCGATGACCTGCTGGCCGGGACAGACGCGGTGGCGGCAGTACTTTCAAGGCGGCAGGGCCTGGTGCGTGGGAGCAACCTCGTCCTGGTCAACGCCAGGGAGCTCCTGGACCGGCTCCAAGAGGCAGGATCAGCTCCGGAACTGGTGGTGTACCTGGGATCCGCACTGCCTGCCGCGGACATCCCGGCCGGGACCGAACTGTTGCTGTTTGTCCTGCCTGCACCTCCGGAGCCCGGCACCGCCGGCATTCCCGCGGATGCGTCCTGGGCAGGCTTCCGGGAAGTCGCCGGGGGCCTGACCACCACTTCCACAGCCTTGTTCGTTGAAGCCAGCGCGATAGCCAACTGGCACTCAGCCCATACGCATTGTCCCCGCTGCGGAACGCCCACCGATGTTGAAGCCGGCGGCTGGGTACGCCGGTGCCCGGCGGACAATTCTGAGCACTATCCCCGGACTGATCCCGCCATCATCGTCACCGTCGTCGGCCCGGACGGCCGGCTGCTCCTTGGCGGCGGCGGCCCCGTGGATGCCCGGAACTACTCCACGCTGGCCGGGTTCGTGGAGCCGGGGGAGTCCCTGGAGGAAGCCGTAGTCCGCGAAATCCACGAAGAGGTTGGTGTCCGGGTGACCGGCTGCCAGTACCTCGGCTCCCAGTCGTGGCCGTTCCCGGCCTCCCTTATGCTTGGATTTACCGCCGTCACCGAGGACGCCCAGGCAACGCCCGACGGCGTGGAGGTCACCAGGGCCCGCTGGTTCAGCCGCGATGAGCTCCAGGCAGCGGTGCTTAGTGGCGAGATCACGATTTCCAGCAGGCTCTCCATTGCCCGCTCCCTGATTGAGCACTGGTACGGCGGCCGGATCCAGGACCTGGCCGGCGCCTAAGTTATTCATCCACCAGACTCCAGCACGCGGTAGTCGAGAAATAAAGCAGCAGAAGTGACTACAGAACATTTTGACGGAGCAGCCTCCCTGGAGGACCGGATCCTTGGCGGGCTCGATGCCGAACAGCGTGAGGTGGCCAGTACGCTGGGCGGCCCGTTGTGCGTGCTGGCCGGCGCGGGGACCGGAAAGACCCGTGCCATCACCCACCGCATTGCCTATGGCGTGCACTCCGGTGTGTACAGCCCGCAGCGCCTGCTCGCGGTGACGTTCACTGCCCGGGCGGCGGCGGAGATGCGCAGCCGCCTGCGGGATCTGGGTGCGGGAAACGTGCAGGCCCGCACTTTCCACGCCGCGGCGCTGCGGCAGCTGCAGTTCTTCTGGCCCCAGGCCGTCGGCGGCACCCTGCCGAACTTGCTGGACCACAAGGCCCAGCTGCTTGCCGAGGCCGCCCGGCGGCTCCGGCTCAGCACGGACCGGGCTTCAATCCGGGATCTTGCCTCCGAGATCGAATGGGCCAAAGTCTCGATGTTGACCCCGGCCAATTACCTCGAAAACGCCCAGGGGAGGGGAGCACCCGGGGGATTCGACCTCACTGCCGTGGCCCGCGTTTTCCAGTCGTACGAGGACGTCAAGACGGACCGCAACGTGATCGACTTCGAGGACGTCCTGCTGATCACGGTGGGCATCCTGCAGGAGGACGAGAAGGTCGCTGCCACGGTCCGGGAACAGTACCGCCACTTCGTGGTGGATGAGTACCAGGACGTTTCCCCGCTCCAGCAGCGCCTCCTGGAGCTCTGGTTGGGCGGCCGTGACGAATTGTGCGTGGTGGGTGATGCCAGCCAGACCATCTACTCCTTCACCGGCGCATCGCCCAGGCACCTGCTGGACTTCAAGGCCCGTTATCCGCAGGCCAACGTGGTCAAGCTCGTCCGGGACTACCGGTCCACCCCGCAGGTGGTGAAACTGGCCAACGACCTGCTGGCCGGACGGCGCAGTGGCGGCCCCGCCGCCGACGCCGCCTGGGCCGCCCCCCTTCAGCTCGTGGCGCAGCGCCCCGCCGGCCCGGTGCCCCAGTTCACCGAATGCACGGATGACGAGGCAGAGGCCGCCACGGTGGCCCAGAAGATCAAGGCGCTGCTCGACGCCGGGACGCCGGCGAGCGAAGTAGCGGTCCTTTTCCGCACCAACGGCCAGTCCGAGGCCTACGAACAGGCGCTGGCTGCGGCAGGAATCGGCTACCAGCTCCGGGGCGGCGAACGCTTTTTTGCCCGCAAGGAGGTCCGGGACGCCATCCTCCAGCTCCGCGCAGCCACCCGGGCTGTTTCCGAAACCGACGCGCCGGAACCCCTGGGCCAGCTGGTGCGGGACATCGTCTCCTCCCTGGGCTATACGGATTCCGCTCCGCACAGCGGCGGGGCCTTGCGCGAGCGGTGGGAATCCCTGGCGGCGCTGGTGGCGCTCGCCGACGAACTCGTCCAAAACCGCGGCCCCCAGTTCGGCCTGGCGGACTTCGTCAACGAGCTCCAGGAACGCTCCCTGGCCCAGCATGCGCCGACAGTCCAGGGCGTTACCCTGGCGTCCCTCCACGCAGCCAAGGGCCTGGAATGGGATGCGGTCTTCCTGGTGGGGCTCAGCGAAGGCCTGATGCCCATCTCCTTTGCGGATTCACCCGAATCCGTGGATGAGGAACGGCGACTGCTCTATGTCGGCATCACCCGCGCCCGTGAACACCTCTACCTCTCCTGGAGCACAGCAAGGACTCCCGGCGGCCGCGCCAACCGGAAGCCGTCCCGGTTCCTGGACGGACTGCGGCCTGACTCGGTGGCCAGTTCAAGTGTCCGCGGGAAGGGTGCCCCGCCCCGCCGGAAGGCTGCCGCGCCTGCCGTATGCCGGGTGTGCGGCACCATGCTCGCCACCGGGGCCGAGCGCAAAGTGGGCCGCTGCAACGCGTGTCCGCCCAGCTACGAGGAACAGACCTTCGACGCCCTGCGGAACTGGCGCCGCGACGTCGCCCAGTCCGCGGACGTCCCCGCGTTCGTCGTGTTCACCGACGCCACCCTTACTGCGATTGCCGAGGCCCGGCCTGCCTCGCTGGAGGAACTGGCAGCCCTTGCCGGCGTCGGCCCCTCCAAGCTGGAAAAGTACGGCGAGGACGTCCTCCGGGTCCTGGTCGAAAGCTCCGTCCTGTGAGCCGGGGCACACCGGCCGGCAGCGGCGCGCAGCAGCCAGCACCACAGGTCACACCCAACGGCGTCCCCGTGGAGGTGCGGCGCTCCGCCCGGCGGACGCGGACGGTGGCTGCCTTCTGGGAGGACGGAACGGCGGTGGTCGCCATACCTGCCCGCTTTACCGCAGCCCAGGAACGGGAGTGGGTGCAGCGCATGCTGGCGAAGCTGCACAGGCAGGGGGAGCGGCGCGCTGCAGCGGGGCGCCGCCGCCCCGCGGGTGACGATGATCTTGCCGCCCACGCCGCTCGGCTGTCGGCACAGTACCTCGGCGGCCGGCCAGTTCCCACATCCGTGCGCTGGGTCAGCAACCAGAACTCCCGGTGGGGCTCGGCTACGCCCGCTGACGGGACTATCCGGCTGTCGGACAAACTGCGGCCCATGCCGCAGTGGGTTATCGACTACGTGCTGTTGCACGAACTGGCCCATCTCCTGGTGGCCTCCCACAACGCGGCGTTCTGGGAGCTGTTGGAGGCCTACCCGGAAACCCGGCGGGCCAAAGCATTCCTTGAGGGTGTTTCCTTCGCCACGGCCCGGGGCCTGGGCAGGGACGGCTCGGCAGGCAGCGGCGACGCCGACTAGTCCAAGTCCGGACCATCGAGCGGACTTAAACGCCCCGGCGGGCCAGGAAGGTCCTGGCCCGCCGGGGCGTTCATCTGCTGCTACGCATCAGTTTTTGGGGTGGCCGGTTTCGCCGTCGTCGTCCTTCCCGCCGGCGTCCCCGCTGTCCTTGGCGGCGTCCCCGGTGTCCGGGGCGCCGCCCTCTTCGGCGGAGGTATCGTCAAACCCGCCACTGAGCAGTTTCTGCAGGGCGTCGTCGACTTCGCTGTCGCTGGCTTCGGCGAGCTTGCGGCGTGAGCTGAAGCCCTTGGGATCGTCCAGGTCCTCGGCGGTGGGCAGCAGGTCGGGGTGGTGCCAAATGGCGTCGCGGCCCTCGATGCCGCGTTCGTCCTTCAGCGTGGCCCACAAGGTGGCGGCATCGCGCAGCCGCCTTGGCCGCAGCTCCAGCCCCACCAGGGAAGCGAAGGCGTGCTCCGCCGGACCGCCGGTTGCCCTGCGGCGCCGTACGGTCTCCCGCAGCGCACCGGCTGATGGCAGCACGTTCTCGGTGGCCGCCGCAGTCAGTTCGTCCACCCAGCCCTCCACCAGGGCCAGCGCCGTCTCCAGCTTCTCCAGGGCCTGTTCCTGCGCGGGGGTCCGTTGCGGCATGAAGACACCCTGGGACAGGGCTTCCTGGATGCCCTCGGGGTTGCTCGGATCAAGGTCACGGGCCAGTTCCTCGATGCGTGAGGTGTCGATGTGGATGCCGCGGGCGTAAGCCTCGATGGCGCCCAGCAGGTGTCCGCGCAGCCAGGGAACCTGCACGAAGAGCCGCGCGTGGGCTGCTTCCCGCACAGCCAGGAACAGGCGGATGTCGTTCTCCGGCAGGGACAGGCCCTCGCCGAAGGCCGCAACGTTTGCCGGCAGCAGCGCCATCTCGAGGTCGGCGAGCGGGACACCGATATCGGTGGAGCTCACTACGTCCTTGGACAGGGCACCTATGGCCTGGCCCAGCTGCATGCCGAAGATCGCGCCGCCCATGTTCTGCAGCATGGAGGAGGCGCCGCCCATCATGGACTTCATCTCCTCCGGCATCTGCTCCGTCATGGCGGAAGAGAGGGCGTTGGCGATGCTGTTGGCCACGGGTTCGGTCAACCGCTTCCAGGTGCCCAGGGTAGCCTCCACCCATTCCGCCCGCGACCAGGCTTTGCCGATCAGGCCGGTGGCGGGCAGGTCGGTGACCGGGTCCAGCCACAGTTCGGCAAGGCGAAGGGCCTCGTCCACGTCCCGGGACTGCTGCGCCGAAACCGACGGGTCGGAGGTTCCGGCGGCCACGCGACGGGCGTTGTCGTGTGCCAGGGTCCAGTTCACGGGGCCCTCTGATGGGGCGCTCATCATTGCCTGCACCTGGGAGAACATCTGGGCCAGCAGGTTGGGGTCGTCCGGCAGGCCGGCAGCCTTGGCCAGCTCGGAGGGGTCGAAGTTTTCCATCCCCTTGCCGCCCATGAGGTTCTGCAGCATTTCGGTCAACGGATCCTTGGGGGTGTCGTCGCCGTTGGACGGATTGAGTGGGTTGGAGGTCATGGTCCCGCCGATCGATGGTGTGACTGTTGATCAACCTTCACGGTACCCCGGTGGGGGTCGGCTGTCTGCCGCCCGCCGCCGTCGTTCGCTCTAGGCAAAGCACCCCGGCGTGCCTCCACCGCGTACTGTTGGTGGGTGACTACAACCCGTGGCGGCCACCCCTCCGAGGACCACGTTCCAGGCCTTTCCCCGTTCTCCAGCGCCGGCACGGCGGGCGCAGGCCACAGCCCGGGGGAGGACGACGGCGGGCGCCCCCGCAGACGGCTGTCCACGATGATGGTTGCCGGGCTGGCGGCGTTGGGGCTGGGAATAGCGGTGGGCACACTTCCAGTGCCGTACGTCATCGAATCGCCGGGGCCTACCTACAACACGCTGGGGCAAAGCCAGGGGCATCCCGTGATCAACGTCAGCGGCCACGAAACGTATCCCGCTGCCGGGAACCTGGACCTGACAACGGTGTACGTCGACGGCGGACCCACCGGATCCGTAAGCATCCTCAACGCCTTCTCCGCATGGCTGGACAGCTCCAAGGCCGTCTACCCGGTGGAACTGATCTACCCCACGGGAACCACCAAGGAGGAGGCCCAGGAGCAGAGCGCCGTGGCCATGGCCACGTCCCAGGAGAACGCCGTGGCCTCCGCCCTGAACGAACTCAAGATTCCTTTCGGCCAGCAGCTGCAGGCCGCGGGGCTGTCCAAGGACTCCGCATCCGCGGGAAAGATCCAGCAGGGGGACATCCTCAAGTCCATCAACGGCAAGGACATCACCTCGCTCGCCGTCATCCAGGATGAACTGGCTGCGGGGAAGGGAGCCCCGGCCGCGGTGACGGTGGAACGCGCCGGCCAGCCTGTCGCCCTTGAGGTGACGCCCAAAGACAATGGCCAGGGCCGCTTCATTCTCGGCGTCATGCTGAAGTACTTGTTCAGCTTCCCGTTCCAGGTGCAGATCTCGCTGGACAAGGTGGGCGGCCCCAGCGCCGGCCTGATGTTTTCACTGGGGATCATCGATACGGTGACGCCGGGCGACCTCACCGGCGGCAAGCATATCGCCGGCACCGGCACCATATCGCCGGACGGAACGGTGGGCCCCATTGGCGGCATCGGGCAGAAGATGCGGGGCGCGCGGTCCTCCGGTGCCACCCTCTTCCTGGCGCCCGCCGGCAACTGCGACGAGGTGGCCGGCCACATCCCGGGCGGCCTCCAAGTGGTGCGCGTGGAGAACCTCGGGGAGGCCCGGCACGCCGTGGAACTTGCCGGGAGCGGGCAGGACACATCCGCCCTCCCGGCGTGCACGGGCAAATAGGCCGCCTGCGCCATGCATAGACTGGGCCCAAACAGTTTCGACAGGAACTAAGCTTTACCGCCACTCGTGGCACTGATGACGGACGAAACCAGCCGTTTGACCGGTACCGTACGTCGCTCGCACGCTTCGAATGTCTCGACGACCAGCTATGAGGTACCCAGTTTGTCCCGTCCCGCCAGCACCACGTCCACAGGAAGGCCCCCATCGCGACGGGGAGCCCTGACGCCCACCCTCATCGTCGTCGCCCTGGTGGTAGTGGGCTTCATTTTCTTCGCCAACGTCTGGACCGACGTCCTCTGGTACCGGCAACTGGGCTTCATCCAGGTCTTCATCACCGAAAACCTCGCCAAGATCGCCACCTTCGTGGCCGGCTTCGCCATCATGTTCGCGGCGGTGTTCTTCTCCATCCGCATCGCCTACAACGCCCGCCCCGTCTACGCCCCGGACTCTGAGGTCCGGGACAACCTCAACCGCTACCAGGCCCAGCTGGAGCCGGTCCGCAGGATCGTGATGGTGGGCCTGCCGGTCCTCTTCGGACTCTTTGCGGGCAGCGCAGCCGCCAGCCAGTGGCAGAAAGTCCTGCTCTTCTTTAACCAGGTCGGCTTCGGGCAGACCGATCCGCAGTTCAAGATGGACATCAGCTTCTACCTGATGACCCTGCCTTTCCTTGGCTTCGTCACCGGGTTCCTGATCAGCGTCGTGGTGATCGCAGGCATCGCCGGCATCCTCACCCACTACCTCTACGGCAGCATCCGGCTGATGGAGCGCGGCGTGTTCACCAGCCGCGCGGCCCAGATCCACATCGCTGTTACCGGAGCCGCGTTCCTGGTGCTCCTGGGCGTCAACTTCTGGCTGGACCGTTATTCGTCCGTGCAGAGCAACGGCGGACGCTGGGCCGGCGCCCTCTACACCGATGTCAACGCCGTCATCCCCACCAAGGCCATCCTCGCCGTCGCGGCCGCCCTGGTAGCCATCCTCTTTATCGTTGCCGCCGTCATTGGCCGCTGGCGCCTGCCGGTGATCGGTACCGCCATGCTGATCATCACCTCCATCCTGGCCGGCGGTGTCTACCCGTGGGTGATCCAGCAGTTCCAGGTCCGGCCTTCTGAGCAGACACTGGAAAGCCAGTACATCCAGCGCAACATCGAAAACACCCGCAAGGCCTACGGCCTGGACGCCATCCAGGAAACCCGGTACGACGCCACCAACAACGCCACCACTGGTGCCCTCGCGCCGGACGCGCAGACCACGGCCAACATCCGGCTCCTGGACCCGAACCTGATTTCCGACGCGTTCGCGCAGCTGGAACAGTACCGCCCGTACTACCAGTTCCCCAAGGCCCTGAACGTGGACCGCTACGAGGTGGACGGAAAGATCCAGGACACCGTGATCGCGGTGCGGGAACTGAACCCCGCCAACGTGGCCACCAACCAGCAGGGCTGGCTGAACCAGCACGTGGTGTACACCCACGGCTACGGGGTGGTGGCGGCCAAGGGCAACAAGTTCACCGTCGACGGCAAGCCGGAATTCCTCCAGTCCGGCATTCCCTCCACCGGCGTGCTGGGCAACGACACCACCTACGAACCGCGGATCTACTTCGGTGAGTCGTCTCCTGAGTATTCAATCGTGGGCGCGCCCGACGGCGCCACGCCGCGCGAGCAGGACCGCCCCTCCGGCAAGGAAGGGGAGGGTGAGACCCAATACACGTTCAAGGGCAACGGCGGCCCGAACGTCGGCTCGTTCTTCAACAAGATCCTCTACGCCATCAAGTTCCAGTCTTCGGACCTGCTGCTCTCCGATGGCGTGAACCCGGAGTCGCAGATCCTCTACGACCGCAGCCCCCGGGAGCGGGTCCAGAAGGTGGCCCCGTACCTGACGGTTGACGGCGGCGCCTACCCGGCGCTGGTGGACGGCCGTGTGAAGTGGATCGTGGACGGCTACACCACCAGCCAGTACTTCCCCTACTCGCAGCAGAAGCAGTTGTCGGATGCCACCGCCGATTCGCAGACCAGCTCCGGCCGCGCCGTGGCCCTGCCCAACAGCACGGTGAACTACATCCGCAACTCGGTCAAGGCCACCGTGGACGCCTACGACGGCTCGGTCACCCTTTATGCCTGGGACGACACGGACCCGGTCCTCAAGGCGTGGCAGAAGGTCTTCCCCTCATCGCTGAAGCCATACTCGGAGATGTCTGGCGCACTGATGAGCCACGTCCGCTACCCGGAGGACCTGTTCAAGGTCCAGCGGGAGCTCCTGGGGCAGTACCACGTCACGGATCCCACCAGCTTCTACAAGAACAACGACGTTTGGAGCACGCCGGCTGACCCCACCGTGTCGACGGACGTCAAGCAGCCGCCGTTCTACATGTCGCTGCAGATGCCGGACCAGCAAAAGCCGGCATTCCAGCTGACGTCGTCCTTCATCCCGCAGATCGTGAACGGCAATGCCCGCAACGTCCTGTACGGGTTCCTCGCCGCGGATTCGGATGCCGGCAACCAGGCCGGCGTGAAGGCTGACGGCTATGGAAAGCTGCGGCTGCTCCAGATCCCGCCGGAAACACAGGTGCCCGGTCCGGGACAGGCGCAAAACAAGTTCAACTCCGATCCCACCGTCTCCCAGGCACTCAACCTGCTGCGGCAGGGTGCGTCCGACGTGCTGAACGGCAACCTGCTCACCTTGCCGGTGGGCGGCGGCATCCTCTACGTCCAGCCGGTCTACCTCAAGTCGACCGGTGAGACGTCATACCCCACCTTGCAGCGCGTGTTGGTGGCCTTCGGTGACAAGGTGGGCTTCGCGCCAACCCTCGACGCGGCCCTCAAGCAGCTCTTCGGCGGTGATTCGGGAGCAGCCGCGGGAGACTCCGCCAACAACGGCCAAACGCCCGCCGGCCCGTCTGCCCCTGCAACCCCCGCGGAGGCGGATGCCAAGGCCCAGTTGAAGGCGGCGTTGGACGAGGCAAACTCCGCTATCCAGGCAGGCCAGACGGCGCTGGCTGCGGGTGACTTCGCCGCTTACGGCGACGCGCAGAAGAAGGTTTCGGCTGCGCTGAAGAAGGCGATGGATGCCGAGGCGAAGATCCCGGCCACCGCTCCTGCGGCCAGCCCGGCTCCTTCGCCTTCCGGGTCGCCTTCTGCGTCGCCGTCCCCGTCGGCAGGGCAGTAGTACGACGACGGCCCCACGGCATCCGGTCCGGCAGGACCGGGTGCCGTGGCGGCGTGTTGGACGTCACGCCGCCACGATTTGGCCTGCGGTTCACCTCCCGGTAAAGTAGATTCTGCGACGCGGGGTGGAGCAGTTCGGTAGCTCGCTGGGCTCATAACCCAGAGGTCACAGGTTCAAATCCTGTCCCCGCAACTTATGAAGGCCCCGGCCGGCAGTTATGAACTGCTCCCCGAAAGTTGGACTGAAAATTCAGTTTCGACTTCCGGGGAGCAGTTTTGCGTTCAAGTAGTTCTT
>NZ_JARDJH010000079.1:0-1566 GCF_039907755.1 Pseudarthrobacter sp. CC12 | reverse complement strand
TAACCGGGCAGTTTTACTGGCCACCAGTGGGCACTTTTAGTGGCCGTCCGTGGGCAGAAACAACTGGCCATTGACACGCGCCTGAGCGGACAGCTCCGGCATCTGCACTGCCTTGATCGTGAAAACCCCGTCCGAAGCGCTGGCGATGTAAACGTTCAACTGCAAGCGTTCCACCCCCTGAAAGTTATAGACAGCACGGCTGGCGCGCGACCGAATACCCGCACGTAACGCCATTGATTAAGCAAGCTCCTGAATGAAGCCTGACTTCGTTTGAAAACAGCAGTACTGCACAGAAGCGACCTTCGAACAGAGAAATACTGATCAGCCAATTCCCACCAGCCATACCCTCGAATCCGGGAGGCGGTTTGCGCAGTCAGCTTCTGCACGTAACGACACGGTTTATCCGAAGTCGCCCGCACCGTTTGCATGTCAGCATGATCTGACTCGCTGTGTTGGTCGCTGCGCGGAGGCGTCCGCAGACCCACCTGTGTTAGAGCCTGGCGTAGGCCCAGCCGTCCCATTGGCGCTGGGCCAGGTGGGCGATTGCCGCGGGAACTGTGGCAATGTCGGGGATGAAGTCTTTTTCTTCCAGGCCGGCTGAGCGCATGCTGTTGCCGCAGGCGAGGATGCTCACGTCCAGTTGCCGGGCGTCGTTGATAGCTTCGGTGGCTGGGGAGCCTGCGGCGAGGAGTTTGACGCCTGGCCCCTGGACAACCACTTCAATGCCTGTTCCAGGGTGGAGTGCTGCTCGGGCGTTGGAGGCGCTGCGAAGTATCCCGGCAAGGGTGTCCGGTTCAAGCGGGCCGGCGGCGTGAATGAGAAGGCCCTTGCCGTTGCCTGCTTTCGTGGCTTCTGCGGTCGTTTGGCTCATTGGCATCATTTACTCCGCTGCCTCACCGAGGCCGGCGAGGGCCTTGCGGAGACGGGTGCCGGCGTCGTCCGCCACTTCCTTGACGGAAGGGGCGTCGCTGAGCTGCACCATGGTCTGCGGGTCGATGGCCTCAACGGTGGTCTCGTTGGCACCGGCTTTCCGGCGGACCACCACGTTGCAGGGCAGCAGCGCACCCATTTCCGGTTCAGCGGCGAGGGCGCGGCTGGCAAGGGCGGGGTTGCAGGCACCGAGGATGACGTAATCCCCGATGGCGTCCGCGGCTTCGGCGCCGAGCTTGGCTTCGAAGGTGGAGCGGACGTTGATTTCGGTCAGGATCCCGAAGCCCTGCGCCGCGAGGGCCTCACGGGTGCGCTCCAGGGCTTCGGCCCAGGGAAGGAAAACAGTGGTGGCCAGGGTGTACGTCATGGGGCTCCTCGAAGTAGTCACGCGCCGCTGTTGAGGCGGGCTGGTTAGGCGAGGGAGAGGAAGAGCTTCTCCAGGTCCTTTGTGTCCATGCTTGCATCCTTTTGGACGATGCACTGCTCCAGCCCGGTGGCGATGATGGCGAAACCGGCACGGTCAAGGGCCTTCGACACGGCGGCGAGCTGGGTGACGATGTCCTTGCAGTCCCGGCCTTCCTCGAGCATCCGGGTAACGGCGGCGAGCTGGCCCTGGGCGCGCTTGAGGCGGTTGAT
>NZ_JARDJH010000078.1:0-1616 GCF_039907755.1 Pseudarthrobacter sp. CC12 | reverse complement strand
TGAACTGGTCCCCGAAAGTTGGACTCGTAAATGTACGAGGTCAACTCTAAGGGCTTAGCTGCGGTTCTCGAAGAAGTCCTCGCCCCACTTGGGACGGGGACTTCTTCGCTTATTCGGCAGGCGCCGCCGTGTGGGTCGCTTCTCCCGTGGAGGGTTCCTAACATGGACAAGCTGCAGCCAGGTTAGCTGGGGCAGAATGAGTGCCATGGGGAACAAGAATTCAGAGTTGCTGATGGTTCAGCTCGGACCATGGGAGGTTGAGCGCTCCACCCTCCACGAAGTTGGAGTGAGCTGGGATGAGATCGTCTCGCGCTGGTTTGGGGCGGAGAAAGTGCTCCCGCCCCGGGCATTGGACGATTTCCCCCTGAGAGGTTGGAGACGCCTGCAAACTTCCTACCCTTCTTGGGCACTGGAGGTGCTTGTACTTGGCGCGCCCGATCAAGCAAGCCCGGGTCGATGGGTTCTTGTGCAGTTGCATCGCGACAGGAACGGATGGCAATTCGCCAGTCCCGCGAGCTATCTCCCAATCCCGGTGCAGGAGTCGCGGCGACAAGGGTTGCGCCTGGAGTGGTCAAAACCAAACTTCACCCTGACAAAGGGTTCACCACCGGAAATTGCCGTCGTCCTAATCAATGACTCCGCCAGCCCTTGGAATCCGAGCGAAGAAGACCATGGCCACGTCCAGGGAATCGTTCTCGACCATGAAGGAAACAGGATCGGAAACGGCTGGTACGCCCACGGCAAGGTGGCTCAACTGCCTCCCTTAGGCCCGGGGCAACAAACCGTCCTTCCAACCTTGCTAAATAACCCCGAACTTGATGGGCTCGTGCCCGGGGGTTATCAAATTCATGCTTCACTGACTGCCTTAGGACTGCCAACAACCACACTTGCCCGCCTTACAGTCGCTGATTAACAGGGACAGCAGGCCGGGCCGTAAAAGTTCGGCTCAATAGGACTTAGGCCGCAAGAACTTGCGCACGGTACTGCACAGGGCTCAGACCCTTGAGCTTGGTGGAGATTCTTTCGGTGTTGTACCAGCGGATGTACTCGTGCAGCGCCGTGGTGAGTGCGTCGATGCTGAGGAAGCGGACACGGTGGAAGAGTTCTTCCTTGAGGTGTCCGAAGAAGTTTTCCATCACGGCGTTGTCGTAGCAGTTGGCTTTGCGGGACATTGATTGGACTGCGCCGACGTTCGCCAAGAGGCCCCGCCACGAGATGTGCTGGTACTGGAACCCCTGGTCGGAATGCACGAGGGGTTGCTGCCCGGGCTCCAAGCATGTCAGGGCTGCCCGCAAGGAGTTGTTAGTTAGATCCAGGTTCGGGGATGTGCTGATGCTGTGGGCAATAATCTGCCGGTCGAAGAGGTCCATGACAGGCGAGAGGTAGAGCTTGCGGTCCCCGACACTGAACTCGGTCACGTCGGTGACCCACTTCTGGTTTGGGGCAGCGGCGTCAAACTTCCTGTTCAGGAGGTTGGGTGCGATGATGCCTGCCTCGCCTTGGTAGGAGTTGTAGCGCTTCCTGCGTCGGACTTTGCATAGAAGGCCGAGTGTCCGCATCAACTTCAGCACGGTCTTTTTTGCCACTGCCCAGCCGAGATTGAGCAGTTCACTGTG
>NZ_JARDJH010000077.1:0-2141 GCF_039907755.1 Pseudarthrobacter sp. CC12 | reverse complement strand
TAACCACGCCGCTACACGGAGGTTTTCAAATGAGGCAACGAATCCGGCAACGCGGAGGTTTTCAATGAGTCAACGCGAGGGCTCGACCACAGTGTGGACGGACGATACCGTGGTCACAGAAGGGCATTCTGTAACCTGCCCGAAACAATGCGGACACGGACGGGAAATCCCGGATCCATAGTCTGTTAGAAGTTTCAAGCAATCCCCCCGGCAGGTACACGCGACAGGGACAACAGGCGTTCTCCCTGATTTTGGATTGCGCTGGATCACGTGGCGTGCATGCCATATTTACATATGCGTTAGGAGCATAGATGTTCAAGACTGCGGACGAAGTCCTCAAGTTCATCAAGGACGAAGATGTAAAGTTCGTCGATATCCGCTTCACCGACCTTCCGGGTGTCCAGCAGCACTTCAACGTCCCGGCGAAGAGTGTCGACGCTGATTTCTTCGTCAACGGACAGCTCTTCGACGGTTCCTCCATCCGCGGATTCCAGGGCATCGCCGAATCTGACATGCAGCTGATCCCGGACGTCACCACCGCGTTCCTGGACACCTTCCGCATGGAGAAGACCCTCGCGCTGAACTTCTCGATCGTCAACCCGCGCACCGGCGACCCGTACCACCGCGACCCCCGCGGCGTAGCCGAAAAGGCCGAGGCCTACCTGGCCTCCACCGGCATCGCCGACACCGCGTTCTTCGCTCCCGAAGCCGAATTCTTCGTGTTCGACAACGTCCAGTACCAGTCCTCCCCCGAGGGCAGCTTCTACAAGATCGACTCCGAAGAAGCCCACTGGAACACCGGCCGCGAGGAAGAGGGCGGCAACCTGGGCTACAAGACCCCGGTCAAGGGCGGCTACTTCCCGGTCTCCCCCACCGACAAGCAGGCTGACCTGCGCGACGCCATGTGCGTTGCCTTGGACGAAGCCGGCCTCGAGGTCGAGCGCAGCCACCACGAAGTTGGATCCGCCGGCCAGGCCGAGATCAACTACAAGTTCACCACGCTGACCCACGCTGCCGATGACCTGCAGAAGTTCAAGTACGTCATCAAGAACACCGCTGACGCCTGGGGCAAGTCCGTGACCTTCATGCCGAAGCCGGTCTTCGGTGACAACGGCTCCGGCATGCACTGCCACCAGTCACTGTGGAACGGTGGCGAGCCGCTGTTCTACGACGAGAAGGGCTACGCCGGCCTGTCCGACACCGCGCGCTGGTACATCGGCGGCCTGCTCAAGCACTCCTCCGCCGTCCTGGCCTTTACCAACCCGACGGTGAACTCCTACCGCCGCCTGGTCAAGGGCTTCGAGGCCCCGGTCAACATGGTCTACTCGCAGGGCAACCGCTCCGCCGGTATCCGTATCCCCATCACGGGTTCCAACCCCAAGGCCAAGCGCATCGAATTCCGCGCACCGGACCCCTCCTCCAACCCGTACCTGGCCTTCGCTGCCCAGCTGATGGCCGGCATTGACGGCATCCGCAACCGCATCGAGCCCCCGGCTCCCATCGACAAGGACCTCTACGAGCTCCCCGCCGAGGAAGCCAAGGACATCCCCAAGGCTCCGGGCACCCTCGAGGAAGCCTTGGAGGCCCTCCGCGAGGACAACGAGTTCCTGCAGGCCGGCGGCGTCTTCACCCAGGACCTGATCGACACCTGGATCGAGTACAAGTACGAGAACGAGATCCGCCCGCTGTCCCTGCGCCCGAACCCCTACGAGTTCGAGCTCTACTACGGCGTCTAGTCTGCGGCCTGCCCCGCAGGAGCATTGAAGCAGCGAAAGGCGGCCACCGGTTCAACCGGTGGCCGCCTTTCGCGTTGTCCGGGCCGCGATGCCACGGACTGAGACCGTTAAGGTGGGGGCCCGCCTCCAGACGTGCTGAGACCGGGAGCCGGACCCCCTGACGAATGCCCCCCGAGACGAAGACTCAGTACAGCCTTCCCCCCAACAAGGTTGAAGAACACCGCCAATCCACATGATCGGGCAAACGCTTGCTGAGCGCAATGCCGCGCGTTGACTCATTGAAAACCTCCGCGTTGCCGGATTCGTTGCCTCATTTGAAAACCTCCGCGTAGCGGCGTGGTTAAGGGTGATGGCAGCGGGTGCAGGTTATGCCCGTTTTCATGGAGCTAACGATGGCCCAGCGGC
>NZ_JARDJH010000076.1:0-2338 GCF_039907755.1 Pseudarthrobacter sp. CC12 | reverse complement strand
GTCGGGGCCGCCGGTATCCCGGCGGCCTGGGGCGGCGCGGCAGTGGGCAAGCTGCTGGATCCGAACATCCTGATGCTGGCATTCGCCGTGATCATGGTGGCCGCGGGTATCCGGATGCTCAGCAAGCCCCGCGAGAGCGAAGGGTCATGCAGCACCGGGCCGCACCGGGCCTTCCGCTCCTGCGCTCCAAAGGCCGTGGGCGTTGGACTGCTGGTCGGGTTCCTTACCGGACTGCTTGGCGTGGGCGGCGGCTTCCTCATTACCCCCGCACTGACCATCTTCCTGGGCCTGCGCATGAAACAGGCCGTCGGAACATCCCTGGCAATCATCGTGATCAACTCCGCCGCTGGGTTCAGCGCCCACGCGGCCGGCTACACCATCGACTGGGCCACCACCCTGGCGTTCGCCATCCCGGCCATCGTGGGATCCATCGTTGCCGCCCGGCTTGCCCGCCACCTGCACGACAAGCACATCCGTATCTCGTTCGCGGTCCTCATCTTCGCCGTCGCGGCGTGGGTCACCGCCAGCACCGTCACCGCCTAGCCCAACCCACCCGAAGGAGAACCACCATGGGACTGATCGATTCCCTCAAGAAGGCCTTCAGCAAGCCCTACAAGACAATCTCCGTAGCGCAGGCCAAGGACCTCCTGGGTTCCGGAGCCACGCTCATCGACGTCAGGTCAGCCCAGGAATGGCGGACCGGCCGGGCACCGCAAGCCAAGCACGTCCCCCTTGACAGACTGCAGACCAGCACCGCCGGCATCCAAAAAACCCGTCCCGTAATCGCCGTCTGCGCCTCCGGAGTCCGCTCAGCCTCGGCAGCGCGACTCCTCGCCGCCAAGGGCTACGACGCCTACTCGGTGCGAGGCGGCATGGCCGCCTGGCGCCAGGCCGGCGAAACCGTCCGCTAGCCAAGCACCACTTCCACACACCCAGCCAAAACCACTTCGAAGGAGAACCCCCATGGCTGAAATCACCATCACCGAAACCGACCAGCGCCGCAACGCCGCCAGGATCCTCGACGTCCGCGAGGACTTCGAGGTCGCCGAGGGCATGATCCCCGGCGCCCTGCACATCCCCATGGGCCAACTGCAGGCCCGCCTGGGCGAGCTGGACCCGGCCGTCCCCGTGATCGCCGTATGCCGCAGCGGCAACCGCAGCGCCGCCGTCGCCGATGCCCTCAACGGCGCCGGCTACAAAGCGGACACCATGGCCGGCGGCATGACCGCCTGGACCCGCGCCGGACTTCCCACCACCTAGGCCCCCGCCGCAGGGCACCCACCCCCGCCCGAAAGGACACGACAGATCATGGCAACCATCGACATCACCAACCAATCCTTCGCCCAGACCCTGGAGGACAACGACATCGTCTTCGTCGACTTCTGGGCAGCCTGGTGCGGCCCCTGCCGCATGTTCGCCCCCACCTACGGCGCCGCCGCCGAACGGCACCCGGACATCACCTTTGCCAAGGTGGACACCGAAGCGGAACCGGCCCTTGCCGCAGCGGCGAGCATCACCTCCATCCCCACCCTGATGGCCTTCAAGGACAAGACCCTGGTCTTCTCCCATCCCGGGGCCCTCAACGCCGCCGGCCTCGAGGAAGTCATCCAGGCCGTGAAGAACCTGGACATGGACACACTCCGCGCCGAGGCCGGACACCAGCACGCCTGACACCATGACGGGCCAGCACGCGTTCCGCACTGTCATCGCAGACGAACTCGCCACGGTGTGGCCCCGCGCCACAGTGGTGGACGTCCGGAGCCGGGAAGAGCATGCCACCGCGCATGTACCGGGGAGCTTGAACATTCCCCTGGATGAACTGCCCTCCCGGCTCGCCGACCTGCCCAACACAACGCTCTACCTGTTGTGCGGGTCGGGAAAGCGGAGCAGCCAGGCCCGCGCGGATCCTCATGGACCGCGGATACGCCACGGTCAACGTGGCCGGCGGGATCACCGAGTGGTACCGGGCAGGCCACCCCGTCACCTATCAACAAGCCCCGAAAAAACCGACCCGGACGGCCGGGCCATGCCCCGGCAGGTCTGCGCCGGCTTTTCCGCAGGAAATACGACAAGGCAACCCGCTTGCAGGATACCCCCAGTGGTATTTATACTGGATTCAGAACAACCTTCCAATCCCCTTTCACAATGAAGGAGAGCACCAGATGCTTATCGAGCGTATTTACGATGAAGACCTCGCCCAGGCCAGCTACCTGATCGGCTGCCAGGCCAACGGCACCGCCGTTGTTGTTGACGGCCGCCGGGACATCGCGGTCTACCAGGAGCTGGCTGAGAAGAACGGCATGAAGATCGTGGCCGTCACCGAAACCCACATCCACGC
>NZ_JARDJH010000075.1:0-2635 GCF_039907755.1 Pseudarthrobacter sp. CC12 | reverse complement strand
TGTTAGCGGCCATGAAAAACTGCCCATAGGCGGCCACGAAAATGCCCACTGACGGCCAGTAGAACTGCCCATCGGTGGCCATGAGATCTGCCCACTTCCTTACTTGTCCTGCCGCGTCTTAAGCGGCGGGGGCCTCTCCCCGGGATTTGATGACGGTGTCTAGTCGCATCGAATTTCGCCAGGAAGAGGCCCTGTATGAAGTCTGACGGAGAAATCATGGAAATACTCGCTGCCTACGATCTGACTGGATCGTTGCGGGCAACCGCGGAGCTGACGGGCTGCTCGCACCACACTGTTGCCAGGCATGTCGCGGCCCGAGATGCGGGCCGGCCCATCGCCGAACCAGCACCTCGCGACCGTGTCACTGACGCGTTCCTGCCCAAGATCGAAGAATGGGTCGAGGCGTCCAAGGGCAGAATCCGCGCCGATAAAGCCCACGAGAAGCTCCTCGCCCTGGGTTATCAGGGTTCGGAGCGCTCCACCCGCCGCGCGATCGCGCAGGTCAAGGCTGCCTGGCGGCTCGGTCACACACGCGTCCACCGCCCCTGGATCGCGGAGCCTGGCATGTGGCTGCAGTACGACTTCGGCGACGGGCCGCGTATCAACGGCGTGAAGACCATCCTGTTCGTTGCCTGGTTGGCGTTCTCCAGGTTCCGGATCGTGATCCCGTTAAGGGACCGGACCGCGCCGAGCGTTTTCGCAGCGCTTGACCGCTGTTTCCGGATCCTGGGTGGGGCGCCGACGTATGTTCTGACCGATAACGAGAAGACAGTGACCACCGCCCATGTTGCTGGGGTACCGGTGCGGAACCAGCAAACCCTGGACTTCGCCCGGCATTACGGAGTCACGGTGCTGACCTGCCAGCCCGCCGATCCTGCCACGAAGGGCGGGGTCGAGGCATCGGTGAAGCTGGCCAAGGCCGACCTTGTGCCCACTGATACCAATCTCCGGGCCGAATACACGTCGTTCGCTGAGCTCGAAGCAGCATGCGCAGCGTTCATGGACGAGATGAACAACCGCGAGCACCGGGTGACCCGGCGCAAACCGGCTGCGGTTCTGACCGAGGAAGCACCCCGTTTGCACCGGGTCCCGGAGACCGCACACACAGTCGCGTTTGGGCTCGCCCGAATCGTTCCGGAGAACACCCCGATGGTGACGTTCGAGAACGCCCAGTATTCCGTCCCGGCGCACTTGCTCGGGTCCCGGGTGTTCGTCCGCGCCCATGGCACCGGCCCTGGCGAGCAGGTCATCATCGTCCACCACGGCCCCGCCGGCCCGGTCGAGGTCGCCCGGCACGAACGGGCCAGGCCCGGCAGCCCGGCCATCAACGATGAGCACTTCCCCGGGACCAGGACCCGAATCCCGGGCGATTATGCCGTGAAGGCCCGCACCGCCGACGAGGCCGAGTTCCTCGGCATCGGCAAGGGCGCAGCCACGTGGTTGATCGAAGCCGCCGCGGCCGGGACGGGCCGGATCAACGTGAAGATGGCAGAAGCGGTGGCCCTGGCCAAGATCGCCGGGACCGAGCAGGTGGACCGGGCCCTGGGCGAAGCAGCACTCTATGGCCGTTTCGCCCACGGCGACCTGGCATCGATCCTGAACGCGAACGTCAGACGCATCACCACCCACGCCGCGGACGAAACCCGCTCCCTGACCCAGGGCACCAGCGCGTGGGCCGACCTCGGCACCAGACCCGCCACGACGATGGAGGAGCAAAACCAATGAGCCCCGTCACCACCACCGCCCCACCGCTGCCGGCCGAGCTAGAAGCATTGATGCGGCAACTGAAAATGCCTCACGCCCGTGCCCTGGCACCGGAACTGATCGCGACCGCACGTGCCCAGCGATGGGAACCGGCCGAGATCATCAAAGCACTCTTCACCGAGGAAGCCACGGGCCGGGCCCGGTCCATGCTCGCCACCCGCCGCAAAGCAGCAGGATTCCCCACCGGGAAAACCTTCGACGCCTGGGACCCGGCAGTCTCCTCCATCCCGGCACCGACCCAGCAGGCACTGCGCACGCTGGAATGGATTACCCGCAGGGAAAACCTCGTCCTCTGCGGACCCTCCGGCACCGGGAAAACGTTCTTCCTCGAAGCCCTCGGCCAGCAAGCAGTCGAAGCCGGCATGCGCGTGGCCTGGTTCAGACTCGAAGACCTCGGAGCCCTCATTCGCGCCCACCGCACCGACGACAGCGTCACCCGCGCCGTCACCAGAATCCTGCGCGCCGAACTCGTGGTCATTGACGACATCGGGCTCCTGCCGGTGGCCACCGACGCCGCCGAAGGACTCTACCGGGTCGTGGACGCAGCCTACGAAAAACGCTCCGTCGCGATCTCCTCGAACCTTCACCCGGCCGGCTTCGACGAGCTCATGCCCAAAACCCTCGCCACAGCCACAGTGGACCGTCTCCTGCACCACGCCCACGTCTGCCAAACCAGTGGCGATTCCATCCGCCTCACCCAGGCCCTCGCCGGGAAAGGAGTCAACCAACTGAACTAACCAAAGCCGACGATGGCCAATCCCGCCGAACCAATCAGTGGGCAGATCTACTGGCCATCACCGGGCAGTTTTACTGGCCACCAGCGGGCACATCAACTGGCCGCCCGTGGGCAGAAACTAATGGCCATTGACAT
>NZ_JARDJH010000074.1:0-2640 GCF_039907755.1 Pseudarthrobacter sp. CC12 | reverse complement strand
TGGCAGATAGCTTTTGTTGGAACTGCTGGTCTGGGTAGTTGGTACTGGGGTTCCGGGAAATTGGTACCGGCCCTTCGCTTGTCCGCTCGGGGCCGGCACCATGTCCTGGTTGGGGTCTATTCCCAGTGGCCCGGTTGCGCTCGGGCCGTATCGTCGCGGAGTCGTCGCATGTCCACGTCGCCGAGGTTGAGTTGGCGTGCATTGTTTGCCAGCCGGTTCACGATCGAGTCCGCGGCCACCCGGTCCGGCAGGGCCTCGACCCAGTAGGCCGGGCCGGATTGGGAAGCGATGAGCGTGGGCAGGCGGTGTTCCCGGTTGGCCAGGACCGCGAAGAGGTCGTTGGCCGCTTCGGGGTCGATGCCCACGGTAAGGAAGTCATCGATGACCAGCAGGTCCACGTCCGAGAGCTCGTTGAGCAGCTTTTGGTGGCCGATGCCGTCACCGCGGGCGATGACCAGCCGGCGGGCGAGGTCGTCCATCCGGGTGTAGGCGACGGTGTGTCCGCTTTGGCAGGCGGCGATCCCGATCGCGCAGGCCAGGTAGGTCTTGCCTCCACCGGTTGGTGAGATGACCAGGAGGTTCGTGGGGTCCTGGCGCCATTGGTGGGCGGCGTAGCGCTTCATCCGCACCGGGGTGATCCCGCGTCCTTCCTGGTAGTTGATCTCGGCGACCGATGCTTGCGGGATCGGGAACCTGGCGGCCCGGATGAGCTTGTCGATCCTGTGGGCCCGGCGCTGGTGGAGGGCGTCGTCCACTGCGGTGAGGAAGATCTGCTCGGGAGTGAGCTCGTCATTGGCCTCGTCGGTGATTAGTTCCTCGAACCGCAAGGCCAGGTGCGCGATGCGCAGGGTCCGGAATTTCTCGTGGTCCTCGCTGGTGAACATCAGCCCTGGCCTCCCTGTCCGTCGCGCCGGTAGTGCTCGGCCGAGCGCACGTGCACCGCCGCCTGGATGCCTGCGCCGGGGTCGGCACCGCCGGCGGGTTTGCGGGTGGCCGCCGCCGGTGTGATTGTTTTGGGTTTTTTAGTGTCGGAGTCGATGGTGGCCATGATCCGTTTGATCGTGCTGTAAGTTCCTGGGCCCTGACCGGTGTCGAGCAGGACCTGGCAGGCGGCCTCCAGGCGGGCCTTGTTCCGCTTGCCCAGGGACTCCAGGATGTTCTGGCAGTCCAGGTACCCTTGGGCCTCCACGGTGTGCCGGTCGATGATCCCGGCGATGACCGCCTCGGTGGCTGGCCCGAAGCCCCGGGCGCGGTCCGTGAACCACCGCTTGGACCACAGCCCGTCGATACCCCGGTGCCGGGTAGGGGCATGCGCGACATCGGTCGAATACTGGCCCTTCCGGCCCAGCCGCCGGACATGCTCGCAGATGACCTGGTCCCCGTCGAAGACGGTCACTGTCGTGGAGGTGACCCGGACCCGCAGCAGCTGCCCGGCGTAGGTGTAGGGCACCGAGTAATGCTGGGAATCGCAGCTGACGTGGTAATTCCGTCCGACCTTGAGCTGCTTCCATTCCACCGAGTCGAACCCGTCGGCCGGCAGCGCCTGGAGCAGGCCGGACTCATCGGCGGTGAACCGTTCCCACCGGGTGCTGCCATCGGCCCGGGGAATCCGCTCGTTGATCTCCACCAGCCGGGCCCCGATCGCCTCGTTCAGGGCCTGCACCGTGGTGAAGACCTCCTCGGCCAGATAGCCGATCACCCGCTTGTTCACCACGTTCACCGCCGACTCGGCCGCAGCCTTATCGCGGGGCCGTTTCGCCCTGGCCGGCACGATCCCCGTCGAATAATGCTCGGCCAGCTGCTGATACCGGGCGTTGAGCACCCGGGCCGACTCGCCCCGCTTCGGCCGGTGAGTCGAGGTCGCCGGATTGTCCGGGACCACCAGCTGCGGGACCCCGCCATAGAACGAGAAAGCCGCCACATGGGCGGCAATCCAGGACGCCGATGTCATGTCCGTATACCCATGGCAGAACACCGCCCCGGAATACGGCAGCACAGCCACGAACAGATAGACCCCGGTCACCTCCCCGGTGACCGCATCCACAACCCCCAGGGTGTCCCCGGCCCAGTCCACCAGCATCGCCCGGCCCGGCTCGTGGTGCAGCGTCGCCACGACATCGGTCACGCGGGCATGCTCGGCGAACAGGGCGCAAAACTGCGAATACCCGTACTTCTTCCCGCCGTTCGCGGCACTCGAGACCAAGTACCTGCTCCAGGCCTGCTGGAGAGTGAAGTGCCGGTTCTCCCGCATCGAAGCCAGCACCCGATCAAAATCCGGGCGTTCGTATAACTCCGTGACCCTCTTACGACCATCCGGAAACAACCGGGCGATCTCCTGCGGGGACATCGCCCCGATCTGCCCTGCGGTAAAACCGTAAGCCGCAATCGTCTTCTTCGCCGCGGCCACGTCACGGCGGGAACACCCCGCCACCGCGACGATCTCGTCATAGCTCCGACCAGCAACAGCCAAGGTCATAATGGCCTTGAAATCGGCCATGCTGCCTCCTCACATAGGAAAAGGCGGCGCCCAGTGCACCGCCTCACCCACAGCGCAGCACCCACAAACCACGACAGTACCAACTCACCGGAACAGCAATACCAACAACCCGGAACACGAGTACCAACTCACGCTATCTGCCA
>NZ_JARDJH010000073.1:0-2666 GCF_039907755.1 Pseudarthrobacter sp. CC12 | reverse complement strand
TGTTAGCGGCCATGAAAAACTGCCCATAGGCGGCCACGAAAGTGCCCACTGACGGCCAGTAAAACTGCCCGATGGTGGCCATGAGATCTGCCCACTTCTTTTACTGAACCGACCGCGCCTTAAGCGGCGGGAGCCTCTCCCTGGGGTTTGATGACGGTGTCTAAGCGCACCAAGCGAACCAGGAAGAGGCCCTGTATGAAGTCTGACGGAGAAATCATGGAAATTCTTGCTGCCTACGATCTGACCGGATCGTTGCGCGCCACCGCGGAGCTCACGGGCTGCTCGCACCACACCGTTGCCAAACACGTCGCCGCCCGGGACGCCGGCCGGCCGATCGGGGAACCAACGGCCCGGGGCCGGGTCACCGACCCGTACCTGCCTAAGATCGAAGAATGGGTGGAGGCCTCCAAGGGCCGGATCCGGGCCGATAAGGCCCACGCAAAGCTCCTCGCGCTGGGCTATACGGGTTCGGAACGCTCCACCCGACGGGCGATCGCTCAGGTCAAGGCGGCATGGCGGCTGGGTCACACCCGCGTCCACCGGCCCTGGATCACCGAACCGGGCATGTGGCTGCAGTACGACTTCGGCGACGGGCCACGGATCGGCGGGGTGAAGACCATCCTTTTCGTGGCGTGGCTGGCGTTCTCCCGCTTCCGCATCGTGATCCCGCTCAAAGACCGGACGGCGCCGAGCGTCTTCGCGGCCCTGGACCGGTGCTTCCGAATCCTCGGCGGAGCACCAACGTATGTACTCACGGACAACGAGAAGACCGTCACCACCGCCCATGTTGCCGGGGTCCCGGTGCGGAACCAGCAGACCCTGGACTTCGCCCGGCACTACGGGGTGACCGTGCTGACCTGCCAGCCCGCGGACCCGGCAACCAAAGGCGGAGTCGAAGCGTCCGTGAAACTCGCCAAGGCCGACCTCGTGCCCAAAGACACCAATCTCCGCGACGAATACGCCACGTTCGCCGAAGTCGAGGCCGCCTGCCAGGCGTTCATGGACGAGGTCAATCACCGTGAGCACCGGACGACGCGGCGGAAGCCCGCGGCCATGCTCGCCGAGGAAGCCCCGCGGTTGCACCGGATCCCGGATACTGCTCACACGGTCGCGTTCGGTCTGGCCCGCATGGTTCCGGAGAACACCCCGATGGTCACCTTCGAAAACGCCCAGTACTCTGTCCCGGCCCACCTGCTCGGGGCCCGGGTGTTCGTCCGAACCCACGGGACCGGGCCCGGCGAGCAGGTCATCATCGTCCACCACGGCGCCGGTGGTCCGGTCGAAGTCGCCCGCCACGACCGGGCCCGGCCCGGCAGCCCCGCCATCAACGACGAACACTTCCCCGGAACCCGGACCAGGGTCCCCGGCGATTACGAGGTCAGGGCCCGCAGCGCGGACGAGGCCGCGTTCCTGGCCATCGGCGAAGGCGCCAGAACCTGGCTGATCGAGGCCGCCGCGGCCGGAACGGCACGGATGAACGTGAAAATGGCCGAAGCCGTCACGCTGGCCAAAATCGCCGGCACCAACCAGGTCGACCGCGCCCTCGGCGACGCCGCCCTGCATGGCCGGTTCGCGCACCAGGACCTCGCCTCGATCCTGAACGCCAACATCCGCCGCACCACCACTCACGCGGCCAACGAAGCGAGCTCGCTGACCCAGGGAACAGGTGCGTGGGCCGCGATCGGTAACCCCGCTCTGAACACCGCAACCAACACCACGACCAAGATCACCCCGGAGGAGGCCCGATGAGCCCCGTCACCACGCCCAACACCGCCGCCCCTCCGCTACCGGCAGACCTGGAAACGTTGATGCGGTCCCTGAAAATGCCCCATGCCCGGGCGCTGGCACCGGACCTGATCGCGACCGCCCGCGCCCAGCGCTGGGAACCGGCCGAGGTCATCAGAGCCCTCTTCACCGAGGAAGCCGCTGGCCGGGCCCGGTCCATGCTCGCTTCCCGCCGCAAAGCAGCTGGGTTCCCGACCGGAAAAACCTTCGAGGCGTGGGACCAGGCAGCGTCCTCCATCCCCGCCCCGACCCAGCAAGCCCTCCGGACCTTGGAATGGATCAGCCGGCGGGAAAACCTGGTCGTCTGCGGGCCCTCGGGGACGGGGAAGACGTTCTTCCTCGAAGCCCTCGGCCAGCAGGCCGTCGAAGCCGGGATGCGGGTCGCGTGGTTCAGGCTCGAGGACCTCGGTGTCCTTATCCGCGCCCACCGCACCGATGACAGTGTCACCCGGGCCGTCGCCCGGATCCTCCGCGCCGAACTCGTGGTCATCGACGACATTGGCCTGCTGCCCGTGGCCACCGACGCCGCCGAAGGCCTCTACCGGGTCGTGGACGCCGCCTACGAAAAACGGTCCGTCGCGATCAGCTCCAACCTCCACCCCGCCGGGTTCGACGAGCTCATGCCCAAAACCCTCGCCACCGCCACCGTTGACCGGCTGCTGCACCACGCCCACGTCTGCCAAACCAGCGGCGATTCCATCCGCCTCACCCAAGCCCTCGCCGGAAAAGGAGTCACCCGACTGAACTGACCAACCCAACGATGGCCAATCCCGCCGAACCAATCAGTGGGCAGATCTATTGGCCATAACCGGGCAGTTTTACTGGCCACCAGTGGGCACTTTTAGTGGCCGTCCGTGGGCAGAAACAACTGGCCATTGACA
>NZ_JARDJH010000072.1:0-3001 GCF_039907755.1 Pseudarthrobacter sp. CC12 | reverse complement strand
CGATCACGCGAAAACGGAGGTTCTCATTTGAGGCAACGTATTAGTCCTCCCGGAGGTATTGCAATGAGGCAACAGGGCCCTATCCACAGTGTGGGCGCGCCGCCGGCGCGCGGATCGGTAAACTTGGACGGTGGTTGATCGCAAAGACATAGGCTCCTGGCTCACCGGACCGGACACTTCCGGCATCTCCAAATATCCGGGGGAGCGCCTGGGCCTGCCGGAGTCAGGTCCCGGGTCCATTGCCCGGGCAGGGCGGAGGATCGTTGCGATCATGATCGACTGGGGTATCGCCCTGCTCATCAGCAACTTTGTCTTTGGTGGCGATTCCTGGGCCACCCTGGCCGTCTTCGCCATCGAACAGACCCTGCTGGTGGGAACCCTCGGATACAGCATCGGCCACCGCATCATGGGCATAGCCGTGATCAAGCCGGGCGGCGGCACCCCCGGGCCGTTGGCCGGCCTGGTGAGGGCAGTGCTCCTCTGCCTGGTCATCCCCGCCGTCATTTTCGACCCGGACCAGCGCGGCCTGCACGACAAGGCCATGAATACGCTCCTCATCCGGCGCTGATCCCCACCCGCCGGCAGGTATCGGCGTTCTAGCGGCGGGGCAGTTGCCTCCCGCGTTGCTGCCGCCGGAATGCCGGCGCGTTCGTGAGGACCACACCGCCAACCACAATGGCGCCACCCACAAACTGCGCGGCCGTATGCACGGACCCGGCGAGCATGGTCAGGACGGCGGTGAAGACGGTGATCAGGTTGAGGAACACCCCTGCTCCTCCCGCCGGCAGGACCGTCAGTGCGCGGTTCCACAGCACGTAGGACAGTACCGACGGAAAGAATGCGATGAAGAGCAAGGACGCCAATCCACTGTCTGTGGCGGGGAGGGCCAGGCCGCCCCTGGCGAGGTGGACGGGCGCCAGCAGGGCCACAGCCAGGGCTGCCTGGACGGCCGTGGCCGTAATCGGCGGGACCTTCGGTGCCAGGCGGCCGACGACCGTGTAGGCCGTCCACACCACCACTGCACCCACCATCAAGACTTCCCCGGTGCCAAAACCGGCAGTGGCCAGCCGGCCCATGTCCCCTCCGCTGATGACGATGAGGACGCCCGCCAGCGCCGTCACGACGCCGGCCACAGCCAAAGGCGTGAGCCGTTCGCGCAGGAACACCGCCGCCGCCAGGGTGATCAGTGCCGGGTTGAAGGCGTTGATCAGTGAGGCGTTGAACGCATCGGTATGTTCCAGGGCGAAGTACAGGAGGAGGTTGTAGCCGAGCAGCCCGCACACGCTGAGCGCCAGCAGCCACGGCCACGCAGCCAGAACCGCCCGCCACGACGGCCGCTCCACCAGCTGGGCGATCAGCAGCAGCGGCACCAGCGCAATGGCCCACCGCAGGAAGACCAGGCTGAGGGGGTCGATGCTGTGGACTGCATCCGCACCCACCACATAATTGCCGGCCCAGAACAGCGTTGCTCCCAGCAGGGAGAGAACGGCCACCGTACACTTGCGCCGCGGGTGACCGGCGGCCCGCACCTCCGCCGCGTCGGACGGCTGTGCCGTCAGTCCCTGCTCAACGGATTCCACAGCGGT
Organism: Pseudarthrobacter sp. CC12; assembly: GCF_039907755.1. Classification (NCBI taxonomy): domain Bacteria; kingdom Bacillati; phylum Actinomycetota; class Actinomycetes; order Micrococcales; family Micrococcaceae; genus Pseudarthrobacter; species Pseudarthrobacter sp. CC12. The sequence goes on along the minus strand of NZ_JARDJH010000072.1, from coordinate 1,415 downwards.
GTCCCATTCGTTAGGCGCGGCTTGATTCGAGGGCCGTGGCGGCGTCCGCTGCTTCGACTGCGGTGAGGTACCTGCGGCGCCCGGCCCAGCGTTCGAACAACAGGGTGGCGAACGGAAAAATTGCCGAGAACCCGGCCAGCGCTGCCACCCGGAACGGCCAGCGCTGCACGCGCCACAGCATGAGCGCGGCAACCCCGTAGCCGATGAAGAGGGCGCCGTGGATGGGGCCCGCCACCTGGACGCCGAGTTCCGTGGTGCCGGCAATCCATTTGAAGTACATGCCGGCAAGGAGTGCTGCCCAGCTGCAGGCCTCGGCCACGGCGAGGATGCGGAAGGCGCGGATCATCGTTGTCCTGAGGGGCATGGTCATGTCCTGTCGTGGTGTGATCAGCGGAGGCGCAGAAAGCGGAAGCCCTGCGCGCGGCGGGGAGGGCGCAAAAAAACGCCCCGGCCACCGGCAGGGCCGGTACCGGGGCGTTCTACCAGCTAGCGTCCGCGGTTGGGACGGGCTTTGTACGGGTCAATGCCCTTGGGAATGGGAAGCCTGGTACCCATGGACGCGATGCGCTTGGAGACCGTGCTCACTTCGAGCTTGGTCAGTTCGTTCTTCATCTTGCCCATCTGCTTGGCCACCTGGCTCAGCGGTACCTGGCCTTCGCCGCGGCCGGTCTGGATGGTGTGGACCGGAACGTTGGGGAGGATGCGGGCAAGGCGCTTGCGCTCGGCATCGAGCAGGGGCTTCACCCGGTGGGTGGGGCCCTCGCTGACAAGGACGACGCCGGGACGGCCTACGGCGCGGAACACGGCATCCTGCGTGCGCGGGTTAACGGCAACGGGCTGGTCTTCGGTGATCCAGCCGCGGCGCAGCGTCCCCAGGGCAGCGCCCGAAGCGCCGGGCTGGTTTTCGATCTGCGCGAACGCAGCACGCTCGGCCCGGCGGGACAGGATGAACGTAGCGGCCAGCAGGCCGAGCGGGATCCCGATGATCAAGCCCGTGATCCAGTTGTCCAGCCAGAAACCCACCAGGAAGCTCACGGCCACGACGCCGAGGAACACCAAAAGCATCAGCCACGGAACCATGGGATCGTGGCGGCGGGTCATGGTGAAGACCTCGCCGATCTGCTTGAGCCTGCTGGGCTTCTTGGCCTTCGCTTCCTTGGGCTTGCGCGTGAACAGGCCGCGCTTCACCGCGCTGGAGCCCGCCGGGGTGGAGTTGCTGGAGTCAGGGGATTTCGCCATAGTGCCTCAATTCTACGTGACTTAAACCAAAGGGCCGGACGCTGGATTCTTCCAGAGCCCGGCCCTATGCCACTTCATAAAGGAGAGGTCACGAGTGTGCGGCGAGGAGGGTGGCGGCTTCCTGGCGGGTGGTGCCGGAGTCCTGGATGCCTTCTGCGATGTGGGCGAGTTCGGCG
>NZ_JARDJH010000071.1:0-3242 GCF_039907755.1 Pseudarthrobacter sp. CC12 | reverse complement strand
GGGTCAGGGCGGCGCGTGCAATGCGATCGTTCATGGTTTCTCTCGTCCTTTGCTGAGGATCCGGTGAGCGGGGCGGCTTTGGTGACCGGCCAGCTTCCCCTCTCCCCCGGGCGTTTTTTGCCTGCTGGCAGAGCATCGCGGAGCTGTGCCCGACGGAGCCGGGGCAACCCGAAGGGCAAGCAGCGGATGGATTGTGGGAGGAAATTTGCGAAGCGCCGACACAAGGCATCGGCTGGTCATGCAGCATGGTTGTTCCACTGCCACAACCTCCGCCAACCCGGGCGTCGCAGGCATTCCCGGACCTCTTTGCAACGCCGATTGTGCTTAGGGGAGGCTACCCTAATAAGCTTTGGGAAATGACCACGCAGCTCGAACTCGCGGGGGTGCCTTTCGCTTGGGGGCTGGCGGACTACGGAGATACCCCTGCCATCATCACCGACCGGGTGACCCTGACCTACAACGAATTGGCCGAACGGGTTGAGGCCTTCGCCCGACGACTTGGCACAGAACGGCGGCTGGTGGCCCTTGCGGCGTCAAACAATATCGAATCACTTGTGGCGTATCTGGCCGCCCTGGCCGGCGGACACCCGTTGATCCTTCTTCCCGAAGACAAACCCACGGCCTTGGACTCACTGGTGGCAGCCTACGATCCTGACGTCGTCATCCGTCCTGCCAATGGGGAAATCGCACTGGTGGAGCGGCATCAGGGTAGCCGGCACGAGCTGCACCCGGACCTTGCCCTGCTCCTGAGTACTTCGGGATCGACAGGTTCGCCGAAGCTGGTGCGTCTTTCCCAACGCAACCTCCAGGCGAATGCCGAATCGATTGCCTCGTACCTGGGCATCACAGCCGGGGACCGGGCCGCCACCACCTTGCCGATGTCCTACTGCTACGGGCTCTCGGTGATCAACAGCCACCTGTCACGAGGCGCCACGCTGGTGCTGACCGGACTGTCCGTCGTCGACCCTTGTTTCTGGGAACTGATCCGGCAGCAGCACTGCACATCCTTCGCCGCCGTTCCCTACACATTCGAACTTCTTGAAGGGGTCGGTTTCGGCGACATGGATCTGCCGGAACTGCGCTACATCACCCAGGCCGGCGGGCGCCTTGCCCCCGACCAGGTGCGCCGCTACGCACAACTGGGCAGCGCGCAGGGTTGGGACCTGTTCGTCATGTACGGGCAGACCGAGGCGACGGCCCGGATGGCCTACCTGCCCCCGCACCTTGCCGCCGACCATCCGGAAGCCATCGGACTGCCCGTGCCGGGTGGTTCCTTCCGCATCGACCCCGTCGAAGGCCTCCACGACGGTGAGCTGGTGTACACCGGGCCGAACGTGATGCTCGGCTACGCAGAAACCCCCGAGGACCTGTCCCGGGGCCGAACCATCACCGAACTGCGCACCGGCGACCTGGCGCGGAAGAACGCCGCGGGCCTGTACCAAGTTGTGGGGCGGCGCAGCCGGTTCGTCAAGATCGTGGGCCTGCGCGTTGATCTGGGACAGGTCGAACGCATGCTTGCCGACCTCGGGGTGGCCGCGGCCAGCACCGGCACCGACGACCGCCTGGTCGTAGCCGTTGAGGGTGAGCAGGACACCCAGCTTCTGTCCAAGGTACTCGCTCAGGGCGTGGGGCTGCCGCGCTCCGCCCTGACCCTCGTTGCTGTCAAGGAACTGCCCCGTCTGGGCAGCGGCAAACTTGATTACCCCGCAGTCACCGCCCTGTCTGCCGAGATGACGAAGGCGGCCAAAGCGCTTCCCGATGTGGCCGCCGCAGGGCGAACCGTGGCGGAGACCAACGACCCGGCATCAACGGGACTGTCCAACGAGGCCCGAAGCAGCACTGCGAACACCCTCACGGTGAAGCAGATATTCATGGATGTCCTCGAGGTCTCCGAAGTCAAGGACACCGAGACGTTCGTCTCGCTCGGCGGCGACTCCCTCTCCTTCGTGGCCGCCTCCGTCCGGCTGGAACAGGTACTGGGCCACCTGCCCCCCGACTGGCATCTCACACCCATCGGCAGACTCCAACCCGCGCCGAAACCCGAAAGCCAGCCCCGCCGGTCCGGCATCAAGCGGACGGTGGCGCCGATTGATACGAGCATCGCCCTTCGCGCTGTTGGCATCATCTTCATCGTCAGCACACACATCGGGCTTTTCGAGTGGCAGGGTATGGCCCATGTGCTGATCGCGGCCGCGGGGTACAACTTCGCCCGCTTCCAGCTGTCCGGGCAAGGAATGCCCCGCCTTCGACGCCAGCTCGTCAGCATTGGGCGGATCGTGGTGCCCGCGATGGCGTTTATCGCGTTCGCGTTCCTGGTCACCGACCGCTACAGCCTGGCCAACATTGTGCTCCTCAACGCCATCCTCGGCCCCGTGGAAGTCACCACCCAATGGCATTTCTGGTTTATCGAAGACATTGTCTACATCCTCCTGGCCATGTCAGCGCTGCTCGCCGTCCCCTGGATCAACCGCACCGAACGCCGCTACCCGTTCCTCTACCCGCTGATACTGTTCGGCGCCGGGCTCCTCACCCGCTACGAGATCGTGGAACCGGACGTGCCGCACACCATCCCGGCACTATGGCTCTTCGCCCTGGGCTGGGTCGTGGCACGCTCGCGCACCCTCCTGCAGCGCTGCCTGGTCGCCGCGCTGACGGTCATAACCGTCCCGGGCTTCTTCGAAGACAACCCTCGGGAAGCCACGATGATGGCCGGGATCCTGCTGCTCACCTGGCTGCCCACCCTCCCCGTACCGCGAGTCCTGACCCGGCCCGCCGCCATCCTGGCCAGCGCCTCCATGCACATCTACCTCGTACACTGGCTCGTCTACCCGCCCCTGGCAGATATCAACAGGCCCCTCGCAGTGGCCGGGTCGCTGGCCGCCGGCATCGCCTACTGGATTTTCTGCAACCGGTGCACCAGCACCTTCCAGTGGTTCCGCAACCGCAGCAAGCAGCAGCTGTAACAAGGACGGTTGTCACGCTTGTTCTTATACGCAGAGGGATGCGGGGTCTCAGACACGCCGGCATTGATCAGCCAACCGATCAGACCGCCAACAACCAGCCCTGATCCGCCGTGAAGGAGGCAGCCAGACATCTAAGAGGCCGTCCTGCTGCCTGCGCCGCGGTCGACCGCGGCGGCGCACAAGGCAAATAGAGGCGGGGGGGGGGGGGGGGGCGGCCCCCCCCCCCACGGCCCTCTACGTGGTGCTCGCCTTCATCATCATCTCGTTCTATGGGGGCGG
>NZ_JARDJH010000070.1:0-3256 GCF_039907755.1 Pseudarthrobacter sp. CC12 | reverse complement strand
GGGAGAGTAGGTCACCGCCGGACATACATTACGAAGGGCCCTGACAAGGAATGTCAGGGCCCTTCGACTTTAACCACCAACCCACCCATGCCCACGCCCGGTCCTGGCGGGCAACGGCTGGAAGGTGCGCCCCGCCGTCGACCCTCACCTCCCAGCCAGGCATACACCGCGGCGGCCGCCAGCCGCTTCCCTGCACGCCGCAGGCTTGGGGGTTTGCGTCCATGGCAGCCACAGGTCGAAGGTTTCATGGCGTGTGGTCTGCCGAACCGGCCTGGTCCGGCACTTCCTGGTGCTGGTTGCTGGCTAGAAGAATGTCGGCTCGCGGGGCGTGTAGGGAGCCTCCAGCGCGGCCACTTCCTCGTCGCTGAGCGTGAACTCAAGGGCTGCGAACGCGTCCGTGAGATGCTTCGCCTTTGTCGCCCCGATGATCGGGGTATTGACGACCGGATTCTTCAGCACCCAGGCCAGCGCGACGGTAGCCATCGCGACGCCCCGCTCGGTGGCGATGCGCTCGACGGCGTCGACGATCGCTTTGTCGGAGTAGAGGAACAGCGGCCGGCCGAACTGATCCTGGCCCGGCGTGGACGCTGCCCGGGTGCTGGACTTGTCTCCCCAGGGACGTGCGACGATACCGCCGCCGAGGGGGCTCCACACCATGTTGCCGACGCCTTGGTCCAGGAGGAGACTGTGCATTTCGCGTTCTTCCTCGCGCTGGACCAGGTTGTACTGGTCCTGCATCGAGACGAACTTGGTCCAGCCGTTCTGCCCGGCCGCGCTCTGCATCTTGGCGAACTGCCAGGCCCACATCGATGAGGCGCCAAGGTAGCGGACCTTGCCGGCCTGGACGACGTCGTGCAGCGCTTCCATTGTCTCCTCCACCTCGACTTCGGGGTCGAAGCGGTGGATCTGCATCAGGTCCACGTAATCGGTGCCGAGGCGGGCCAGGGAGTCGTCGACCTGCTTCAGGATGGCCGCGCGGCTCAGCCCTCCGCCGTCCGGGCCCTCGTGCATCGGCCAGTAGATCTTGGTCGCCAGGATTGTCTGCTCACGGCTGCTGTATTCGCGCATGGCCCGGCCGACGATTTCTTCTGAACTGCCCATGCCATAGACGTTCGCGGTGTCCCAGAAGTTGATGCCCAGTTCCACGGCTTGACGGAACAGGGGCGCGGCCGCTTCGCCGTCGAGGGACCAGTCCTGAAACTGGTTTGGGGTCCCGAAGCTCATGCACCCCAGGGTGAGGCGGCTGACTTTGAGCTCGGATGTGCCGAGTTGGGTGTATTCCATCGTGTGTTTCCTGTCAGAGAGATAAATAGAAGTTGTGTATGGGTCAGGCTTCGGGGATCGGGAAGGCGTGCTCGGTGAGGTTGATGAAGTCGGCCTCGGGTCCGCGGCGCGGCCTTCTTGCAGGTGCCAGCGGAGCATGATCTGGGCCGGGGACTTGCCGTGCGGCTCCGCGATGTCCGCGAAGTGGCGTCGTCGAAGGTTCTTCTTGCTGTCTGCGAGGAGCTCCTCTAGCGCACGGTAGGCATCGATCGTGAGGTTGAAGGCAGCGGCTGGTGCAGCAGGACCAGGTCGATGTGGTCCACGCCGAGCTTCGCGGCGCTCTTCTCGAACCCGTGAAGGGTCGCGTCGCAGCCGTAGTCGCTGATCCAGATTTTGGTCTCGATAAAGACCTCGTCACGGGACAGCCCTGAGTTGCGGATGCCCTCACCTACCTGTGCCTCGTTGCCGTACGCGGCAGCGGTGTCGATGAGGCGGTAGCCGGCCCGCAATGCTTCCTCGACGGCCGTGGTGGTTTCGTGGGGTGGGGTCTGGAAGACACCGAGCCCGACAGCGGGAAGGTCCACGCCATTGTTCAACGTGATCACGTTGTTTGTCATACCTTCAACGGTAGGCAGGAAACCCTCTCGGGTGAGAGCCACTGGTTTTATCCCCCAGGGGCTGCCCTCGACACCCCGCAGGGACAGCCGGTGGCCGCAAGGGTCCCAAGCCGGGGGGTAACCGCAGGGACTCCCACTCCCGCTGAGGTCCGGCCTAGCCTTGAGGGTATGGATACCCGCAATGACGTGCAGAAATTCCTCACCGCCCTGCGCGCCCGCATCACCCCGGAGGTGGCGGGCTTGACCGCGTTTGGTGGGGAACGCCGCGTTCCCGGCCTGCGCCGCGAGGAAGTCGCACAGCTTGCCGGGGTCAGCACCGCCTACTACACGAGGATGGAACGCGGAGACCTCAGCGGCGTGTCCGAGAGTGTGCTGTTCGCCCTCGTGCGGGCGTTGCAACTGAACGAGGCTGAAACCGCGCACCTGTTCGATCTGACGCGTGCGGCGACCGGACCGCGCCGGGCACCCAAGACAAAACCCCAACCACGGGTGTCGCCGCGGGTCGCCCAGCTGATCGACGCAATGGGCGACGTTCCCGCGATCGCGATGACCCGGCTCGGGGACCCGGTCGCGTCCAACCCCTTGGGCCGGGCATTGTTCCCCGACCTTTTCCCGGCAGGAAAGCCGGTGCTGAACAGCGCCCGCTACATGTTCCTGGATGAACGTTCCCGGGTGTTCTACCGAGACTGGGGGACGATCGCACTCGAAGCCGTATCGGGAATGCGGCTCTTGGCCGGCCAGGATCCCACCGACAAAGCTCTGATGGCCCTGGCCGGCGAGCTCGCGACCCGCAGCAACGAGTTCCGGACCTGGTGGGGAGGCCACACCGTACGGAGCCACTCCACGGGTACCAAACACATCCACCACCCCGTCGTGGGTGACATGACCCTCGGCTACGAAGCCCTCGAAATATCATCGACTCCCGGCCTGGTCCTCATGACGTACCTCGCTGAGCCTGCCACCCCGTCCGCGGACGCCATGAACTTGCTGCGCAGCTGGACCGCAAGCGAGGCCCGCACCGACGAGGCAGCCCGCACCAGCCCCTGAGAGGCAAGGCCCTTACCTCTTGTCTGGGTCGCCGGGGTAGAACCGTCAGCAGCGTGCGGCCAGACCTTCTGGAGCCATGCAGCCGGCGGCGGAACATTCGATGCCGCTCCGGGTGGCCGGCGACCACCTGAAGCAGATGTGAGCCACTCCATAGAACCGGTGAACTGCCTGCGAAACGAAAAAAGCCCTGCCCAGGGCTAAGAAAACCGCGGTTTTCCGGGGTTTCTGGGGGTGTAGGGGTGTAGCTTGGGTCGATTTGCGGTGGGGGTTGTGTGCGGGTATTGTTTTCTGAGTCGCCGCCGCTGAAGCGGAAAGATAGCGGCCAACCC